>JAKJFE010000126.1 GCA_022705045.1 Pseudomonadota bacterium | reverse complement strand
GACCGCTACCAGTGGGACGAGTCGACCTACATCAAGCATCCGCCGTACTTCGAAGGCATGACCATGAATGTCGGCAAGATCAACGACATCCACGGCGCGCGTGTGCTCGGCGTGTTCGGCGACTCGATCACCACCGACCACATCTCGCCGGCGGGCGACATCAAGGCGACCTCGCCGGCTGGTGCTTTCCTGCAAGGGCGCGGCGTGGTCAAGGCCGACTTCAACTCCTACGGTGCCCGTCGCGGCAACGATGACGTGATGGTGCGCGGCACCTTCGCCAACATCCGCATCAAGAACCTGATGCTCGGCGGCGAAGAAGGCGGCAACACGATCCACGTGCCGAGCGGCGACAAGCTGTCGATCTACGACGCCGCGATGCGCTACAAGCAGGAAGGCACGCCGCTCGTGGTCGTGGCCGGCAAGGAATACGGCACTGGCTCCTCGCGTGACTGGGCCGCCAAGGGCACGATGCTGCTCGGCGTGAAGGCGGTCATCGCCGAAAGCTTCGAACGCATCCACCGCTCGAACCTGGTCGGCATGGGCGTGCTGCCGCTGCAGTTCATGGACGGCCAGAACGCGCAGACGCTGGGCCTCACCGGCAAGGAAACCTTCGAGATCGCCGGTCTGAATGACGGCGCCGCGAAGGAAATCGAAGTGGTCGCCAAGACTGAGGGCGCCGACAAGCGCTTCAAGGTCAAGGTGCTGCTGCTGACGCCGAAGGAAGTCGAGTTCTACCGCCACGGCGGCCTGCTCCACTACGTCCTGCGCCAGCTCGCCAAGGCCGCGTAACCCGCACGCCAACGCGAAGACAAAAAGGCCGCCGCGAGGCGGCCTTTTTGCTGTTGGCGATTGCGAGTGGTTTCTCACATGACTGACATCGCCACTGGTTAGACTCGGACCCACATCGCCAACTGCATGGAATGCCCAACGATGACTCTCCTGCGCACACTGAGCCTGATGGCCGCATTGCTGATTGCCGCCCCGTCGGCAGTCGTTCTCGCTGCGGAAACGGAACATGCGATTGCGCCGGCAGATTTGATGCTGGTGATCCGTGCCAAAGATGACGATGCGACAAAAGCTGCGGCGGCACGGTTGCAGGCGGCGGCAGACGCAGGCAATTCGTTTGCGATGTACGACGTCGGTTCGCTGCATCGCCAATCGAGCCGCAAGGGTGCGGCGGTGTTCGCCTACGATCCCGGCAAGGCGCTGAAATGGCTGACACGTGCCTTCGACGGCGGACGCCTGACCGCGGCCTACAAGGTCGCGCTGACCTATGCCGCCATCGGCGACGACATGGAGGCGATGGGCTGGGCGCAGGTGTATACGCATTTTGTTCGACCGACCGAAAAGCGGAGCGGTCGGCAAATCCAGTTTCGACTGGCCCTGCTCAACGACTTGTATGCGCGCATCGGGCGTGATCGCGAAGACGCCATCGAGTCGCGGCTGATGACTTTGCTCGACAATGCACGGACCAAGCTACGAAGCGGGCGTTCGGCGGAATGAACCTCGACATCCGGACTGGATCGACGACGAGGACGACTGCAAGCTGACCGAGCTGCCCATTCGCCACAACGAGCCGGTTCGCCAGCCAGTCGATGGACTGGTCGAATACCTCGTGGAAATTGATGAGCAAGGCCGACCTGGCACGTTCGCGGCACTGGATTCCGCGCCACAGGCCATGATCGAACGCGACCTGCGCGACCATGTGCAGCGACTCGACTGCAAACCGCAACGCCGCACGCGGTATGCGTTCCAGAACTTCCAGCTACAGTACGGCTCGAGGTTGCGACTGGAATCGGATTGATGGGGCGACGCGTCGTTATCGCGGCGATCTTGCTGCTCGGTATTCATCAGGCTTGGGATCTCTACGCGCATCGACCTCTGGCCCGTCCGCCGGGCGTGCTGGTCACGAACGAACCGCAGCAGCGCGAACCGGCCCAACCGGCGCCGATCGTGCGTGACGATTTCACCCTGCAACCGCTCGCGGACTTCGCCTTCGAGGCACGCGTCCTGCTGGTCTCGCGGTATCGCTTCGACGCGGAATCGGCGCTCGCCCCTTACGACCTCGGCATCGGCTGGGGCCGCATGTCCGACACCGCGATCATCGAACAGCTTGGGCTGGCGCAGTCCGCGCGTTTCCTCACCTGGCGCTGGCGCGATGCGCCGCCGATACCGGCCGATGAAATCACCCGCTCGGCCGCCAACGTGCACGTGATTCCGGCGAATGCCGTGGTCGCACGTCAGGTCGCGGCGTTGCGTGCGGGACAGCGTGTCCGTGCGAAGGGTGTACTCGTCGAAGCCACGCGCCCGGACGGCTGGCGCTGGCGCAGTTCGCTGAGTCGCGACGACGGCGGCCAGGGCGCCTGTGAACTGATGTACCTTGCCGAGATCACCGTGCTGGACTGATCGCGATGCTGGACCTGGTGCTGCAATACAGCTCGACCTTCATGCTGCAGGCATTGATCGGCGGCACGGCTGTGCTTGTTGGCGCGTGGCTGCTCCATCGGATCGGCCGGATGTTCGGCTGGCATGTGCGCGGTGAACGCGGGCCGCCGTGGATGGCGGCGCTGATGCGCATCGGCGGCATCGTGATGCTGGTGATCGCAACGACGACGACGGCCCTGCAGGTCGGCACCATTCAAACCTTGGCGAAGGCCCTCGAACACGGCGCGCAGGAACTGGTGTTGCAGGCTGCGCTGGAAGCCGGCAAGCCGCTCGGCATCGCCGATGCCGACCAGCGCCTGTCATTGACCGATGCCGAGCACCTGATCGCGCGGTGGGCGCCGAATCTGGTCGAGCAAGGCCGCACCGCAGTCACCGCACATCCGTGGTGGCAACGCGCGGGCGATTTCTGGCAGCGCATGCCGCTGATCCTGCAAACCTGGATCGTGCAGCAGGGCCCGCGCAGCGAGACCACGCCGCGGGAACTGGTGCGTTATCTGTGGCGCAATGCGGCGGCACCGACGGTCGAAGCCGCACGCTGGCAGGCCTTGATCTTCGCCTACGGCATTGCGGCACTCATGATCGCCACGACCCTGTTGATCGAGTGGCTGTGGCTCGCCTACACGCGCGGTACCAAGGAATCTGCAGCACCAAGGTGATGGGCCAGCCAGTCGCGCTCGCGCGCCATCAGCCAGAGCCCGAACCCTGCCAGCAGCGCAACCGCAATGGTCGCGGCATTCACGAACACCACGAGAGAGCGCACGGCATCGCCGCCCTTGTCGCTGAAAAACATGAAGGCGAACAGGACGAAGAACAGTCCGACACCGCGACCACCCGCCTGGTAGTCGATGTCCGCATCGCGTGACGCCGCCAGCGTGGCCAACCCGGCGACGAGACCGATCAAGGGGGTGGCCGCCACCGCCATCAACGCCCGCTGCAGGGCGACGTCGGTGCGCACGACCTCGATGATGTCGATCCCCTGGTGGCGGAACCATGCGAGGAACAGTGCGGTGGCGAGTGCACCGAAGATCAGGTCGAGCGCCAAGCCGAACCCGGGACGATGGCGATGCAGGGCCTCCTCGCGGATCCGGCTTTCGTTCTTCTGCAAGGCCATGACCATCGCCCAGACGAATTGGTCGTCGCTGAAGCGTTCCATTTGTCGAATCAGGCGCTGGCGTGCGACCAGCCATTTGAAGGCATCGCCAACGATGCCAACCGCAATTCCGGCCAGCCAGACCAGCAACAGGTTCAGCGCCGGCCAGCGCCAGACATGGACGCCAAGCAGGCCGATGCCGCCGATGACCAGCCATTGCAGCATGGCCAGGCCTTGGCCGCGCAACCATGCAGACGTGCGCCGGGACAAGGCACCGGGCGCGCAATCGTCGAAGCGACGCCGCAACTCCGCGTCGATGGGCACATATCGAATCTCGCTGCGGCTCGCCATCGTCATCCTCCCGGGACGCGGCGATGATAGGCGGAACCGCGCCGGTTCAGTCGCCGACCAGATCGACGGCCACGCACCAGCCGCCTGACGCGTGCCGCCACGCACGCTGGTAGGTCTGCGGCGGCGTGCTCTCGGCGATGCCGGTCGTCGCAGCGAGGCGTCCATCCGCCGACAGGCGCAGATGCGTGCGTTGGGCGAGCGCACGCATCGGCGCAAGCGCCACGCCATGATCACGCGACATCGGCGGTTGTCCGCTGCGCAGCACGATGGCGTCGGCGCACAAATGCGGACGAATCGCCGCAACATCATGCGGTTCGGCAAGCAATGCGTTCAATTTTGCGTCACGCGCGGCGAGGTCGTCGTGCTCGCCACCCGCAACAGGTTGATCGACACCCCTTTGCTTGGCTTCCGTTGGAAAGTCGACCAAGGCATGCGACACACCCTGATCGAACAGCAAGCGCCAGGGCTGGTCGGCATCACGCACCCAGATCGAGAAGAAATGCCCGCCCACCGGATCGCCATCGCGGCCCTCGGCATCGCGGGGCGTCAGTCGATACGGACCATAGGTGTAACCGAAGTCGGTCGTCGCCTCGCCCGCTTCCGGCGCCCATTCCAGCGTGAAGGGCGCGACATCCGGACGCGCCGCATACCAGTCGCGTGCATCGACGGGACCGGGTCGAAACAGCACCGCGTCCTCGTCCAGCACACCGAGGAAGGCGGCCTTCACGCCCATTCTGGGCGAGCTCGCGGCGAACTCGCGCTCTGCGGCAACCAAGGTGTCGATCGGTTCGGATGCCGCAACCGGCATCGCCATGGCGAACATCAGCAACGCAAGCAGACCACGCATCTGTGACTCCCGGGAAAGCCCGCACTTTGCACCGCACCGGCTTCAACCGCATCTGCCACTCGCTGGGTCGATGCGCCATCCCTGGCGCATCGAGCGACCGCGCTGGCTTCAACGATGGTCGATGCCGACGTAGTCGCGGTCGTCCGGACCGATGTAGTTCGCGTTCGGGCGGATGATCTTGCCGTCGATGCGCTGCTCGATGATGTGCGCACTCCAACCCGAGGTGCGCGCGATCACGAACAGCGGCGTGAACATCGGCGTCGGCACGCCCATCATGTGATACGCACTGGCGCTGTACCAGTCGAGGTTCGGGAACATCTTCTTGATGTCCATCATCAGGGTCTCGATGCGCTCGCTGACGTCGAACAGGCGGTTGTTGCCACCCTCGGCGCAAAGACGCTTCGAGATCGACTTGATGATCGGGTTGCGCGGATCGCCGATGGTGTAGACCGGATGGCCGAAGCCGATGATGATTTCCTTGCGCTCCATGCGCGAACGAATGTCGACTTCGGCTTCGTCCGCCGAGCGGTAACGCGCGATGATGTCCATCGCCACTTCGTTCGCGCCGCCGTGCTTCGGGCCGCGCAGGGCGCCAATGGCGCCGGTGATCGCCGAATGGAAATCGGAGCCGGTGCCGGCGATGACGCGCGACGTGAACGTGCTGGCGTTGAACTCGTGCTCGGCGTACAGGATCAGCGACTGGTCGAGCGCGCGCGCGTGCAACTCGCTCGGCGTCTCGCCATGCAGCAGGTGCAGGAAGTGCGCCGCGATCGAATCGTCGTCGGTCTCGGTCTCGATCCGACGGCCGTTATGGCTGAAGTGATACCAGTACAGCAGCATCGAGCCGAAGCTCGCCATCAGGCGGTCGGCGATGTCGCGCGCCTCGTTGATCGGGCGCGTGTCCTTCTCCGGCAACACCGTGCCGAGCACCGAGCAGCCGGTACGCATCACGTCCATCGGGTGCGTGTTCGCCGGCAGCAGTTCGAGCGCATCCTGCACCTGCGGCGGCAGGCCGCGCAGGCGCTTGAGCTTGGCCTTGTACGCGGCGAGTTCCGAACGCGTCGGCAGGTGCTCGTGCACGAGCAGGTGCGCGACTTCTTCGAACGTCGCCTGCTCGGCCAGATCCTTGATGTCGTAGCCGCGGTAATGCAGGTCGTTGCCGGAGCGGCCAACCGTGCAGATCGCGGTATTGCCGGCGGCGACGCCGGACAGCGCGACGGACTTCTTGGGCTTGAACGCGGTGGTGCCGGATTCGGAGGTGGACATGATCGTGATTCCCGTTACTTTTTCTTCGCGAACAGCGCGTCGAGCGCGTTTTCGTAGGCGTGGTAGCCGATGCGGTCGTAGAGTTCGTCGCGCGTCTGCATCAGCTCGATCACCGACTGCTGGTGGCCGTCACGGCGGATCGCGGTGTAGACGGCTTCGGCGGCCTTGTTCATGGCGCGGAATGCGGACAGCGGATAGAGCTGGATGCCGACGCCGACCGACGCGAGTTCATCGCGAGTGAACAGCGGCGTCTTGCCGAACTCGGTGATGTTGGCGAGCACCGGCACCTTCACCGCATCGACGAAGCGCTTGTAGGTCGGCAGGTCGTAGGCGGCTTCGGCGAAGATGCCGTCGGCGCCGGCCTCGACGCAGCGCTGCGCGCGCTCGATCGCGGCATCGACACCGTCGACCGCGATCGCATCGGTGCGCGCGATCAGGAAGAAGTCGGGATCGGTCTTGGCATCGGCCGCGGCCTTGACGCGATCGACCATCTCGTCGGCAGAGACGATTTCCTTGCCGGGACGGTGGCCGCAACGCTTGGCGCCGACCTGGTCCTCGATGTGGCAGGCGGCCGCGCCGGCCTTGATCAGCGATTTCACCGTGCGCGCGATGTTGAATGCACTCGGCCCGAAGCCGGTGTCGATGTCGACCATCAGCGGCAGGTCGCAGACATCGGTGATGCGACGGCAATCGATCAGCACGTCGTCCATCGTGTTGATGCCGAGGTCGGGCATGCCGAGCGAGCCCGCGGCGACACCGCCGCCAGACAGATAGATCGCCTTGTACCCTGCCCGCTTCGCGAGCAGCGCATGGTTGGCATTGATCGCACCGATCACCTGCAGCGGCTTCTCGGCGGCAAGGGCGGCGCGGAACTTGGCGCCTGCGGAATTCGTCATCGTGTTCTCCATGGAAGAAGCGGCCCGAAGGCCGCTTCAATGCTTACAGCAGATGCGCCACGCCGGCGCGCTCTTCTTCGAGTTCGGCGAGGGTCTTGTCCATCATCGAGCGACTGTACTCGTCGATGGCGACGTCCTTGATGCGGGTGTATTCGCCGTTCGCGCAGGTCACCGGCACGCCGTACATCACGTCTTCCGGAATGCCGTAGCTGCCGTCCGACGGCACGCCCATCGTGACCCACTTGCCGTTCGTGCCGAGCACCCAGTCACGGACATGGTCGATGGCGGCGTTCGCCGCCGAAGCGGCCGACGACAGGCCACGCGCCTCGATGATCGCGGCGCCGCGCTTGCCGACCTTCGGAATGAAGGTGTCGCGGTTCCAGCTCTCGTCGTTGATCAGGTCCTTCAGCGACTTGCCGCCGGCCGTGGCGAACCGGTAGTCCGGGTACATGGTCGGCGAGTGATTGCCCCACACGATCAACTTCTCGATGTCGGCCACGGCCACGTTCGCCTTGGCGGCGAGCTGGCTCAGCGCACGATTGTGGTCGAGGCGCAGCATCGCGGTGAAGTTCTTCTTCGGCAGGTCCGGCGCCGACTTCATCGCGATGTAGGCATTGGTGTTGGCCGGATTGCCGACCACCAGCACCTTGATGTCGCGGCTCGCGGTTTCATTCATCGCGCGGCCCTGCTCGGTGAAGATCTTGGCGTTTTCGAGCAGCAGGTCCTTGCGCTCCATGCCCGGGCCACGCGGACGCGCGCCCACGAGCAACGCGACATCGGCGTCACGGAAGGCTTCTTTCGGATCGGCGGTACCGACCATGCCGGCGAGCAGCGGGAAGGCGCAGTCTTCGAGTTCCATCATGCAGCCCTTCAACGCAGCCTGGGCCTTGTCCATCGGCAGTTCCAGCATCTGCAGAATGACCGGCTGGTCCTTGCCGAGCATTTCGCCCGAGGCGATGCGATACAGCAGCGAATAACCGATCTGGCCGGCAGCACCGGTGACGGCAACACGGACGGGCTTCTTCATGGCAACGATTCCTGGAAAGCAGTCGAAAGGGAGGACGTATGGAACTCAGGACATTTCAGCAAAGAAATCCTGGATGCGCTTCAGACCATCGGGTAATTGCGCAGTCGGACAGGTGTAGCTGATGCGGATCGCGCGCGGCTCGCCGAAGGCCGAACCCGGCACGCAAGCGACGCCCTTCGCTTCCAGCAAGGCGTTGCAGAAATCGACATCGGTATCGATGCGCTTGCCGTTGTGCGATTTGCCGAACGCGCAGGAAATATCCGGGAACACGTAGAACGCGCCCTGCGGCTTCGGGCAGTTCACGCCCGGGATGGCCGCAAATGCAGCCAGGACCTGATCACGCTTGCCCTGGAATTCCTTGCACTTCTGTTCCGGGACGTCCTGCGGT
This sequence comes from Pseudomonadota bacterium, assembly GCA_022705045.1. Lineage (GTDB taxonomy): Bacteria > Pseudomonadota > Gammaproteobacteria > Xanthomonadales > Ahniellaceae > JADKHK01. The sequence continues at coordinate 544 of JAKJFE010000126.1, read as the reverse complement.
CCGGCGAATGCGGCCACCGCGGCGGCATTCACGACTTCCGGCAGATTGGTGATCGCATTCGAATTCAGGTTCACGAGCGCCTGCGCGACCATGCTCGGTGCGGCAACCATGCCGACGCGCCAGCCCGGCATGCCATAGGTCTTCGAGATCGAATCGAGCAGGATGGTGCGGTCGCGCAGTTCCGGGCGCGCCTTCACGAGATGCGCATAACCGAGACCGTCGAAGATCATGCGGTTGTAGATGTCGTCCGAGATGATCCAGGTGTCCGGCGCATCGACCAGCACGTCGGCCAGCGCACGCACTTCGGCGTGGTCGTAGACCATGCCGGTCGGGTTCGACGGGTTGTTGAACAGGATCGCCTTGGGCTTCGACTTCAGCGCCTCGCGCAACTGGTCCGGCGTGAGCTTGTAGTTCTGTTCGGGACCACAATACAGCAACGTCGCCTTGGCGCCGAGGATGTCGGCGATGTCGACGTAGCTGGTCCAGTACGGCGTCGGGATCAGGATCTCATCACCTTCGTCCAGCAGCGCGTACATGGCGTTGT
>JAKJFE010000125.1 GCA_022705045.1 Pseudomonadota bacterium | reverse complement strand
GCTGCCGTGCGTGTGGCGATGCGCCGACTCTGGGAGCGGCTCAAGCTCGTCGTCGAACCGAGTTCCGCGATCACCTACGCGGTGCTGTGTGCGCACCGCGACCGCTTTCGCGGGCAACGCGTCGGCGTGCTGCTCAGCGGCGGCAATGTCGATCTGGATGCGCGGCCGTTCTAGGTCGACCGTCGGTCCTCGACCGCTGCGTCCGATTCAAGTCGCGCCGGCGCTTTGGCGTGCCGCCTGCCAAAGTGCGAACGCCGTACGCGCCGCGGCATTTCGGCCGTCGGATTCGCCTGCGAGCAGCGCATCGCGGAGGCCGATCGCTTCCATTCGCCGCAGGCGCGCGATCTCGCGCAACACGGAGTCCCGGTTCGTGTCGTCGATGCCGACCGCAGTCGGCGCCAGACGCACGCGGACCGCGTCGAGGTGTTGCAGGCGCCGCAGCTGCCAATGGAAGGCGGCCTCGGTCGGATGGAGCTGCGCGGCTTCGATCTGGAGCGGGTTCGACCAGCATGCGGCGACCAGGTCCCAGCCGCGGCGATACCGTTCCTTGGCGACGTCGGGCGGTTCGTGCAGGACCACCGCGTCGGCCGCGAAACGCAGGCGATGGCCGTCGCGCAACAGCGCCTGCGCATGCGCATAGCAGTTGCAGCGCAGGCCGCTGTCCTCCGCGACCGGCAGTTCGCAACGCAGGCTGCGCAGGAAGGCGACATTGTTGGAGGTGTAGCAGCCGAGGCGCCCGTCCGGTTGATCCCAGACGTAGCCGAAGTCCATGACCGTCGCGGCGATGCCGCTTGGACTGGTGTCGTCGTACAGCGTCAGTCCGCCGACCGCGTCGGCGGTGCCGTCGCGCAACGGCGCCGTCAGCGTTTCCAGCCAGTCCTCACGCAGCGGTCGGCAATCGCCGTCGAGGAAGACCAGGTAACGCCCGCGGGCGGCCGCGGCGGCGCGGTTCTTTTGCGCGTCGTAGTCGAGCCCTGTGGCGTCGAGCACCCGCACCGGCACGTCGGCTTCCGCCGCCAGCGCCTGGACGCGCCCGTCGCCGATCGCGTCGGTGATCAGGATTTCGGCGTCGCCGCTTGCAGCGATGGCGCGCAAGGCCGCCATTGCGCCGGCCAATCCGCCGAAACTCTGGCCGTCGACGACATTGAAGGATTCGGTGACGAGCGAATAGGCAAAGGTGTCCATCGCCGGATTCTAGGGCGACTGCAACTGCCCGATCGCCTCCAGCGAACCGATGCGGCGTTGCTCGGCCGCGTCGAAGCTGCTCGCGCGCAGCGATGTGATCGCGCGTTCGCGTGCGGCTGCATCGAGGCGTGCGTCGGCACGAATCGCGTCGCGGGCCTGGACATACCGTGCGACGCGGGCGTCCCAGGCCGCGACTTCGGCATCGGCCTGCGCCAGTCGTGCGGCCGCTTCGGCGCCGAACAGGGCTTCGCGTTCGGCCTGGCGCTGGGCCGGATCAAGACGCAGCGCGTCGAACTGCCGGTTCTGTTCGTCGACGAGCACGGCCACATTCGTTTCCTGACGGCTGGCGCGCTGTACGGGCGACAGGCGTGCATCGAGTTCCCGCAATCGTTCGGCGCGGGTCGTGTCGTCGAGGGTGGTGTCGGCCATCAGCTCGCGATGGTCGAGCGTGTACGCGGTGTAGCGTTCTTCATCGCCGAAGAATGCGTCGGCCATCGCCGGATCGAGCAGGCGCCGGCGCAGGTCGCGCACGCGTTCGAGGCGCGCGCGCAACGACTCGCCGGGCGGTGCCTGCATCGCTGCCAGCGCCTGCTGGTAGTCGACATAACGATCGAACAGCGCGGCGACCTCGGCGGCCACCGTGTCGCCGTGCAAGGCACGCACGTGATCGAGCAACAGCGTCCGGATCGCGGTGACATCGCGCTCGCCGAGCGCACTCAGGAAGTAGTCGAACAGGCGCCGCAGTTCGAGACTGGGTTGCACGCGTCCCTGGGCGTCCAGCGTGACGGCGCCGTCGGGTTCGCTGTCGCGCAGCGAAGCGGGCCAGTCCGCGGTCGTGGTTGTCGCGCTCGTGCGCGTGCGTGCCGTCGATGGGGTCGGTGCTGCGACCGTTTCCGCCGTTGCGTCGTCGCGTCCGCCTTCGTCGGCCGCTGTCGCTGGCGTGGTCTTCGCATCCGTCGTGACCGCGTCGCGCGACTGCCACCACGCGACCAAAGCGCCGAGCGCGAGCAGGACCGCACTCGCCAGAACAAGACGGCCCGGACGATGCCGGGCCGTGTTGCGGATCGGAAACATCGCGGCCTCGATCAGAGCCCGGCGTTCTTCAGCCGGTTCGCCTGGGTGCGGATGACCGACACCGGGTTCGATGCGAACAGACCGCGCAGGCCGAAGATCTGGTTGACCTCGTCGAGGTGGTTCCAGCCGTAGTCGTCGCGCAGCACCACGCCGAGGTGCGACGAGCACTGGCCAACCAGGCCGTCGTTCTGTTCGAAGCCGAAGAACAGCGCGCCTGCGCCCATCATTGCGTCGCTGGCATCGAACACATTGGTCAGCACCGACGTACCGCCCCACGAGTAATAACGCACGCCGTTGACGCTGCTCGCGCCCTGGCCGCAGCGATAACTCGGCATGCCTTGCGGATGGCGGGCGTTGAAGGCGGCCGAGCCCGAAGACGACAGCGATGCGAGTGCGCCGAGGGCGTACTGCGGATCATCGTCGCCGGACAGGAATTCGATCAGACCCGACAGGGCGTCGACGAAGCCGGCCACCAGCGGCCGCAACGGCGAACCTTCCGGCAAGGTGGTGGCCAGCGCATCGGCGACCTTGCTGCCGGTGTGCGGCGAACCGATCGAAGTCACCGAGGCGACCAGATCCGGCCGCACCGAGGCCACGTAACGCGCGGTCGGACCGCCATGGCTGTGACCGATCAGGTTGAACTTCTGGTAGCCGTAGACGGCACGCAGGTTCAGCAGGTCGCGGATCAGTTGCTCGCCGCGCACTTCGGTGTAGTTCGACGACGAGACATTGGCGACGAACACCTTGGCACCGCCGGACCGCAGGTCGGACGGCACGCCGTACCAGTAGTCGTAGACGCCGAACAGCGAATCGAAGCCGAGCAGGCCGTGCACAAGCACGATCGGATGACGGGTCTTCGTGTAATCGGATTGCGCGGACGCGGCCGGGACGATGCCCAGCAGGACCAACGCGAACAGCAGACGCGCGAAAGCGGAACGGATCATGGGCCTCCCCCGTGATGTGTGCGTGGATGCCGTCGCCCGGTCTTGGTCGCCTCGCTGACGGCAAACCGAAGATAGTGCGAACTCCGTCACGAATCAAACGTACGTTTCAAGTGGCCGTTTTGCAGTGCAACAGAACACGATGCAGCGCCCTGCGAACACCCGTATCCGCATCGATTGAAGTGCGCCCGGCGCGAGCGCCTAGTCGCCGTTCGCGCCGAACTCCGGCTTCGCCATCGGCGCGCCGCCGATATAGCGCGCCAGCCAGCTTTGCACTTCGTAGTTCCAATAGATCGCGTTCTGCGGCGTCAGGATCCAGTGGTTCTCGTCCGGAAACACCACCAGCCGCGACGGCACACGCATGCTTTGCAGGATGCCGTACAGGGCGATGCCCTGGCCGTAGGGCACGCGGTAATCCTTCTCGCCGTGGATGATCAGCATCGGTGTCGAGAAGTTGGCGGCATAGGAAACCGGATTGTTGCGTTGCATGGCCTCCGGGCCGTCCCAGGGCGTGCCGCCCAGCACCTCCCTGGTGAAACCGTAGGTCGTGGTGTCGGCGCCGTACTGACCGACGAAGTCGCTCACGCCGGCATGGTTGACGAAGGTCTTGAACGCCTTGGTGTGGCCCATCAACCAGGTGGCGAGGTAACCCCCGTAGCTGCCCCCGGCGGCGGCGACCTTGTCGCGGTCGATGGCCGGCACGGTGGCGAACAGGTAGTCGTTGGCCTTGAGGATGTCCTCGGTCGGCTTGTCGCCCCAGGCGCCGTTGATGCTGCGCGCGAAGGCTTCGCCGAAGCCGGTGGAACCGTGCCGATTCACCCACGCCACGACGTAACCCGGGCTGGCGAAGACATGGCTGTTCCAGCGATAGCTGAAGGCATCACGATTCATCGTGTGCGGGCCGCCATGCAGCAGTTGCACCAGCGGATACTTCTTCATCGCATCGAAGCCGGGCGGGTAGACCAGCCACAGCTGCACGGTGTCGCCGCCCGCACCCTTGAACTCGTGCGATTCGACCTTGCCGAGGTCGAGGCCGGCGAACAGCGCGTCGTTGAAATGGGTGAGCTGGCGCGGCTTGCCGCTTGAAGCGTCGAGTGCGAAGAGTTCCGGCGCACGGCTGGCGGTTTCGTTGAGGAAGACCAGCCGGCCGTTGGCGCTGTCGAGCTCGGTGTTGCTGCCTTCCGCAACGCGTTTGGCGAATCCGGTGCCGTCGATGTTCAAGGTGAACACCGGCACTCGGCCACGATCTTCGGCCTGAAACCACAGACGCCGGCCATCGGCGGAAAACGCGATGTCGTCGATGCTCAGGTCGATGCCGGCCGACAGCGGTGTGGTCGTGCGATCCGCCAGCGACACCCGCCACAAACGCCGCAGCTCGCCCATGCTGTTGGCAGTCGCGACGCGCGTGTACAGCACCGAGCGGCCGTCCGGTGCGAACTGCGGGTTGTCGTCGCTGTAGGGATTGTCGGCGGTGAGGTTGGTGAATGCGCCGCTGCCGTCGGTGGGCACCAGCACGATGTCGCTGTTGGGCTGCTCGGCATACGGCGGCGGTACCGAATTGAGCGCCAGCGCCACGTGGCGGCCATCGGGCGCGATGTCGAAACGGACTTCACCCGAGGGCGAGAACAGGCGGTCGTATTTCGGCGTGAGGTCGGTCAAGACCTTGCTGGCCACGTCGATCTTCAGCAGGCGGTTGGCGAGGTTGTCGGTGAGGTTCTTGTCGAAGAAACGGTATTGCCGGTACTCGGTGACGTAGGCCGTCATCTTCGAGTCCTTGCGACGCTTGGCCTCCTTCTTCATCGCCGCCAGATCGGTCTTGGCGAACGTGCCCGCAAGCTCCGGGATGGCTTGGGTCGCGAACACGATGCCCTTGCCGTCCGGCAGCCACTGCGGTGCGGCCACGCCCCAAGGCAGCTCCACCAGCTTCTCGGCTTCGCCGCCGTCGACCGGGATGACATACAACGCCGCCATCTCGTCCTCGCCGCGCTTGCTGACGAAGGCGACGCGGCGGCCGTCCGGGCTCCAGGCCGCAGACGCATCGCTGCTGCCACCGGCGGTCAGTCTGCGGGTGTCACCGTCGGCCACATCGACCAGCCACAGGCTGGCGCTGGGCTTGTTCTTCTCGATCGACCACTCCTGGACGCTGACGACCGCGCGCCGGCCGTCTGGCGATAGCGCTGGCGCGCCGACGCGCTTGACCGCCCACAGATCCTGCGCGGTGATCGGGCGCTTCGCAGGTTGAGCGACGCTGGCCAACGGGGCCATGGCGGCGAGCGCGAGCAACAGGAAACACTTGGGCGACAGCGTATTCATCGGGATTCTTCTCCTGAAAATCACGGGTTAGCATGCGGGAACGGGTTCGCAAGCACCCGGATCAGTGTTGCGGATAACGCTCGGCCAGCCACTTGCGCGCGCTGTTCCAGTCGCGCTGCACGGTGCGGACGCTGACGTTCAGCGCATCCGCGCATTCTTCCTCGGACAGGCCGCCGAAGTAGCGGTGCTCGAAGACACGAGCCAGGCGTGCGTCTTCGGCTTCGAGCGCACGCAGCAACTGGTCGAGTTCGACGAGTTGCTGGGCCTCCTCCTCGACCGCGATGTCCAGACCGTCGAAGGTCGCGCGCTGCTGGTTGCCGCCACGTTTCAGCGCCAGCTGTTCGCGCGCGTAATCGCACAGCACCTGGCGCATGATGCGGCTGGCCAGATTGAAGAAATGGTTCTTGGACTCGACCGACTTGCGCGCTGCGTCCGACATCCGGAAATAACACTCGTGCACCAGCGCCGTGGTGTTCATCGTGCGGTCGCGTCCGCCATGGCCGAGCTGCGCACGCGCGAGCCGGCGCAGGTCGTCATAGATCATCCGGACCATGCTTGGCCAGGCCTGGGTATTGCCGTCGCGCAACGCAGCGAGCAGCAGGTCGAAGTCGGAATCGTCGATGGACATGAGGGTGAGCGGCCCGGGAAGTCGCTGGCGGGTTGGATCGTAGCGGTCGGATGCGTGACGGTCGTGTGCCTGGCGGAACGCGATCCGCCATCCGAACCGGTCATGGCGGGTTTCGCGGGCGTTTTCCGAATCCCCTGTGGAAGCACCCCACACGACCGGGAAATCGTCATGCCCCAACGCACCAGATCCACAGACCGCAACACGCGCCGACGCCGGGCCATCCCACCACTGATTCTTGCGCAATGCCTCTGGCTGGCTGCACCCAGCTGGGCCGAGGCGCCGTCCGGCGGTACCTACCGGATCAGCAAGCAGGCGCTGGTCGGCGGCGGCGCGCGTTCGACGGGCGGCAGCTATGTGCTCGTCGCCACCGTCGGCCAGAGCGTGGCCGGTCAGACCGACGGCGACGGCGCCCTGATCCAGCAGGGCTTCCACGCCGCCGCGGCGCCGCGCCCTGACCATTTGTTCAACGACAGCTTCGAATAGCCCCAGAGGACACCGACCATGCGCAACCTGATCCACTCCGCTTTCCTGCTGGCGCTTGCCGGCCCGGCCTTCGCGGTCAGCAACATGTTCACCTACCAGGGCAGCTTGTCCGATGCCGGCACACCGGCGAACGGCACCTATGACCTGCGCTTTGCACTGCTCAGCGACAACGCCCCGGTGCCGCCGATCATCGTCGAGGATGTCGTGGTCACCGACGGCGTGTTCACGGTCGACCTCGACTTCGGCAGCGCGATCGACGCCAACGACTTCGAACTCGAGGTCGGTGTGCGTGCGGGCAGTGCGATGGGCGGATTCACGATCCTGAGCCCGACCACACCGATCCGCCCGGCACCGCAGGCGCAGATCGCCGGGCTGGCCGGCGAAGCCGTCAGCGTCAGCCCGAACGCGGTCGGCAGCGCCGGCATCGCCGACGGCAGCATCGGGTCCGCCGACATCGACAGCAGCCAGATCCAGCGTCGCGTCGGCAGTGCCTGTGCCGCGAGCCAGGCGATCCGTGCGATCAATGCCGACGGGACGGTGACCTGCGAAGCCGCCGGCGGTGGCGGCAGCGTGACCAGCGTCGGCACCGGCGCTGGCCTGACCGGCGGACCGATCACCGGCAGCGGCACGATCGCGATCGCCAGCGGCGGCGTCACCAGCGATCACATCGCGAACGGCAGTGTGCTCGCGGCCGACATCGACGCGAACGAAGTCCAGCGACGGGTCGCGGGCTCATGCCCGGCGGGCAGCGCCATCCGCAACATCGACAGCGACGGTGCGGTCGCATGCGCGTCGATTCCCGTGGCCGGCTGGGCCCTGACCGGCAACTCCGGTACCAATCCCGCGAACCACTTCATCGGTACCACCGACAATCAGCCGCTCGTCCTGAAGGCCAACAGCACCGCGGCACTGACCTTGAGTTTCGCATCGAACTCCAACAACGTGCTCGGGGGGAGTAGCTCCAATTCGATCGGCGGAAGCGTTCGCGGAACCATCGTCTTGGGTGGCGGAGCCATCCCCCTCAGCGAACCCGGCTTCTCGCCCTTGCGCACCGAGCCGAACGCGGCCAGTGGCAATTACGCCACTGTGATCGGCGGTCTTTCGAACCGTGCCGCGACGGCGAGCTACGCCACCATTGTCGGCGGCATCACCAATGATGTGTCCGGTGAGTCCGCCATTGTTGCGGGCGGCAGCAGCAACCGGGCGAATGCCCTCTCGTCGGCGGTCGTCGGCGGTGCCCAGAACGTCACGACCGGCCTATACAGCATCGCCGCCGGTGGGCGCGCGAATAGCGCGCACGGCAGCTATTCCGCCGCTGTTGGTGGCAACAACAACTGTGCCGGAGGTTATGCCTCGTTTGCAGCGGGATTTGGCGCACATGTGCGCCAGGCCACGGGCGCCACGGGACTGGGTGCATGTTCGGGGGTTGCGGCCACTGGCGACGTCGATGGCGACGAGGGCACCTTCCTGTGGGCGGACGCAAGCACCACCAGCGGCTTCGTCTCCACCGGACCGAACAAGTTCGAAGTACGCGCCAGTGGCGGCTATCGACTGGTCAGCAATGCGTTGGGCACCTCGGGTGTGACACTGGCTGCGGGCAGCGGCACCTGGACCTCGATCAGCGACCGCGCCATGAAGTCGAACATCGAACCGGTCGACCCGACCGACGTTCTTGCCCGCGTCGCGGCCATGCCGATCTATACATGGCAGTACAAGACCCAAGAGGCCGGCATTCGCCATATGGGTCCGATGGCCCAGGACTTTCATGCCGCGTTCGCGCTGAACGGTGAGGACGATCGATCGATTGCGACGGTCGATCCGGACGGCGTGGCATTGGCCGCGATCCAGGGCCTGAATGCCAAGCTCGAACGCGAGAACGCCGAGCTGCGCGCGCGCCTCGACGCGATCGAGGCGATGCTGAAGGCGCAACCGGCGCGTTGAAGCGCATCATCCGGCCACGTCGCGATCGACGTGGCCGGATGGATGCCAACTTACTTCGCGGCGCTGAACTCGCCGTAGGCCTTCAGCTGTTCCATCACGGCATTGTCGCCGACCACGACGATGGACTGCTGTTCCGGTGCGAAATACTTCTTGCCGATCGCCTGCACCTGCGCGGCATCGACCGCACGCACCTTCGGGACGAATTCGCCGAGGAACTCGGGTGCCAGACCGATCAGCCAGTTGCTGGCGAGCGTGCCGGCCACGGCGCCCTGGAGCTGGTTGCTGATCAGGTAACCACCGGCGATGTAGC
>JAKJFE010000124.1 GCA_022705045.1 Pseudomonadota bacterium | reverse complement strand
CCCGAAGTGCACCAGGGTCTGCGCACGTCCATTGTTGTCCGTGATCGACGTACTGGTGTCGAGGCTGGCGTCGCCGGAGACCCGTTGCCATTGCACGGTGGCGCCGGGCACGGGTGTGCCGGCATTAGTGAACGAGACGATCAGCGGTGCGCTGTCGAAACCGGTGGTGCCCACCGGCGGCGTCGACGCGCGCGTCAGGCTGTAACCCTCGCCTGGCGCCAGCGCCGACAGCGTGAATTGCACCGGCAGGAAGCCGGGCGCGCTGGCCGTGACGACGACATCGCCGATCGCATTGCCGAATCGCAAAGCGGTTGCAGCATCGCCGCTGGCGTCGGTCGGAACGGTGATCTGCGCGAGATTGTTGTCGGCGAAGAGCGCGCTGCCCGAGGTCACCGTGAATGTCACGTCGGGTGCGGTGGTGCCGAGCGGTGCCGGCACATGGACTTTCAGAACCTCAGGCAACGTGGTGCCGATCGGCGCATTCTGGCCATCGCCGGAGATGATCTGGATCGGTTCGAGCGGAACCGTCGACTGCACCACGGCATTGATCTGACCATCGATCAGGCCTGGCGCGGATGCGGTCACGATCACCGGGCCCGGCGTGCTGCCGGCCTGCAAGGAGAAGGTATGGGTGCCGGTTTCGAAGGTGTCGCTGCTGACGTAACTGCCGCTGCCGCTCTCGACGATCGTGGCGTCGCCGCTGGCGACCGAAAACGTCACCGTGTTGCCGACATCCAGTCCCAGCGAGCCCTGGGTCTCGATCACGATCGGCGCGCTCTGGGTGTTCGGCGCGAGGCTTTGCCCTTCGCCGGACGTGACGACGATGGCACCGCGCGGCACGGTGTTCAGGATGAACTGGACGCCCGGATAGCCCGGTGCATTGGCCGTGACCCGGATCGAGCCAATGATATTGCCGTGGACGATGCTGGCTTCCTGCTGATTTCCCGCCAGTGCCGAGACATAGGTGCTGCCGCCCGACTCGGCGATGGTGGCATCGCCGTCCACCACGGAGAACGTGACGGGGATGGAGTCCGGGACACCGGAGAGCAAGGTCTCGACCTTTAGCGGTGCCGACGTGCTCCCCGCAGCAACCGACTGGCCGTTGCCCGAGACGATGGTCATGGTCGGCGTCGGTGCTGCCACGGTTGCGCTGAAGACTTGCGTTGGATAGCCCGGCGCGGAGGCGGTGATCGTGAAGCTCGACCCGACCGGTGCGGCGGGGTCGACGAAGAACTGGACAGGCGCGATGCCGCCGCCGTCCGAGTAGACCTTGAGCGTCGCCAGTTGCATGCTCGGATGGAGGCTTGCGATCGACACGCTGCTGACCGTGAAGAACACGGGCACCAAGGTCGCGCTGAGGACGGTCGGACCGCCTCCGGGGTCGGTGTGCGTCAGACCCAGTACGAGCGGGTCGGACGCTGCACCCGGCAACACGGCCTGGTTGTCACCGCCGAGGATCGTGGTGGTCGGATTCAGCAGGTCGGCGATATTGATGGTGTAGGTCATCACCCCGGTCGGGCAGGACGTCGTCGACACTGTGACGTTCGCCGTTCCGGTTGGCGTCGTCGGCGGGATGTAGACCGCTTGCAGACTCTCCACCGACATGGTCGCGCCATTCACGACCCAGGGCAGCGTCTCCGAGACCGATTGCCCGGCGGCGCTGACGAACGACAACGGTGCCGGTGCCACCCAGTTGAATGTCTCGTCCGGCAAGGCCGTGGTCGACGTGGTGATGCCGGCCATCAGCGGCGCCATGATGGCGGAACCTTTCACGATCCCTTGGCCGCTGCCGGCGCTGGTGTTCAGGCATACCGCTTGCGTCACCGAGGCGGAAGCGAGGAGCGCGCCTGCGGTCATCAACTTCAGGAGCCGTAGGCCGGCACCGGGTGTGATGCGCGGCGTTGCGAAGCGGACGGGCGTGGTCATCGGACGGACTCCCTGCAAACGCTGTGGCTATACTCCGAGCCTACTACAGCGCCACGCGGTGCCGGTAGCCGCGCGGTGCTCCCCCAGCCGATGGAGCCCAAGCGTATGGCCGTTCCGAACACCCTGCAGGCGAGTGCACTGAGCGTCGCGATCGCCGCGACGATGGTTCTGGTCGCAGTGCCGGTGGAAGCGCCACAAGCGTCCATCCGCAATGCCGAAGACATGATGATCGTCGACTGCCTGCTGCCCGGCACGGTGCGCAAGCTCGGCAAGATGAGCACGTACATGAGTGCGCGCCGCCCGATCCGCACCACGCAGTCGGACTGCGAGATCCGCGGTGGCGAGTACGTCGCCTACGACCGTGCCAATTACGAAACCGCGCTCAAGGTGTGGATGGCGCAGGCCGAATCCGGCGATGCCGAGGCGCAGAACTACGTCGGAGAAATCTACGACAAGGGCCTCGGCACACCGTCCGATCCGGCACGCGCCGCGCCCTGGTACGAGAAGGCGGCGGCGCAGGGCCTGAAGCGCGCCCAGATCAACTTGGGCTACCTGTACGAGCAGGGACTCGGGGTTCCCAAGGACATGACGCGGGCGCTGAACCTGTATCGCGACGCCTCCGGACTCACCGGCGACGACCTGATCTACGCCTCGACGATGACCGCGGCGGTCAGCGCCAAGGACAGCGAGATCGCGGGTCTGCGCGAAGACATCGAAGCGCAGAAGGCCGCGGCGGAAGCGCTGCGTGCTGAAAACGACAAGCTCAAGGGCGAGCTCGGCAACCGCAAGCGCGCGGTCGAAAGCGCTCAGGCCGAGTTGCAGAAGGTGCGTGGCGAACTCGCGGCCAAGCAGGCGCAGCTTGGCGCGGCGACGCCGGACATGGTCGCCTTGAATGACAAGCTGGCGCGCGAACAGGAGCGCATCGAACTCGAGCGCGCGAAGCTCGAGCAGGACCAGAGCCGCTACGCCGCGCAACGTGCCACGGACGAAAAACGTCTGGCCGACCTGCGCGTACAGGAATCGGCGCTCGACGCCCAGGTGCAACGCGGCGGCGCGGAGGCGGCGAAAGCATCGGCGGAACTGAAGCGTGTGCGTGCCGCGGTGTCCGATCTGGCACTGGAACTGGATGCCGCGTTGACGCGCATGGGCGCGCTGGAAACCGAACTCAAGCAGAAGGATGCGGAGATCAAGGCCGAACTCGACAAGTTCGACGCCGAGCGCAAGCAGATGCAGTCGGCGGTCGCGGCATCGAAGGAAGACCGCGAACTGTTGCTGTTGCTGGAACAGCAGTTGGCATCGAAGCAGCGCGAAGTCGTGCGTCAGCGCGCGCAGATCAGTGTGCTTGAACAACGGGTCGTCGGTGGCGGCAGTGGCCAGGTGCTGGCCGCTGGCGGTCCGCTGGTCGAGATTCTTGAGCCGGCACTCACCGTCACGCGCGGTCGCACCGCTGCGCTGGCGCCCAAGGGCGACCAGACCGAAGTCGTCGGCAAGGTCGTCGCGCGCGGCGGCCTGCAGGCGGTACAGATCAACGGCACGACGGTGCCGGTCGGTGCCGACGGGCTGTTCCGCGCGCGCATGCCGGTCGATGCCGATGGCACCCAGGTGTCGGTCACGGCCGTGGACCGCACCGGCTCGCGCAGCGGCATCGAGTTCCTGCTCCTGCCGTCGAACGTCACCGCCGCTGCCGCTGGCAGCGGCCAGCGTTCGCTGCCGGGCAGCGTCAAGTTCGGGCGGTATCACGCGATCGTTATCGGCAACAACCAGTATGCCGACTATCCGGCACTGACGAGCGCGTCGAACGATGCCGACAAGGTCGCCGACGTGTTGTCGCGCCGCTACGGCTTCACGACCACGCTGCTCAAGAACGCCAACCGCTTCGAGATCCTGTCGGCGCTCAATGCGAAACGCGAAGCGCTGGGACCGGACGACAATCTCGTCGTGTACTTTGCCGGCCACGGCGAGATCGACGATACGACCCGGCAGGGCTACTGGATTCCTGCAGACGGGCGTCAGAACACGCCGGCGTCGTGGCTGTCGAACCGCGCCATCAGCGACATCCTGAACACGATGAATGCGAAACACGTGCTGGTCGTCGCCGACTCCTGCTATTCCGGCGCGATGACGCGTGCGGCGGTACCGACCTTCAGCAATGCGATGCCGGACAAGGCTTGGGCGCAATGGGTCAAGACCATGAGCCAGAGTCGCTCGCGCACGGCGCTGACGTCGGGTGGCCTGGCGCCGGTGCCGGATACCGGTCGCGGCAACAATTCACACTTCGCATTGGCATTGATCGCGGCGCTTGAAGACAACGCGCAGTTGCTCGAAGGCCAGCGCCTGTTCCGCGAGGTCTCGTCGGCGATGGCGGTGGCCGCATCGGAATCGAGCCTGGTGCAGGTGCCGGAATACGCGCCGATCCAGTTCGCGGGACATGAAGCCGGCGAGTTCTTCTTCCAGCCCAAGGGCAACGCGGTCGCCTCGGCGTTGCCGGGCGATGCGGCCCGTACGGCACCCTGATTGGCAGTCCGGGGCTGGCGCGGGACAATCGCCGGCCCCGATACCCAGGACTGCGCATGGCATTGCTCGACACGGTTGAGATAGAGACCGCACCGAATCCGCGCTTCAGCATCGTCTGGCTGCACGGCCTCGGTGCCGATGGCCACGATTTCGAGCCGGTCGTTCCGCAATTGGTGCGGCCGGACTGGCCGGCGCTGCGTTTCGTGTTCCCGCATGCGCCGGTGCGCCCGGTGACCTTGAATGGCGGCATGCGCATGCGCGCCTGGTACGACATCTCCGGCACCGAACTCGCGAACAAGCAAGACGAAACCGGCATTCGCGCCTCGATGCAGCAGATCGACGATCTGCTCGCGCGCGAGCACGAACGCGGCATCGCGTCCGAGCGCCAGTTCCTGGCCGGCTTTTCGCAAGGCGGGGCGATCACGCTGTCGATGCTGGTGCGTCGTCGCGAACCGCTGGCGGGTGCAGTCGCCTTGTCGACCTACTTGCCGCTGGCCGATCATGCCGAACGCGAGTTCGTCGCCGAAGCCACCCGCATCCCGCTGTTCCTCGCGCACGGCAGCCTCGATCCGGTGGTGCCGCAGGGGCTGGGCCTGATGTCGCGGGAATGGCTGACGCGCCACGGCTTCCAGGTCGACTGGCACAGCTACCCGATGCCGCACAGCGTGTCGATGGACGAGATCCGCCATCTCACCCAGTGGTTGGACCAGCGCCTGCGCGCGGCAGCATGACCCAACCCGACGCTCGCGCCGAGTCTCGCGGCTGGATGCCGGATTTCTGCAGCCTGCCCATCCTTGGCAGCGTCGTCGCCACCGTCGAGCTGATCGTGCTGATCGTGCTGATTGCGCCCGGCCAAGGCGGCTGGCCGACCTTGCGCGACCTGTTCGCGACCAGTTTCCTCGCGCAATGGATTGCGCTGATCAGTGCCGCGCTGCTGTGCAAGGCCGGCCCCTGGCTCGCCCGGCGACCGTTCTGGTCGGGTGGTGTCGTCGCCACCCTGATCCCGGCCGTGGTCGCCATCGCCTGCAGCGCGATCGCGCAATCGCTGGATCGGTCGCTTGCCCTGCGCTGGATTCCAGCGGCGGAAGCGCCGACCTTTCTGCTGTCGAATGCCGTGCTTGCCGCCGTCGTCGGACTGATCCTGATGCGCTACATCTTCGTGTTGCAGCAGTGGCAACGCGGTGTGGAGGCGCAGGCAGCGGCACGCATCGAAACCCTGCAGGCGCGCATTCGCCCGCATTTCCTGTTCAACAGCCTCAATGCGATCGCCAGCCTGATCCGCATCGACGCCGACAAGGCCGAGGCCGCGGTCGAAGACCTTGCCACGGTCTTTCGCGCCACATTGCGCGAGGAGCGCAACGACCACACGCTGGCGGACGAACTCGATCTGGTCGATCGCTATCTCGCGATCGAAGGCCTGCGTCTCGGCGAGCGACTGCAGGTGACACGCGCCATCGAGCCGAGCCTGCGTGCCTGCCGCGTGCCCGCGCTGAGCGTGCAACCGCTGGTGGAGAACGCCATCCATCATGGGGTACAGGCTCTGCCTGAAGGCGGTGTCATCGCCATCAGCGCCTACCGCGACGGCGACGCGTTGTGTGTGTCGGTGCGCAATCCGAAACCGCGACACGCGTCGGCACGCCTCGGCGGCAACCACATCGCGCTCGGCAATATCCGTGAGCGGCTGCGCATGCGCTATGGCAACCGCGCTGCGCTTTCGGTCGACGCGGCTGCCGACTACCATGCCGTGACATTGCGGGTACCGCTGCAAGAGGGCGAAGGGCGATGAAAATCCTGATCGTGGACGACGAACCGCTGGCGCGTGCACGGCTGCGGACCTTGATCGGCGAGCTGGCCATGGCCGGCGTCGAGGTGGTCGGCGAAGCCGTCGACGGTGTCGATGCCATCCTCGCCCATGAAAGCGCACCGGTCGACGCCGTATTGCTCGATATCGCGATGCCGCGCATGGATGGCCTCGAAGCCGCGCGCCATCTGGCGGCGCTGGAGCAGCCACCCGCGGTGATCTTCTGCACTGCGTTCGACGAGCACGCGCTCGCCGCGTTCGAAGCCCATGCGGTCGACTATCTGGTGAAGCCGGTCTCGCGCGAACGCCTGCGGATCGCCATCGAGCGTGCGCGCAAGTTCACCGCCGAGCAGATCCGTCGCATCGGGGACGAAGTCCGCCAGGAGAGTCGCAGCCACATCTGCGCACGCATCCGCGGCAGTCTCCGCCTCGTGCCGATCGGCGAGATTGCCTACTTCCTCGCCGAGGACAAGTACGTCGTCGTGCATCATGACGGCGGCGAAGTGCTGATCGAGGAATCGCTGAAAACGCTGGAAGACGAGTTCCATGGTCGCTTCGTCCGCATCCATCGCAACTGCCTGGTGGCCGTCGATCGCATCACCGCACTGGAGCGCGGTGGCGAGGGCGGCACTCTGGCGATCGTGCGCGGCGCGAAGCAGCCGCTCGAAGTCAGTCGCCGCTGCCTGCCGACCGTCCGCGAACTGATCAAACATCTCTGAGGAAGACTGCATGACCCGAACCCTGCGCATCGCCACGCGCAAGAGCCCGCTTGCGCTGTGGCAGACCGAACACGTCGCCGCGCGCCTGCGCGAAGCGCATCCCGGCATCGCGATCGAACTGGTGCCGCTGTCGACGCGCGGCGATGTCGTGCTTGATCGCTCGCTCGCGGCCATCGGCGGCAAGGGTCTGTTCCTGAAAGAGCTGGAAGAGGCCATGCAGGATGGTCGTGCCGACCTCGCCGTGCATTCGCTGAAAGACGTGCCGATGCAACTCGACCCGGGGTTTGCGCTCGCAGCCATCCTGGCGCGTGCCAATCCGTTCGATGCCTTCGTGTCGAACCATCATGCAAACTTCAACGACTTGCCGAAGGGTGCCGTCGTCGGTACCTCGTCCCTGCGCCGTCAGGCGCAGATCCGCGCGTTGCGACCGGACCTGCAGCTGCGCGATCTGCGCGGCAACGTCAACACGCGGCTCGCGAAACTCGACGCCGGCGAGTTCGACGCCATCGTGCTCGCCTGTGCCGGGCTCGAACGCCTGGGCTTCGATGCACGCATCCGCGCCGAACTCGCACCACCGCAGTTTCTGCCGGCCGTGGCGCAGGGGGCCATCGCCATCGAAACCCGCGACGACGATGCCGATGTCGCCGCGTTGTGCGCCGTCCTGCATGATCGCGACACCGATCTGCGCGTGCGTGCCGAACGGGCGATGAATCTGGCGCTGCACGGTTCCTGCCAGGTCCCGATCGCCGGGTTCGCCACGCTCGAGGGCGACACCTTGCATCTGCGCGCGCTGGTCGGTGACGCCGCCAGCGGCGAATTGCTGCGTGCCGAATCAAAGGCGTCGGCGCAAGACCCGGAGTCGCTCGGTCGTCATGTCGCCGGACAACTGCGCACGCTCGGTGCGGACCGGCTGTTGAATCCGCACCCCTGATCACGCAAAGAAAAAGCGGGCCGAAGCCCGCTTTTTTTGCTTGCGATGGCAGGTGGATCAGAAGCCGTAGACCAGGTTCACGGTGGTCAGGGTGTCGGTCTTCTTGATCGGCGCGATGACGTCGGTGTTGTGGCGGACCTGGATGCCGGCCTTGATCGCGAACTTCTCGCTCATCGACACCTGTACGCCGAAATCATTCTGCGCAAAGGTGTTGTCCTTGCCGCCTTCGATCAGCAGAGTGTCGAACAACGAGGTGTTGTCGGTCAGCTTGTGCTTGAAGTCCATGAAGCCGCGGCCGACGAAATCGCCTTCGCTGTCGAACGAGACGATGTGGCCCGGTGCCGGCGTGGCGACGAACTGGTCGACCGGCTGGTAGCGGCGATAACCCGGACCGGCTTCGAACGACAGCTGCGTGGCTTCATCGTCGATGGCCTTGTAGCCGAAACCGACGGCCACCGTGGCCTGGTATTCGTAGGGCGCGAAGTCGTCGTTCTCGTAGCGGCCCGAGCCGAACATGTAGGCGCGTTCGTTGAACTTGTAACCGGCCTTGCCGCCGAGTTCGTAACGGTTCGCGGTCTGCAGGTCGTCGCTCTCGGCGCGCAGCGCGAGGCCGTAGACGTTGTACAGCCACTGCTCTTCCTCGAACTTGAAGTCGAGCTTGCCGTTCACGGTGAGGTTGTCGGCGTTGCCGTTCGACAACACCAGGCCGAATTCGCCCTGGCCGGTCCAACCTTGCGCCTGCGCGCCCATCGACATGGCCGAGACGATGGCAATGCCCAGAATCTTCTTCATCATGTGCTGCTCCTTGATGGCAGTGGCCCGCGAGGGGCGAAAAAATCCGCCGCCATCCTAGAGACGGGCCATGAACCGGCCATGAAGTCAGCGTTGCGCGCGTCGCGAAAGTCTGTGGGCTACGGCCGCAACGATCAGCATCGAGAAGGCCGTCAGCAGCGGCATGCGCAGTCGCGCCAGCGGCAGGAACACCATC
>JAKJFE010000123.1 GCA_022705045.1 Pseudomonadota bacterium | reverse complement strand
CAGCAAGACCGAAGATCTATGAATGCGGGACTTCCTTGTCTTCACGCTTGCGCATCGCCGATCGATCACTTCTGTTCGCGAACACTGATCGGTGCGGATTCTAGTCCAACCCGATTGGCGGTGGCCGCACGATGCTGTGCTGTCATTGTCGACGCTGCCGCCTCTATGACCGAACTGCGTTGATGATTTCGTGGCGCGGCGCAGGAGAGAGTTCTAGATCAGCGAGATCAAGTATTGTTGGGGATGCTTCCTCGGTTCCCATCGCGAGGATGTCATTCTTGAGTCTGCGTCTGTTGCTCGATGAGCAAAGAAAATCGCGTTTGGCTTCCAATGTGATCCCTCACGCCGCCTCCGCCAATCGATGCCGATAGGTGGGCTGTTCGCGGTCATCGAGGATGGCTTGCAGTGCGTCGAGATTGCCGCGATCCGGATTCAGCCAGGCATCGATGTACGCCGGTTTGATCGGAATGATGCAGCGATCGTGACCGGCGGCGGCGACTTCGGGCGGCGGCTCGTCAGTGATCAACGCGAACGAGTCGAGGCTGGGTTCGTCTGCGCGTGACCAGTGTGCCCACAGGCAGGCGGCGAGCATGCGTTGCGGCGGGTTCGGCTGGAACTGGATGACGACGTCCTGCTCGGTCTCGCCCTCGCGCAATTCGCGGCCTTCGGCACGATGGCGCCAGACGTGTTCATAGAACGCGTCGACCAGGATCAGGCCATGGGTGACGCCGAACTGGCCGCGCCAGAATTTCGTCAGTGCATCGCGGCGCGCGTTGTAGGTCCCGGCATGGGTGCGGTCGAAACTCGCCGGCACCTGCGGCGGACGGAGCTGGTAGCGCATCGGCTTGATCACGCGCCGGCCGTGCTCCCAGACCATCACCGGGCAATACACGCCCGGAAAGATGCGTGACGCTGACGCGTGCGGCTCGCTGCGCTTCAGGTCCGCCAGACGCGCACGCGTGGATTCGAGTTTCGAGGTCGCGATGCGGGCGCTCTCGGCCGCTGCCTTGGTTGGCTTCGAAGCGAGCTTTCGCTCGGCGTCGGCGAGGCGCTTGCGCAATGCAAACAGTTCGGTTTCGAGACGTGCAGTTTCGGCGGCGTCGTGTTTGGCGACCATGGCCGCGATCTCGCGCTCAAGGTCGGTCTTCGGCTGCGCGAAGGACTGGTCCATGCCACGCAGCAGCTTGATGATCCGGCCGCTTTCGTCCCTGCGCACGTACAACTCGTAGAACGTACGGAAGTCGATGTCGGCGCCGAACTGGCGCATGTATTCGTAATAGGCCGCTTCAACCAGGGCGGAGTAGCACATGGCGTCATTACCGGGCGTTGTCCACTCGGACGATAGCCCGAAGCGGACATGCCGGCCACGCTGGGCAAACGCCGCGACGCAAACTCTGGACGCGGCTTCTGCTCACATCCGCGACCGACTTGACCGCTGAACCTGATGCGTCAAGCTCTCGTTGCAGGCGGTGCGTTCGCGGCGCGGCGCAGAAGCAGGATCAGGGCGAGCAGGATCAGGACAGTGCCGGGGACGCTGGCTTCGAGCCCGAAGCTGCCGCCGGTCCACCAGGTGGGCGCGTCGTCGAGGTTCGGCTGGAGCAGGCCGGATTCGGCGTTGCCGCTGACGCCGAAGCCGAGCAGCGGGCCTTGCGTGAAGTTCAGGGCGAAGTGCAGGGCGATCGTCAAGGCGAGCGCGCGGGTGCGCAGTTGTGCGGCGCCGAACATCAGGCCGGCGAGAAAGATGTTGAGCATCGCGATCGGCTGCACGTCGCCTGATGCCGCCAAGCCCTGGCTGTGGGTGAGCACGAAGTAGGCGGCCATCGCGATCTGGGCCGGCCAGGTGCCGATGCCGGCGACGAGTCGCTGGAACACGAAGCCGCGGAACACGAGTTCTTCGACCACGGCGACGCCGAGGCAGGCGAGGGCGCCGCTGGCCAGCGATGTCGCCGCGCCCGCCCATGTCCAGCGTACGCTGCCGGTGGCCCACAGCATGCCCGCCGTGACCAGCCAGATCGCGGCGCCGAGTGCGAGCCCGAGCAGCACGCCGCGAGGCCAGCTGCGCCACGGACCGAGCACCGTCTGCGGTCCTTCGCGGCGCAGTGCGAGGCAGGCCGCGGTCGCAAGAGCCGCCAACACGCCCTGCAGGCCGGGGTCGAGCTCGATGCCGTGCTCGGCCGCGAACAGGCTGGCCGGGACGACGAGTGCGCCCAGCATCAGGAAGAAGATCAGGATCCACCAGCCGTTGCGAAGCTTGCGGTGGCGGTCGAGCAGGATGCGGATCATGAGGTGTGGTCGGCACCGTATCGCGCGCCGCGGGTGATGGCCAGTGCAAGCAGGACCAATCCTGCGGTTACGGCGAATGCGCCCTGAGCATGTCCGCAATGCATCCGGATCATTGATGGCTGCGATCGGTACGTCAGTTCGGCGTCCTGCGAAATTTCCCAAGCCGGAATCCGAGGATGACCAGCGCGCATCCGGGATTGCCGACCTAGCCTGACTGCAGGATCACTCCGGGGCAGGCCATGATGAGCAGCGAACAGTTGTGCGCCACCTTGCGGTGGCTGGAATCGGCACGTTGCGCGCTGGCACGTTGCGAAGAGGCGGCCCACGACCGCGAAGCCGCGGCCCTGGCCATCGTGCTGCGGGCGGCCATCCATGCCAAGACCGAGGCGTTGCGGGCCCATGTGCGGGCACGCCTGACGGCAGCGGCACAGCCGTCACGTGAAGCAATGGTTTGAATCCGCGCACGGTGGATGGGCGGCGCGGTCTGCAAGAATCGGCGGACCCTAGACGCTGGAGTTCGCCGATGTCGTCCGCACCGATCCGTACCGTCCTTGCCTGCGCCATTGCCGGCAGCCTGCTCGCCGCCGTTGGGCCGATCGTGCGCGCCGCTACGCCCACCGACACCGTGCTGCATGCCGCACGCCTGTTCGACGCCCGCAACGGACGCGTCGTCAATGATGTCGAGGTGCTGGTGCGCGACGGCCGCATCGTCGCCGTGGCACAGGGCGGCAAGCCGGTCGATGCCGCGGCGGATGCGGCACGCATCGAACTCGGCGACCGCACCCTGGTGCCGGGCCTGATCGACATGCATGTGCACATCGATTCCGATCCGACCTACAGCGGCTACACCGGCCTGCAGTTCAACGACCGCTTCTGGTCGGCGGTCGCGGTCGCGCAGGCCAAGGCCACGCTGGACGCCGGCTTCACGACGATCCGCAATCTCGGTGCCGATGCCTGGAACGATGTTGGCCTGCGCCAGGCCATCGATGCCGGCAAGGTGCCGGGGCCGCGCATCGTCGGCGCCGGTTATGCCTTCGGCGCCACCGGCGGCCACTGCGATTCCACCTATTTCCCGCCGTCGATGGACCAGAAGAATCCGTACAACGCCGACAGCCCGGAAGAAGGCCGCAAGCGCGTGCGCGAGATCCGCAAACACGGCGCCCAGGTCATCAAGATCTGCGCCACCGGCGGCGTGTTTTCGCGCAACACCGAGCCCGGCCAGCAGCAGATGACCTACGACGAGATGAAGGCCATCGTCGACGAGGCGCACATGTGGGGCCTCAAGGTTGCCGCGCACGCGCACGGCACCAGCGGCATCAAGGACGCGATCCGCGCCGGCGTAGACACCATCGAGCATGTGAGTCTGGTCGACGACGAAGGCATCCGCCTCGCGGTCAAACACGGCGCCTGGTTCTCGATGGACATCTACAACACCGACTACACGCAGAGCGAAGGCAAGAAGAACGGCGTGCTCGAGGACAACCTGCGCAAGGACCGCGAGATCGGCGACATCCAGCGCGAGAACTTCCGGAAGGCGCACGCCGCGGGCGTGAAGATGGTCTACGGCACCGACGCCGGCATCTATCCGCATGGCGACAATGCCAAGCAGTTCGCGACCATGGTCCGTTACGGCATGACCCCGGCCCAGGCCATCCAGGCAGCGACGATCAACTCGGCCGAAGCGCTCGGTCGCAAGGATGTCGGCGTGATCGAAGCCGGACGTTATGCCGACCTGATCGCTGTGGACGGCGATCCGACTCGGGACGTGACACAGCTGGAATCGGTCGACTTCGTGATGAAGGGCGGCGCGGTTGTGAAGGCACCCGCTTCACCCTGAGGTTGCCCCGAGCCAGCGCTGCACCCGCGTGCTGGCCTTGAACGGCAACAGCGACGCGCCGCCCAGCAGTCCGAGTGCAACGGCGGTGGCCATCGCCGGAAGACTGGGCAGCGCGAAGCCGAACAGATCGCGCAGGACCGGGACGCCGATGCAGAGTGTGACGGTCGCGGTCGCGAATCCCGCGATCAGCCAGTAGCCGCGACCGCCATGGGCGTGCGCGGCGCTGCGATGGCGGGCATTGGCGCGCACCAGCATCAGGTTGCCGGCAGTCAGCGCGATGAAGGCGAGCGTGCGCGCCAGTTCGGTCGCCGCACCGTCGCGGATCAATTGCACGTACAGCACCAGGCAGACGAGCAGCAGCACCGCGCCTTGCGCCAGGCCGAGCAGCAGCTGCACACGCCCGATCAGCGGCTCCGCCAATGCGCGTGGCGGGCGCGCCATCAAGCCGGGTTCGTCCGGCTCGTTCTCGAACGCGATCGTGCACATCGGGTCGATGATCATTTCGGTCAGCACCACATGCGCCGGCAGCAGCATCGGCGGCAGGCCGGCGAGCAAGGGCAGCATCGCCAAGCCTGCAATCGGCACATGCACGGCGACGATGTACAGCATGACCTTGCGCAGGTTGTCGAAGATGCGCCGGCCGAGCCGTACCGCATCGACGATGCGTGCGAAGTCTTCGTCGAGCAGGACGATCGCCGCGGCTTCGCGTGCGACCGTGCTGCCGCGTTCGCCCATGGCGATGCCGATATGCGCCGACTTCAGCGCCGGCGCGTCGTTGACGCCGTCGCCGGTCATCGCCACGACCTCGCCGCGTGCCTTCAGTGCCTCCACGATCCGCAGCTTCTGTTCCGGCTGGACACGCGCGTACACGGCGCAATGGTCGAGGCGTTCGCCCAGTGCAGTGTCGTCGAGCGTCGCCAGTTCGTTGCCGGTCAGCACGCCCTGCGCATGGTCGATGCCGGCCTGTCGTGCGACTGCCTGTGCCGTGGCCGGATGGTCGCCGGTGATCATGCGCACCTGGATACCCGCCGCGCGCGCCTCTGCGATGGCCTGCGGCACCGAGGCGCGCAGCGGGTCCTCGAAGGCGACCAGGCCGAGCAGAGTGAAGTCGAAGTCGCGCATGCTGGCGGGCGCGCTGTCGCCCTGCCATCGGCCCGCTGCCACAGCGAGCACGCGCAGACCACGATCGGCATAGGTCGCGACGCGCGCCAGCAAAGCCGCATGCAGTTCCGGCGGCAGGTGGCACAGCGCGGCCACGGCCTCCGGTGCGCCCTTGCTGGCCACGTGCAGCACTTCGTGTTCATCGCGCCACAGCTGCGACATCGCCGGCAGCGCCGAGGTGAGTCCGTATTGTTTCTCCAGGCGCCAGTCGTGGTGCAGCAAGCTTTCGGCGAGCGCGGCGTCCGCCAAATGGTCGACGGCGCGGTCCATGGGATCGAAGGTCTGGCGGCGCGTGGCCAGATGCGCCTGCGCCAGCAACTGCTTCAGGCCGGGCGTGAGCATCGCCGTCGGTTCCTGCACCGTCCACGTCGTCTGGCCGTCGTCGAGCCCGTGCACACGCATTCGGTTCTCGGTCAGCGTGCCGGTCTTGTCGACACACAGCACGGTGGCGGCACCAAGAGTCTCGATGACCGCGGCGCGGCGCGCCAGCACCTTGATCTTCGCCAGTCGCCACGCACCGAGCGCGAAGAACACGCTGAGCGCCAGCGGAAACTCCTCGGGCAGCATCGCCATCGCCAGCGCGATCGCCGACAGCAGCCCTTCGCTCCAGTTGCCGCGTCCGAACCCGTGCATCAGCAACAGACCGAGACTGACGAGGGCGGCGAGTGTGCCGAACAATCGCACCAGTCGCCCGGTCTGGCGCTGCAGGCGCGTAGCTTCCGTGTCGATCTCGACCAGCGAACGACCGATCGCCCCGGCGCGCGTCGACGCGCCGGTGCGAGTGACGAGGATCCGGCCTTCGCCGTTCACGACCAGGGTGCCGGAATAGACGCAGGGCTGGTCGTCGCCGCCGGGCGGCAGCTCCGTTGCCGCGGGTTCGTCATCGCGACGCGCGCGCTTGCGCACCGGCACCGATTCGCCGGTGAGCAGGGACTCGTCGATGGCCAGCGCGTGTGCCTCGAGCACGACGCCGTCGGCGGCGACGCGTTCGCCCTCGTCCACGATCAGCAGATCGCCCGGCACCACGTCGGCCGCAGGGATGCGGTGCGTCGCTCCGTCGCGCACCACCAGTGCCTGCGGTGCCCCGAGGGCGCGCAGCGCCTCCAGCGCGCGTTCGCTGCGCCGCTCCTGCATCACCACGAGGCCGATCGTGACGACGGCGAAACCGCCGAGCAGCGCGCCTTCGGCCGGGTCACCGAGCGCGAGATAGAGGGCTGCGGCACACACCAGCAGCAGAAACATCGGTTCGGTCAGCACGCCGCGCAGGATGCGACCGATGCCGCGCCGGTCGCCGTCAGGTATCCGGTTCGCGCCATGACGTTCGAGCAGACGACGTGCCTCGTCGCTGCTCAGGCCGAACGCATGCGCAGCGGATGTGTCAGGGATGGCCATCATCGCGGGTCCGGCACCGAACGCCGCGATGATGGCACGCGCCGATCAGGCCTTGACGGCCTTCGGCCCACGCAGGATGCGCGCCGGAAGCAGGATCAGCGCCTTGAGGAATTCGAAGACGCCATTGACGACGATGCCCAGCAGCCGGAACGGCAACAACAGCACCCAGACGATCGGATACAACACGATCGCGAGCAGGGCCAGCGGCCAGCAGATCACCAGCAACAACAGCCACAGCAGGAAGCCGACCATCGCCATCTCCACGCGTCCGGAATTGGACGACCACGATGCTAGGACCTATTCGGCAGCAGAAAATGAACGGGCCGCGTCTCGCGACGGGGCCCGTGACTTCCAGCGGTCGACGCCCGCTCAGAAGCGCTTGCCGAAATAGAAGCCGTAGACGATCGGATCGATGTTGACGGTGCCGACCTGGGCGAGGTTCACCGAGACGTCGCTGTCGATGTCCATCCAGCGTGCATCGACGCCGAAGAACCAGTCGTTCTCCATCTTGAAGTCGACGCCGGCATGCGCGGCCAGGCCCCAGCTGTTCTTCAGCTTCAGTTCGGTACCGGCGATCGGGCCGGCGCTGTCCTCGCTGTAGATCCAGGTGAAATTCAGGCCTGCACCGAGGTAAGGCGAGATCTTCGCGTCCGGGCTGAAGTGGTACTGCAGCGACACGGTCGGCGGCAGGTGCGTCACTTCGCCGGCATCGGCGCCGTTGAGCTTCACCTCATGCTTGAACGGCAGTGCCGCCAGCACTTCGATGCCGAGATTGTCGTTGAGGAAGTATTCGGCGGTGATGGTCGGACGCCAGTTGCTGCCGACTTCGACGTCGAGCGCGCCGCCGGCGAGGCTGCCGTTGTCCGACTTCGGATTGACGTTGTGGGCGCCGACGGTGAAGCGCCAGTCACCTTCACCTGCTTGGGCGAAGGGTGCGGCGAGGACGAAGAGCAGGGCGGTTGCGATCTTTTTCATGGGTTTTCTCCGGGGGTAGTAGGGGTATTGAAATCAGGAAGCGATGCGCGCCCGCGGGATCACGGCACGCAGGACCGGCGAGTCGGTACGGAAGCGGCCGGGTCCGACCATCAGGTCGGTGCCGCACTCGAGGCTTTCGAGCCAGCCGAGGAACTGGTTGATCATTTCCTTGCCGACGAAGGGCAGGCCGTGTTGCGGCACGATCATCTCGACGTTCAGTTCGCGCACCATCTGCACCCAGATTCGGCAGGCGCGGTTGCTGGCCATGAAGCGGCGATGGAAGCCGGCCATGATCTTCAGGTGCTCGGCGAAGTCCTCGACCGGCTTGTAGTCGTTGCCCTCGTACAGCGAGGCGCCGACGTCACCCGAGAACAGGATCTTCGAGACCGGGTCGAACACGTTGAAGTTGCCGACCGAATGCAGGAAATGCGCGGGCAGGCAGGCGAGGATGGAGTCGGCGAACGGCAGGTCGGCGCCTTCGTCGCCGAGCAGCACGTAGCGGTCGGCGCCGACGTCGAGATAGTGCGGCACGCTATGTGGCACGAAACGGCCCCACCACTTCGAACACACGACCTTGGCGCCGGTGTAGACCAGCCAGCGGTCGACCGAACCGATCACGTCCGGGTCCTGGTGCGAGGCGAAGATGTAGGTGAGCTGCTTCAGCGGCACGTAACGCGCGACTGCCATCGACAGCGGCGTGTACAGCAGGGCGCCGCCCGGGTCGAGCAGCATGCTGTCGCGACCGCGCATGATCAGCATCTGGTTGGCCTGGACGCCGTCCTCGCCACGCACCATGTCGTTGAAGACGATGACCTTGTGGCCGTTCTGGTTGTAGAGCTCGGTGGGCATGGCTGCGTCCTCGAAGGGTTGGACGCAGCCTAGGTCGACGATTCGATGCGGACTTGACCGGCATCAATTACGCCGGGCCGCCCGCCGTGATCCGCTCCCGCAATTGACTTCGGTCAATTCGCGGCGATGCGCAGCGCCGGCGGATAGGGTGCGATCTCGGGCGGATCACCACGGCGGAAGCGTTCCTGCAGGTCGCGCCACCAGTCGGCGCGGAAGATGTCGCCATGGGTGGCGATCAGCGCCGCGCGATCTTCGGCATTCAGGCCGAGGAAGAGCGGGAACTGTTCCGGGAACACGTCGTGTTCGTCGACATGGAACCAGGCGCCGTGGTGCATCTCCTCGTCCTCGTTCGAGGGTTTCGGCAGCTCGCGGAAGCGGCATTCGGTGACCAGGCAGAGTTCGTCGTAGTCGTAGAAGATCGCGCGGCCATGGCGGG
>JAKJFE010000122.1 GCA_022705045.1 Pseudomonadota bacterium | reverse complement strand
CATCAGCATCTCGTATAGCACGCAGCCGAGCGAATAGAGGTCGGCGCGACCGTCGAGCGGCCGCCCGCGCGCCTGTTCCGGGCTCATGTAGTGCGGCGTGCCGATGACCGCGCCGGTGCGCGTCATGCGCGTCGCGGAGTCGTTGGCGCGGGCGATGCCGAAGTCGGTCAGCGCCGACGAGCCGTCGTCGCGCATCAGGATGTTGTCGGGCTTCACGTCGCGGTGCACGAAGCCCTTGCTATGCGCATAAGCGAGCGCGGTCGCGATCTCGCGCACGACCCGCAACACGTGCGTCGGGTCGTCGGGCTTGCCGTCTTCGCGATGCGCGGAGCCACCGGAGACGAACTCCATCGCGATGTAATGGACGTCGCCGTGCTTGCCGACATCGTGCACGCCGACCACATGACGATGGTGCAGCTTGGCGGCGATGCGCGCCTCGCGCAGGAAGCGCTCGCCGAAGTTCGGGTCGACCATCAGCGCCGGCGACATGATCTTCAGCGCCACTTCGCGGTCCACCGACTCCTGGAGCGCCAGATAGACGGTGGCCATGCCGCCGCGGCCGAGCTGCTTCAGGACTTTGTAGCCGGGGATGTCGATCACGGGGCCGGGGTCGGAGGACGATTCGACCCGAGCATAACACTCAGCGTGCGCGCAGAGCCTCGGTCACCGGGATGCGTGCGGCATGCAGGGCCGGCGCCAGACCACCGACGAATCCGATCCCCAGCGACCAGAGCAGCCCCTTGACCAGCAGGGCCGGCGTCACCGCAAAATCAAACGCGATCTGGGTGAATCCGCTGCCAAGCGTCGACACGGTGTAGCCATTGAACAGCGCCCAGGCGATCCCGCTGCCGAGCAGTCCACCCGCCAGGGCCAGCAGCAGGGCTTCAGCCATCACCGAGGCGATCACCGGCACGCGTCCGAAGCCGAGCGCACGCAAGGTGCCGATCTCGGCGGTACGGGTCGACACGGCCGAATACATCGTGTTGATCGCGCCGAAGATGGCGCCGAGGGCCATGACGATGCCGACCACCGTGGTCACGATGCCGATCTGGCGCGTGAATCCGGACGACTGCGAGCGGAAGTATTCACCCTCGCGTTGCACGTCGACATTGAGTTGCGGGTCGCCGGTCAGGCGCGCCTTGAGCGCATCGAAGGAGTCGGCGTTGGCCAGCTTCAGGAGCACGCTGGACACGCCGTTGCGACGGAAAACGCCCTGCACCGTTTCGAGATCGGCCCACAGCTCCGAATCGTGGGCGTCGCCGCTGACAAACACGCCGACCACGCGCCAGTCCGTGCCGCGGAAGCGCAGCACCGAACCGGGATCGAGATTGGCGAACTGGCTGCGCGCACCGCTGCCGACGATGATCTCGCGCAGGCCCGGCCGGAACATGCGCCCCTCGATCACCCGCAGTTCCTGCCGCAATGCCAGCCCCGAAGGCTCGACGCCGCGCAGCGACACGTTGGCGCCACTGCGCTGACCGGGACGCATCACTTCGGTGATGACGACGATCTCGCCCGATGCCGCCGGCAAGGACGAAGGCAGGCGCGCCACCGCCGGGTCCTGACGGACCAGGGTGCTGGATGCGCGATCGAGGAAGCTCGACAGTTCGACCGTAGAACCACCGCGCAGCACGATGACGCGGTCCGGTGCGCCGGTGTCTTCCAGCGTGCGCGACAGACCCCGCGACATCGACAGCATCGCCACCAGCACCGCAACGACGCCGGCGATGCCAACCACGATCACCAGCGATGCGCCCAATCGCGACGGAATGCTGCGCAGGTTCAGCAGCACGATTTCCCGAGTCTGTCCGATCACGCCCATCTCAGCGTCCCGCCAATGCGTCAACGATCTTCAGGTGCATCGCGCGCCAGGCCGGCGGCAGTCCCACGACCACGGCCAGCGTCACCGCCGAGATCGCGGCGATCACCAGCACCCGGCCATCGATACGGGCAGGGTAGTCGGCAGGCAGCAAGGCCGTCACCGCAAACGCGAGTGCGATGCCCAGCAGGGCGCCGAGGAGGCAAAGCGCCAGGGCTTCGCCCAGCACCAGCCCGAGTACGGTGCGATCGGTGAAACCCAGGCACTTCAGCACCCCGAACTCGGGCACGCGCTCGCGCACCGACTGGTTCATGATGAAGCCGGTGAGGATCAGGATCGAAAAGAATGCGGCGCCGAGAATGGCGTTGATGATGAAGGCGATATCGCCGATCTGGCGCAGGAAGCCGATCTGGAATTCCTGTTCGCTCTGGGTCTTGGTCTCGTCCGGCGAATTCTCGAACTGGGCGTCGATGCGTGCAGCCACTTCGTCCACTGCCTGCGGATCAGACAGTCGCACCACGAACACGCCGGCCAGCCCGGCCGCACCGGGCACGCGCGATTCGTCGAAGTGGGCGAAGTTCAGATACATGATGGTGGTGCGTTTCTGCCATGCCTCGTCGCGGCCATCGAAGATCCCGACCAGCTTCCATTCCCAGGCATTGCCGCCGTCGCGCTTCTGCCAGATGATCGAGTTCAGCGGAATGGT
This sequence comes from Pseudomonadota bacterium, assembly GCA_022705045.1. Lineage (GTDB taxonomy): Bacteria > Pseudomonadota > Gammaproteobacteria > Xanthomonadales > Ahniellaceae > JADKHK01. The sequence goes on along the minus strand of JAKJFE010000122.1, from coordinate 6,505 downwards.
GTCGCCGACCTTCCATCCGTACTTCTCGGCGAGCAGGCGCCCGGCGATGGCGCCGTTGCGTGTCGCGACGAAGTCTCGCTTGGCGTCGGGGTCGAGTATCCATTCCGGATAGGTGTCGTACAGCCGCGTCGGATCGACCGCGAACTGCGGAAAGAAATTTCGCGGGTCCTGGTAGACACCGCCGAAGAACTGCGACCAGCCGACGCGTTTCACGCCTGGCACCGCCTCGATGCGCGGCAGCAGGCGCAACGGCAGTGGCTGCGTGAAACTGGTGCGGGCCTGGGTGATCAGGCGATCGACGCCGAGGAATTCGGCACCGCCCTCGACCAGCGAATTCACCGCCTGCCCGAGTCCGAGCAGCAGGAAGGCCAGCATCAGCGACAGCAGCGCCAGGAAGGTCCGCCACTTCTTGCGGAACAGCGCGCCGAGGACGAGGGGGAGGTATTTCATCGTGGCCTCAATGCACCGCCTCGTCGACCAGCGTGCCCTTGTCGAGATGCACGGTGCGACGGGCGTATTCGGCGGCCTTGGGATCGTGCGTGACCATGACGATGGTCTTGCCGTGATCGCGATTCAGCGACTGCAGCATGCGCAGGATTTCGTCGGCGGTCTTGCGGTCGAGGTCGCCGGTCGGTTCGTCGCAGATCAGGATCCGCGGATCGGACACCAGGGCGCGCGCGATCGCGACACGCTGCTGCTGGCCGCCCGACAATTCGTTCGGCTTGTGCGAGGCACGATCCGACAAGCCCACGAGTTCCAGCGCGACCTGTGCCCGTGTCGCGCGCTCGCGGGCGCTCATGTCGGCGAGCAGCAGCGGCAACTCGACATTGCGCTGCGCGTTCAGCACCGGCATCAGGTTGTAACTCTGGAAGATGAATCCGACGGTGTTCGCACGCCAAGCCGCCAGCGCCGCGCCCGAGAGTGCATCGATGCGTTCGCCATCGATCTTCAGCGAGCCGTCGGTGAGCGTGTCCAACCCGCCGATCAGGTTCAGCAGCGTGGTCTTGCCCGAACCCGACGGCCCCATCAACGCGACAAAGTCGCCTTCCGGGATGTCGAGATCGATGCCGTGCAGCACTTCGATGCGCTGCGCGCCGCGCTCGTAGACCTTGGTCAGGCCGCGGATTTCGATCAGGGCCGACATGGTTCAGGCTTTCTTCGTGGTCACACGCACGCCGTCGCGAAGCGTGTCGAACGGACCGAGCACGACCTGCTCGCCGCCTTTCAGGCCCTTCGTGACCAGCTGATCGGCATCGCGTTTCTCGCCCAGAACAACCGCCACGCGCCTGGCTTTGCCGTCGGCGCCGACGACGAACACCGCCACGTCCTTGTCCTTGCCGGCGATGGCGCGCGTCGGCACCCAGACGCCTTCGCGCTTCGGTGCGCCCGGCTTGCGTTCTTCGAGGAAGGACACGCGCACGCCCATGTCCGGCACGATGCGCGCGTCCTTGGCCGCGAAGGCGATGCGCACTTTCACGGTGGCCTTGGTGCGATCCGCAGCGGGAATGATGGCGATGACGCTGGCCGGGATGTTCCAGTCCGGATAAGCGTTCAATACGACATTCACCGGCTGGTTCGCGGTGACACGGTTGATGTAGGCCTCGTTCACGTCGACCTGCACCTCCAGCGAATCCATGTCGACGATGGTGCCGATGCCGGTGCGGGTGAAGCCGCCGCCGGCCGAGATCGGGGAGATCATTTCACCCGGCTGCGCCGCCTTGACCGTGACCACACCCGCGAACGGCGCGCGCACCTGCATGTTCGCGAGCTGGTTGCGGGTGGCTTCGAGCTGGCGTTCGGCGACCGGGATCTGCGCCTGGGCATTGGTCAGGCGCGCACGCAGGGCATCGACCTGGGTTCGCGCGGCGTCGAGTGCCTGTTGCGAACTCAGCTTGCGCGCGGCCATGTCCTGCTGCCGCACGAGTTCGCGTTCGGCATCGGCCAGCGTGGCGCGGATTTCGCCGAGCGCGGTCTTCGCCGCATTCAGGCGCGCCAGGGCCAGGCCTTCGTCGGTCTTCGCTTCGGTATCGTCGAGATAGGCGACAACTTGGTCGGCCTCGACCTTCTGGCCTTCCTCGATCAACACTTCGCGCACCTTGCCGGTAACTTTGGACGAAACCGTGGCCTGGCGCCGCGCCGTGACATAACCGGAAGCATCGAGGACCGATGCGTTCTCCTCGTTCGCCGCAGCGCGCGCCTCGGCCGTCTCGACGGCCACCGGCCGCCCGCCCGACAAGGCCACGAACACCCCGATCGCGATCGCGATGAAGCCGCCAATCCACGGCCAGCGCCGGCGCCTCGGCGGCGCATTCTTGCGATCGATGCGCAGCTGCGAGATCAGCGCTTCCTGACGGTCCATGAGGGAACTCCGGTACGAAATGCGGAAAGGGTAGGCTTCACAGTCTGCCCAAGCACCCCGTGCAGCCGAAGTGACAGGCGTCATCGGGGCATTGTGTAATCGCGATTCCGACACAGGCATCGGCGCACATGCAAGCTTCGAACAGGTTCCGCAAGACCGCTCCGTTCATGATCATCGGCGGACTGCTGCTGATCGGCGTCGGCGCAGCACTGCCGCACATCGTCGACGGTCTGCCCGACTTCTTCCGCACCCTGGTCGTCGCACTCGGCTTCGGCGAGGCGGCGCTCGGCACCCTGATCATCATCAAGCACCCGAACCCATGACCGCATCCACGCTCTCCTACCTCTTCACGCCGCCGGCACCGGCGTCCATCGCCATCGTCGGCCATGAAACACGTTTCCCGGTGCGTCGCGTCTTCTGCATCGGTCGCAACTACGAGGAACACGCACGCGAGATGAAGGCGACGGTGTCGCTGGATGCGCCGGTGTTCTTCACCAAGCCGGCCGATGCCCTCGTCACCGACGGCGCCGATGTGCCTTATCCGTCGATCACGACCGACCTGCACCATGAAGTCGAACTGGTGGTTGCACTGCACGCCGGCGGGCGCGATCTCGATGCAGCCGCCGCGCGAGCCGCGATCTACGGCTATGCCGTCGGGCTCGACCTGACCCGGCGCGACCTGCAGGCCCAGGCCAAAGCCCGCGGCACGCCCTGGGACACGGCCAAGGGTTTCGACGCCTCGGCGCCGATCGGCGCGATCACGCCGGCGACGCAGTGTGGCCATCCCGACCACGGCGAACTGCGTCTCGACATCAACGGCGAGACGCGCCAGCGTGCCGACATCGCGACGATGGTGATGAAGGTCACGGACATCCTGGTGTCCTTGTCGACCTACTTCGAACTGCGTGCCGGCGACCTGCTCTACACCGGCACGCCGGCGGGCGTCGCTGCCTTGCAGCGCGGCGATGTCTTCGTCGCCACTTTCCCCGGCCTCGCCGATCTGCGCGGCCGTATCGTCTGATCCACCACGAGAGGAACACACCATGGGCATGATCTCGGAATTCAAGGCGTTCGCGATGCGTGGCAATGTCGTCGACATGGCCGTCGGCGTCGTCATCGGCGCGGCCTTCGGCAAGATCGTCGGCGCGCTGGTCGACAAGATGATCATGCCGCTCGTCGGATACCTGACCTCGGGACAGAATTTTTCGGAGCTTGCGTTCAAGCTCGGCACGAATCCGGATGGCACGCCCGCAGTCAGCATCGGCTACGGCGCTTTCCTGCAATCGATGCTCGATTTCGTCATCGTCGCCTTCGTGCTGTTCCTGGTCATCAAGGGCATGAACAAGATGAAGAAGGCCGAAGCAGCGGCACCACCGGCGCCGAGCGAACAGGAAAAGCTGCTCGCCGAGATTCGCGACCTGCTCAAGCAGCGTTGACCGCAGGCCCCTGCCGCGAAAACCGCGCCGTGGCGCACAACGCCACGGGCGGTGCCTGGCGCTAAGCTTGCTTGTCCGGCCGCTGCCGCGGCCGCGGGAAGCCCATCCATGCGTCGCCGTTTCGCCCCTCGCTTCGCTCTCGCCCTCGCCGCCGCGTCATTGGCCGGCACCGTCCATTCGGCCGAGTGGCCGATGCACGATGTGCGCACGCAACTGTCGTTCAACAACGCCCTGATGCGCGATCTCGGCCTGCGCGTGACCGACGTCGGAAAGGCGCGCGCGACCTTTCCCGGCCATCCGCTGTCGATGCGCTTCGACGACCCGATCGCGTTCGCGGGCATGGCCGACAAGCGTGTTCGCGCGGACATTGAAGGCCACGTCTTCGAACATCTGCTCGGGCCCGGCGTCAGCCATCGCGGCGGTTTCGATCTGGCCTGGCGCGGCGGCACATTGTCGATGCAGGACTTCGTGCTCGCGCCCGCCTACGCACCGCGCGAGTTCGAGATCCGCACACGCGACGGCCTCGTGGTCTTTCGCGCCGACTTCGCGCATTTCGAAGTCGACGCGGAGCGCGGCGATCTCAAGCTGTTCAACCTCGACCTGAAGATCGGCCCCGATCTGGCCGCCCGCATGAACGCGCCGGAACTCGTCGGCGTGGTCGTCGGCGGACTGGAGATTTCGGCACAGGTCGATGTGCCGCCCGGCACCGCCAAGCTCGGCACGCCGCCCTCGTGCTCAGACTGGTCCGGCGATCAGGATGTCGCCCTGGTCGGGATCGGTTCGGTCGGCCAATGGGCCCGCGGCAGCGGACTGGTCGCGATCAGTCCTTCGGCGACGTTGCGCAACGTCGGCACCGCCAACGTGCCCTGGTACTCGAAGTTCAGCGGCACCTTCCCGCCCTACAGCAATGACCAGCATCCCTACCTGATCTGGGGCATCTACCGCATCAAGGACGGCCGCTTCGAACAGATCGGCGTCTCGGGCGTGAAACATGCCTTCCTGACCACCAACACCGGCTGCGATGCCGGCGCCTGCACCGGCTCGGGCGCTCCGGGCGGCTCCGGACACATCCTAGGCCTCGGGTGTCAGGACACCTACAGCCAGGGCAACAACAATTCCACGGGCGCACTGTCGTTCCGGAGCGAAATCCAGTCCGCGCTTGGCCTGTGGAACCACACCGGTTCGCATTTCGACCAGAACGGCGACGGTATCCAGGACCACTCTGGTAGCGGAGAGACGTTTCTCGACCACGGCGCCAACGTATTGGAAACGGATCTTCAAACCGCCAACAGCAGCTACTACCTCGATGCCTGGTACGTGGTGCGCGACGACATCAACATCTTCAACACCATGGGCTGGCGTCAGATCACGCCATCGTTCAACGGCTCGATCTGGACGTTCGCGACGCCGACGTTGCTGGTCAATGGTCCGGCCGTCAACGCTTGGGTCAGCGATACGGCACCGCCTGCCGGCAGCATGAACACGGTGCTCACGCAGCCCGACGGCCATCTGCGCGTGGTCGTGAAAACGACCGATCTCGGCGGCGGCCAGACGCGTTACGAATACGCCGTCGTCAACCATGATTTCGACCGCCAGGTTGGCTCGTTCTTCGTGCCGACCCAAGGCACCACCGTCACCGACCTGTACTTCCACGATGTCGACCGTAATGCCGGCACCGACTGGACCGCGACCCAGGATGCCAACGGCATCACCTGGACCAAGGTCGGTGCGGACGGGCTCGACTGGGGCACCACGTTCAACTTCGGATTCACCGCGCCCGCCGCGCCCGTGGCAGCGAACGCGATGCTCGGTGCCGTCGCGGCCGGCGATCCGGCGCAACTGTCGATCGCGACGCTCGCCCCCGAGGCCGACGGCCTGGTGTTCCGCAACGACTTCGAGTGACGAGCCGGGTGCGGGGCATGACGAACGCCCCGCTCCGGACCGGTGTTGCTCTGGCAGACTGGTCGCTTCGCTGCCGGAGTTCACGATGCGCCTGTGTGTTGCGATGTGCTTGGTCCCCGTCCTGGCTTGCGCTCAGGCGCCGGTGCCACCCTCGCCCTTTCCCGAACCGGTGCTTGCCACCGCCGCGCAGTTGCGCGACCACGCCCTCGAGGGCAGCGGCGCGTACACCATCGTCGAATCCTTGACCACCGAGGTCGGCGCGCGCATGGCGGGCACCGAAGCGGACGCGCGCGCCGTGCGCTGGGCCGAAGCGCGGTTCAAGGCGCTCGGCTTCGACCGGGTGACGCTGGAACCGGTGGTGTTTCCGATGTGGCGCCGGGGGGCGGAAAGCGCCGAGGTGCTGTCGCCGGCCCCGCAGAAACTGTCGTTGCTGGCACTCGGCTTTTCGTCCGGCACGCCGAAGGGCGGCATCGAGGCCGAGGTCGTGCGTTTCGCGACGCTGGACGAACTCAAGGCTGCACCGGACGCATCGGTGCGCGGCAAGATCGTGTTCGTGTCGCAAACGATGGAGCGCCGACGTGATGGCGGCGGCTACGGCAAGATCGTCTCGGTACGCGGCCAGGGCGCCGAATTCGCCGGACGCAAGGGCGCGGCCGCAGTGCTGATCCGCTCCATCGGTACCGACAGCGACCGCTTTCCGCACACCGGTGGCGGCGTGTACATGGGGCAGATCGCACTCGACCCAGACATGCGCAAGCGCGCGAAGACACTGTCCGACGGCAGCCTCGTCGTGGAGACGCGGGTGCCC
>JAKJFE010000121.1 GCA_022705045.1 Pseudomonadota bacterium | reverse complement strand
CCGGTCCTGCAATTCCTCCTGCATGGTGCCGGCCGAAATCACGTAGTCGGCCTCGACCGTCGCGAGCTCCTTCGACAACTCGTCGGCGAGGTCGATGAAATGCCGGGCCGCATCGATGTTGTGGTAGTCCGAACCCGGCAGGAAATCGCCGGGCTTGCCGAACAGCGCCGCCGAATGCACGGCGACGTCGCGGGTGCCGACCGATTCCAGCAGGCGCGTCGCGATCTCCCACGATTCCGCCGTGCGCCGCACGTAACCGCCGATCGGATGGTCCTCGGCCGCGCGCGCCTCGTGCTGGATCGCGTCGAGCTCCTCGCGCACCGCGCTGTAGTCGTATTCGGCGTAGTCGATCTTCGGCAACTCGATGCGACCGCCGTGCCAGCGGCTCAGGAACTTGCGCTGCGCCGAGGCCGGCCAGCTGATCGCCTCGAGCAGACGGATGCCGCGCACGGCCTCGACCAGGCGCCGATCCAGCGCCGCGAAATAGGCGAGGTCGGCGGGATCCTGCATCAACGCTTCCCGTACTTGTCGGCGAGACGCGCGCCGAGCGCCTTGTTCGCCACCCGGTCGGCCGCGCGTTTCGCGTGGTCGGCGGCGCGCAATTTGGCGGCGTCGCGTTCCTGGACCAGCTTCAGGTAACCCTCGTAACGGCGCTCGTCGATGCGACCGTCGGCAATCGCCGCACGCACCGCGCAGCCGGGCTCGCGGCCATGCGCACAATCGCGAAACCGGCACTGGCCGAGCAGGTCTTCGATGTCGGTGAAACTGGTCTCCTCGACCGGCTCCTCGCCGGTGAGCTTGATCTCGCGCATGCCCGGCGTGTCGATGATGCAGCCGCCACCCGGCAACTGGATCAGGGCGCGGAACGTGGTCGTGTGACGGCCGCGCGAATCGTTCTCGCGCACCGTGTTCGTGCGCATCTTCTCGACGCCGAGCAGGCTGTTCGTCAAGGTCGACTTGCCGGCACCGCTGGACCCGACCAGAACCGCGGTTGCGCCGTGACCGAGCCAGGGCGACAACACCGCGACCTGTTCGCGGTCCTTGGCGTTCAGCGCGAATACGTGGCCACCATCACCGGCGAGCCGACGCAGCTCGCCGAGGCAGTCCTCGGCATCATCGGCGCGATCGGCCTTGGTCAGCACGATGACCGGCGTCGCACCGGATTCGCCGACGATGGCGAGGTAGCGTTCGATGCGTTTCGGATTGAAGTCGCCGTCGAGGCCGCAGACGATCAGCACGGTATCGATGTTCGCGGCGATGATCTGTTCGCGCCCGGTTTCGCCGGCCGCGACGCGGCGCAGCTGGCTGTGTCGCGGCAACAGGGCCTCGATCTGCCATTCATCGTTGATCGCCGGACTCATCCACACCCAGTCGCCGACCGACGGCCGCACGGCGTCGTCACGATCCTTGCGCCGCGCCGACGACTTCGTGCGCGCCCACAACACACGCCCGCCGTCATGCACTTCAAACGCGTTGCGATGCTGCACGATCACCCGCGCCAGCTTCGCGTCGGCGAACGGCGGCGGCGGGATCGCGGTCTCGTGCCAGCCAATGCGGCGCAGAGGCGGTAACGGGTCGATGTCGGTCATGGCCGGATTGTAGGCACGGCCGCGCATGCGCGCACTTCACCGCGTGAGGGATAGGATGGCGCGCATCGAGGTGACCATGCGCGTCCTGACCCCCTTGCTGATCGGTTTGTCCGGCCTGAGCTTTCTCGGCTTCGGCATCGCGTTCCTGATTGCACCACGGGAAACGCTGGCGCTGGCCGGCGTCGTCACCGAGGGTGCGATTGCCGCCACCGAGCTGCGTGCCTTCTATGGCGGTGTCGAAGTCGCCCTCGGTGCGCTCCTCCTGGCCTGCGCGACCACATCCACGCGCTGGCGCGACGGACTGTGGCTGACCCTGGTCTGTTACGGCGCGATCGGACTCACGCGTCTCGCCGGCATGGCCCTGGACGGCAGCGACTCGTTCTTCCTGCGCTTCGCGGCCGGCACGGAAATCGGCTTCGCGCTGGCGGCAGCGGCCCTGTTGCGTCAGCGCCGGACGCCGTGAAGAAAAGGCGCGGGCACCATCCCTGTGCCCGCGGCTTTGGGGGAACTCAAGGCGCGCTGCGTGCGCCTTCCGGCACCAGATTCGCGGCCGTGCGGTTGACGATGGCGACGGCGTCGCCGTCACTCAGTTGCGCCTGACCGAGACTGACGACCTGGGCGTCTTCGGCAAGACCGTCGAGCACCTGCACCCAGCCATCCTGCTCGCCGCCGAGCACGACCGGCAGGCGCCGCGCCTTGCCGTCGCTCACCGCGAACACTTCGGCGCGGCGACCGTCCATCAGCACCGCAGCCTTCGGCAGCAGCAGCGCGTCGGCGACGCGTTCGCGCTCGATGGCGATGCGCACGAACTGGCCCGGACGCAGCGGCGTATCCGCTTCGGCGACATCGACGCGCACGCTGGCAGTGCCGCTGGCGGCATCAACGACGGCGCCGATGCGTTCCACTTCGCCGATGAACTCGCCATCGCGGAAGGCGTCGGCGCGAATGCTGACCGGCTGGCCGGCAGTCAGGCCCGCCAACTCCTTTTCCGGCACCGGCAGATCGGCGACGAGGTCGTCGAAATCGGCGATCTCGAACGCCTGTCCGTTCGGCGCCAGCCACTGGCCCTGCTTGATGTGGCGACGGGTGATGACACCGGCATACGGCGCGCGGATCTCGCTCTTCGAGAAACTCAGCGCCGCAAGGTCGACGGCAGCGCGCTGGGCGTCGCGTTCGAAGCGCGCGCGTTCGACCGCATCGGCCGCGATCATGTGTTTGTCGAGCAACTGGTTGGCCCGATCGGCCTCGTGGTCGAGGCGCTGGGCGACACTGGCGGTCTGGGCCAGGGCGAGACGGGCCCGCTCGCCATCGATGCGTGCCAGGACCTGGCCGGCGACGACACGGTCGCCTTCCTCGACATAGATCTTCAGCACCTCGCCGCCGTTTTCGCTGACCAGGCTGGCCGCACGTTCGGCGGTCAGCGTGGCCGTACCCGCGAAGGTACGGACCAGTTCACCGCGTTTCGGCTGCACGGTTTCCACGGCGATGGCCGTGTCGGCGCCTTCGGCGCCCGCGGTCGGCTTGGCGTCGCTCTGGCTGCAGGCGCTCAGGCCGGCGCCGACGATCGACGAAATCGCAATGGCAATCAAAAGCTTGCGCATGTCAGTGATACTCGGTTTCGGTCTCGTGGGCGGCTTCGGCCGCAGCGCGGGCTTCGCTTTCCGTGTCCGTCCAGACCTTGTCCATCACGTCCATCAGGGCTTCGAACAGGACCTTCTCAAACGCGTTCATGACGCTCTCCTTCGGTGTTGTATGCAACCATAACACCAGAACAGTTAGACGCCATAGGCCGGTCGTCATGTCGCGGATTCGGTTGCCGATCATTCAGATGAAACGGGGTGGCAAAAGGTTTCCCGCCATCGGTCATGGGTGACGTAAGTTGGGTCCGGAAGCGGTCGCGATGACCCCGGGCAATCTGCGGGCAGTTCGGCGGCGACGCCGTTTTCGGCGAGGCTGGAACACGCACTCGGTTGGCGCTTGGTTACGATCCCGGCACATCACGCCATCACGAGCCCCGCCATGCAGCACCAGATCGAGACCGCCACGCGCCTGACCGAAGTCCGCTACGAGATCCGCGGCGAACTGGCCCGACGCGCCCTCGAACTGGAGCAGCAGGGCCGCCAGATCGTGAAGCTCAACATCGGCAATCCGGGCCTGTTCGGCTTCGAGACACCGGCGCACCTGCGCGAGGCGATCCGCGAGCACCTGCCGAAGTCCGATGCCTACTGCCATCAGCAGGGCCTGGCCGCAGCGCGTGAAGCGATCGCGATGCGCGAGATCGCGCGTGGCGCGCCGAATGCGTCGCCGGACGGTGTCTTCGTCGGCAACGGCGTGTCGGAACTGATCGACCTCGCGTTGCGCGGACTGCTCAATCCGGGCGACGAAGTGCTGGTGCCCTCGCCCGACTATCCGCTGTGGACCGCCGCCGTGATCCTCAATGGCGGACGCGCCGTGCATTACCCCTGCCATCCGGCGAACGGCTTCGTGCCCGATATCGCCGACATCGAAGCACGCATCACGCCGCGCACGCGCGCCATCGTCGTGATCAACCCGAACAACCCGACCGGCGCGGTCTATCCGCGCGCCCTGCTCGAACAGATCGCCGAACTGGCCGCGCGCCATCGCCTGGTCGTCATGGCCGACGAGATCTACGACGAGATCCTGTACGACGGTGCCGAATTCGTGCCGATGGCCACAGTCGCCACCGAAACCGTGTGCCTGACCTTCTCCGGCCTGTCGAAAGTGCATCGTGCCTGCGGCTGGCGCGTCGGCTGGCTCAGCCTGTCCGGTTACCTGAAGCGTGCGCAGGATTATCGCCATGCGCTCGACCTGCTCGCCGCCCTGCGCCTGTGCAGCAACGTCACCGCGCAATGGACGATCCAGCCCGCGCTGTTCGGCCCGAACACGATCGATGCACTGACCGCACCCGGCGGGCGATTGCATGCAACCCGCCGCGCCGTCGTCGAAGCCTGCGCGCGCAGTCGTTTCCTGAAGCTGGTCGAGCCGAGCGGCGCGCTGTACGCCTTCCCGGGGGTCGACACGACCCTGTTGCCCGGCTTCGACGACCACCGCTTCGCGCTCGAACTGCTCGAATCCGAAGACGTGCTGCTGGTGCCCGGCAGCAGTTTCAACGTGCCCTATCGCACCCACTTCCGCCTGACCCTGCTGCCGCAGGCCGAACTGGTCGACGACGTCTTCGCCCGCATCGAACGCGCCCTCGAACGCGCCTCGCGCGCCGCGCACCTGCAGCAGGCGGTGGCGTGAGCGAGCCGGAATGAGCCAGTGCTACACTGATCCCGTGTTGTCGGGAGGTGTATCCGTGGCCAATCTGACCTTGAGCATCGAAGCGGAACTGTTGCAGAGCGCGCGTGAAGTGGCCCTGCGCGAGCGCACGACAGTGAACGCTGTGGTTCGGGATTTCCTGTCGCGGTATGTGGACGCACGAACGCGACGCCTGAAGGCGCTCGATGCGCTGGACGACATTGCCGCGCGCAACGTCTCGCAGAGTGACGGCCAGCCCTGGTCCCGCGAATCGTTGCACCAGCGCTGACGCGTGCGCATCTTCGTCGACACCAATCTCTGGGTCTATCGACTGGATCGACGCGATCCGGACAAGTCGCGTCGTATCGCTGCCTGGTTGCGGGAACGGGCGGAGATCGACGAAATCGTGGTCAGCACTCAGGTGCTGATCGAGTTGCGCGCCGTGCTCGGCCGCAAATTGAAACCCGCGCTGCCACAGGCCGACATCCGTCGGGCACTCGAAGCACTTGCTGCATTCGAAGTCGTGCACGCCGACGCCAGTCTTGTTCTGGATGCGCATGAATTGGCCGACGCGGAGCAGTTGTCCTGGTTCGATGCGCTGATCGTCGAAGCCGCGATCCGCAGCGGCTGCAGCATGCTGTACAGCGAAGACCTCGGACACGATCGCCGCTTCGGTGAACTGACCGTCCGCAATCCGTTCGTCGAGAGTCCATCGCCATGAACAGCATCACCACCTACCTCGCCCTCGGCGATTCGTACACGATCGGCGAGGCGGTGCCGGAATCTGGGCGTTGGCCGGTACAACTGGCGGCGCGACTGGGCTGGGCGGCGCCGACCATCGTGGCGCAGACCGGCTGGACCACGGACGAGTTGTCGCTCGCGATCGATGCGTCCGCGCTCGCCTCGACCTACGACCGCGTGTCCCTGCTGATCGGCGTGAACAACCAGTACCGCGGGCGCACGGTCGCGAACTACGCGGCCGAATTCCGCGTGCTGCTGGATCGCGCCATCGCGCTGGCGGGCGGTGACGTGAAGCGCGTGTTCGTCGTGTCGATCCCGGACTGGGGCGTGACCGCGTTCGCGGCGCGTGATGGACGCGGTCGCATCCGCATCGGGCGGGAGATCGATGCGTTCAATGCCGCCGCGCGCACCGTGTGCGAATCCGTTGGTGTGCGTTTCATCGACATCACGCCGACCTCGCGTGATCGCGGCGCCGATGCGGACATGCTCGCCAACGACGGCCTGCATCCCGCGAGCGCGATGTACACGCGCTGGGTCGATGACATCGTGCACACGCTGCCGGTCGCCGGGCCCGGCTAAACTGCCGCGATGAACGCGACCTCCGACTCCTTGAATCCCGTGCGCGCGCGCCTTGGTGCCGTGCTCGAAACCGTGCTGAATCTGGCCACACGCGTCGATCCCGACCTGCAATCCGATCTGAAAACACTGGAAGGTCGCTCGATCGCACTGACCTGGTCGGCACCGCAGTGGTCGATGCGCCTGTCTGTCGACCATGGCGCACTCAAGGTCGGACCGAACCGCGGCGAGTCCGACTTGTCGTTGTCGACGACACTCTCCGGTCTGATCGGGCTGCTCCGTCCGGATGCGAAGAACAGCCTGCCAGCGGGACGCGTGAACATTTCCGGCGATGCCGAATTGCTGCGTCGCCTCGAGCAGATCGCGAAACGCTTCGCGCCGGACTGGGACGCGGCCTTCGCGCGCCATCTCGGCCCGACGCTCGGACCGCAGATCGGTCGTGCACTGGCCGACGGCCTGCGTGTGGCACAAGCCAGTGCGCGCTCGCTGGCCGAAACGGCTTCGGAGTACGTGCGCGAGGAAAGCCGCGACGTGGCGACGCGCGAGGAGCTGAACAGGTTCGCCGATGATGTCGACCATCTGCGCGACGGCGTCGATCGCCTCGAAGCGAAATTGAACCGGCTCGCGAAGGCGCGCGCATGAGCCGCGCCGCGTTCCGGCTGATCGGCATCGGCACGACGCTGGCGCGGTATCGCCTCGACGACTTGCTCGACTTGCTGCCTGGCCTGCGTGCGCTGCGCTGGTTGCGTGGCTTCGTCCCGGCACCGCGCGGCGATCTCGCCTCGTTGTCGCGCGGTGCGCGTCTGCGTCTCGCGCTGCAGGAGCTTGGTCCGCTGTTCGTCAAGTTCGGGCAGATCCTGTCGACCCGCCGCGATCTGTTGCCCGCCGACATCGCCGAAGAACTCACCTTGCTGCAGGACCGCGTCGCGCCGTTTCCCGGGGCCGAAGCACAGAAGGTGATCGAAGCCGAACTCGGCAAGCCCATCGCCGAATTGTTCACACGCTTCGATCTCGAACCGCTCGCATCCGCGTCGATCGCGCAGGTGCATGCGGCCGAACTGCCGGACGGCAGCGAGGTCGTGATCAAGGTGTTGCGCCCGGGCATCGAGCAGCGCATCGACGCCGACCTCGCGCTGTTGAAGGCGATGGCGAACCTGTTCGAGCGCCATGCCGCCTCGCGCGCCGACAAGCTGCAGCCACGCGAGATCGTCGCCGAGATCGAACGCACCCTGCGTGGCGAAGTCGACCTGCAACGCGAAGGCGCGAACGCCAGCCTGCTGCGCCGCAATTTCGAGAACTCGCCGGACCTGTACGTGCCGCGGGTCTACTGGGACTGGTCGAAGAGCCGCGTGCTGACTCTGGAGCGCGTGCGCGGCATTCCGTCCGACAACCTGGTCGAACTCGACAAGGCCGGCATCGACCGCGTCAAGCTCGCCGAAAAGGGCGTGCGCCTGTTCTACACCCAGGTGTTCCGCGACAACTTCTTCCACGCCGACGCCCACCCCGGCAACATCTGGGTGGACCTGACGCGCAAGGACGATCCGCGTTTCATCGCGCTCGACTTCGGCATCATGGGCGCCTTGCCGGACGCCGATCTGCGCCATCTCGCCGAAAACTTCCGCGCCATGTTCGAGCGCGATTATCAGCGTGTCGCCGAATTGCATCTCGAAGCCGGTTGGATGCCGGCGCACGTGCGCATCGATGAACTCGAAGCCGCAGTGCGTTCGGTCTGCGAGCCCTACTTCACGCGACCACTGGCCGAGATCTCCATCGGCGAGGTGGTGGTCAAGCTCTTCAAGCTCGCGCATCGCTACGAATTGACGATCCAGCCGCAACTGCTGCTGCTGCAGAAGACGCTGTTGAACGTCGAAGGCGTCGGTCGGCTGCTGCATCCGAAGCTCGACATCTGGGCGGTAGCGCAACCGGTGCTTGCCGACCTGATGGGCAAGCGCTACGGCCTGAACGAACTGCGCGACCGCTTCCGCGATCGCCTGCCCGAGATCCTCGAACAAGCTCCGGAGCTGCCGCGCCTGCTGCACACCTGGCTGCAACAGGCCGCCAGCGGCGAAGCGCGCTCGCACATTCGCTCGGAGGACCTGCGTCGGTTGGCGGATGTCTCCGAACGCGGCCAGCGCCGCGTGGTCTGGGCGGTGATCGGTGCGGCGCTGCTGATCGCGGCCACGCTGCTGTACGCGCTCGAAGCCGGCGGCACGCACTGGTTCGGGCAACCCGCAGGATTGTGGATCGCACTCGCCGGCGGCGTGATGGCCTTCGTCGCCGCATTGCGCAGCCGATGACGGCGGATCTGCCAGCGCTGGATGCGGCGCTCGAAGCCGCAGCGCGCCTGCGCGCAGCATGGCAACTCGACGCCGCGGAGGACGCGTTTCGCGCCCTGCTGTCCGTGGATGGATTGCGCCCGCGCCTGCTCACCGAAATCGCGATCACGCTGGCCCATCAGGCCCGCAGCCACGAGGCGCTCGCCGCCATCGAAGAGGCCGAACAGCTGGCGCCGGATGATGCCGTCGTCGCGCAGAACCGCCTGATCCTCGAAAAACTGCGCGAGCCCGAAGATCCCGAATTGTTCGTGGCACTGCATCGCCGCTACGGCGAGCGTTTCGTGCCGACGCGAGGTGCACTGTTCCGGCAGATGCCGCGACGCGCCGACTGCCCGCTGCGCATCGCCTATCTCGGCGTCGACGCGCACACGGCGCTCGCGCGCTTCGTGCCGATGCTGGCGACCCATCACGACCGCTCGCGTTTCCACGCGGCCTTCTTCTACGGCGCCAGCGACGAGGCGGCCCTGGCCGAAGCGCGGCAGCGACTGCCCCAGGTCGCACACGTATCGATCCGCGACATCGCCCCA
>JAKJFE010000120.1 GCA_022705045.1 Pseudomonadota bacterium | reverse complement strand
ACGCGTCCGCTTCTTCTTCCCCGCGTACTCCGAGTCGCCGAAACTCATCTGGCTCATGCTTCAATCCGTGCCAACCAATGCCCGCAATTTCAGCAGAGATCGCGGGACTTGTTCAGACCTTCCCTAGAGCACAAAGCGATTGACTCTCCAGAATTGAATAGCGACAGCGACGAAAAATAGGAGAACGCGGCACCCAATCGCCGTAGATTCCTTGCCAGTCGCGATGCCGATCACCGCGCGTCGATGGTCGTGTCGCGCTTCTCGCGTTCGGGCATTTCGCGTTCGCCGTGTTCGATGAACCAGACGTATTCGGCGATGTTGGTGGCGTGGTCGCCGATGCGTTCGATGTTCTTGGCGGCGAACAGCAGGTGTGTGCAGGCGCTGATGTTGCGCGGATCTTCCATCATGTAGGTGAGCAGCGAGCGGAACAGCTGCGTGTATTCGGCGTCGAGTTCGGCATCGCGGGCACGCACCTTCATCGCGCGCTCGGCATTGCGTTCGCGATAGGCGACGATGGTTTCCGCGACCAGCTCCTGCGCCAGTTGCGCCAGCGAAGCGAGTGCGCGCGTGGCCGCGATCTGCGGCGCGTCCTTCAGTGCCAGCGTGCGCTTGGCGACATTCTTGGCGTAGTCGCCGATGCGTTCGATGTCGGCACTGATGCGCAGCGCCGCCATCACCTCGCGCAAGTCACGTGCCATCGGTTGGCGCAGCGCGAGCAAGCGGATCACGTCGTGGCTGACCTCGTGTTCGAGCGCGTCGATGTCGGCATCCGCGGCCATCACCGCGCGTGCGGCATCGATATCGCGCGCGTCCAGCGCCTTCGCCGCGGCACGCAGTTGAGCGCAGGCGAGATCGCCCATGCGCGCGATCTCCTCGGTCAGGCGCGCCAGTTCGTTGTCGTAACTCTTGACGATGTGTTCGCTTGGCATCGGTGCGTCCTCAGCCGAAACGGCCGGTGATGTAGTCCTCGGTGCGCTGCACCTTGGGCTGGGTGAAGATCTGTTCGGTGACGCCGTGTTCGACCAGTTCGCCCAGATACATGAAGGCGGTGAAATCGGAACAGCGCGCGGCCTGCTGCATGTTGTGGGTGACGATGACGATGGTGAAGTCGTTGCGCAATTCGGCGATCAGCTGCTCGATGCGACCGGTGGCGATCGGGTCCAGCGCCGAGGTCGGCTCGTCGAGCAGCAACACATCGGGCTTCAGCGCGATCGCACGCGCGATGCACAGGCGCTGCTGCTGCCCGCCGGACAGGCCATTCGCGTTCTGCTTCAGCTTGTCCTTGACCTCGTCCCACAGCGCCGCCTGACGCAGTGCCTGTTCGACGCGATCGGCCATGTCGGCCTTGTTCAAGCGCTCGTAGTGCTTGATGCCGTAGGCGATGTTGTCGTGGATCGACATCGGGAACGGCACCGGCTTCTGGAACACCATGCCGACCTTGGCGCGCAGGCGGTTCACCGAATAACGTGCGTCCAGGATGTTCTCGCCGTCGAGCAGGACCTCGCCTGCGGCCTTCATGCCCGGATAGATCGAATAGATGCGATTGAACACGCGCAGCAGCGTGCTCTTGCCGCAGCCGCTCGGACCGATCATCGCGGTGACGCGTTTCTCGGGGATATCGAGGCTCACGTCCTTGATCGCGTGGAAATCGCCGTAGTGGAAGTTCAGGCGACGCACGGCCATCTTGGTCGTGGTGGCAGGTGTTGCGTCGCGCGCGGCGACGGTGGTTCGGAGATCAGTCATTGGGAACTCGCTTGCGCAGCAGCACGAGGCGCGCGAACAGGGACAGGACGAGCACGAACACGGTGATGAGGAAGGCGCCCGCCCAGGCCAGCGCATGCCAGTCCTCGAACGGACTCATCGCGTACTGGAAGATCACTACCGGCGCGCTCGCGATCGGCTCGGACAGATCGGCGCTCCAATACTGGTTGTTCAGCGCAGTGAACAGCAGCGGCGCGGTTTCGCCGCTGATGCGCGCGAGCGCGAGCAAGACGCCGGTGACGATGCCGGGCGCCGCGGCGCGATAGAGGATCTGCAGCGTCACCTTCCATTGCGGGATGCCGAGCGACAGCGCCGCTTCGCGCATCTGCGCCGGAACCAGTTTCAGCATGTCGTCGGTCGTGCGGACCACCACCGGCAGCACGATGAAGGCGAGCGCGATGACGCCAGCGAAGCCGGAGAAGCCACCCATCGGGCGCACGACCAGCGTGTACACGAACAGTCCGAGCACGATCGACGGTGCCGACAGCAGGATGTCGTTGACGAAACGAATGGTCGCGCCGACCCAGTGCCGGTTCGCGTATTCGGCGACGAAGGTGCCGGCGGCGATGCCGATCGGCGTGCCGATCAGCACCGCGAGCAGGCACATCATCACGCTGCCGAACAACGCGTTCGCGAGCCCGCCCGCTTCGCCGGGCGGCGGCGTCATCTGCGTGAACAGCGCGACGTTGAACGCGGCGATGCCCTTGCTCAGCGTCGTCCACAGGATCCAGGCGAGGAAGAACAGGCCGAGCAGCGCCGCCGCTGCAGAGAGCAGCAACGCGACCGCATTGATGATGCGGCGTTTCAGGAACAGCAGGTCGGCGGACATCAGCGCCCCTCCCGCTTCGCGAGCTGGCGCAACATCAGCTTGGCCAGCGCCAGCACGATGAAGGTGACGACGAAGAGCAGGAAGCCAAGCGCGATCAGCGACGAGCGATACAAATCGGTGTCGGCTTCGGCGAATTCGTTGGCGATCGTCGCGGCGATGGAATTGCCGGGCATCAGCAGCGAGGTCGACAGCTCATGCGCGTTGCCGAGCACGAACGTCACCGCCATCGTCTCCCCAAGTGCGCGACCGAGACCGAGGAAGATGCCGCCGATCACCGCAGAACGCGTGTACGGCAACACCACGTCCCAGACCACTTCCCAGCGCGTCGAACCGAGCGCATAGGCGGATTCCTTCAGGCGCGTCGGCACGGTCAGGAACACGTCGCGCATCACCGACGAGATGAAGGGCACGACCATGATGGCCAGCACCAGGCCCGCGGTCAGCGTACCGATACCGAGCGGCGGTCCCGCAAACAAGGAGCCGATGAGCGGCCATTGCCCGAGGTTCGCGTCGACCCACGGATACACGTGTTCGGCCAGCATCGGCACGAACACGAACAGGCCCCACATGCCGTAGATGATCGACGGGATGCCGGCCAATAACTCGATGGCCGTGCCGATCGGCGTGCGCAGCCAGGTCGGCGCGACTTCGGTGAGGAACAGCGCGATACCGAAGCTGACCGGGATCGCGATGAGCATCGCGATCGCCGCCGTGACCAGCGTGCCGTAGATCGGCACCCAGGCGCCGAACTGCTGGCCGATCGGATCCCAGGTCGCACTGGTGACGAAGTCGAGTCCGAAGGTCGCGAAGGCTTCGCGACCACCCCACAGCATCGACAAGGCCGCGCCACCGAGCGCCAGCAGCACGAACACGCCCGCGCCCGCCAGCATCCAGCGGAAGCGGCGATCGTGGCGCGCATCTCGCGATGCGCGTCGTTCGGCGGCGGCGATCAGGGTTTCTTGCATGAATTCTTTCCTCGATCCGACACGAAGGCGGGCGTCTTTCTCCTCTCTCCCCTCGCGGGAGAGAGGTCGGGAGAGAGGGGGCGCGCGAGGCGCGTCATGCGTATCGCTACGAACTCACCCTCTCCCCTGCCCCTCTCCCATCGAGGGAGAGGGGAAAGATGCTCAGTACTTCAACGCCGTCGACCAATGCGCCTTGGCCTGCGCCTGCACCTTGGCCGGCAGCGAGACGTAGTGCAACGCGCTGGCCTGCTTAGCACCGTTGGCGAACACCCAGTCGAAATAGGCGAGTGCGGCCTTGGCGTTGTCGGCGTTCTTCGGTTGCTTGTTCATCATCACGAACACGGTCGCGGCGATGGGCCAGGCCTTGGCGCCCGGCGCATTGGTGATGACGAGATTGAAGTCCTGCGCCTTGTCCCACTCGGCGCTGTCGGCCGCGGCCTGGAAGGTTTCCTCGTTCGGCGCGACGAACTCGCCGGCAGCGTTCTGCATCAGCGCGTAGCTCATCTTGCTCTGCAGCGCGTAGGTCAGTTCGACATAGCCGATGCCGCCCTTGATCTGCTTCACGTAGGCGGCGACGCCTTCGTTGCCCTTGCCGCCGATGCCGACCGGCCAGCGCACGGTGATGCCCTCGCCCGCCTTGGTCTTCCACTCGGCGTTGACCTTGGACAGGTAGTTCGTGAAGTTGAACGTGGTACCCGAACCATCCGAACGGTGCACGACGGTGATCGCCTGGTCCGGCAGGTTCAGGCCCGGATTCAGCGCGACGATGGCCGCGTCGTTCCAGCGCTTGATCTTGCCGAGGAAGATGTCGCCCAGCACCGTGCCGTTGAAGCGGATGCTGCCGGGCGCCACGCCGGCCACGTTGACCACCGGCACGACGCCGCCGATCACGAGCGGGAACTGCACCAGGTTCGCGGCCGCAAGTTCGGCCGCGTCGAGCGGCTTGTCGGAGGCGCCGAAATCGACCGTACGCGCCTTGATCTGGGCGATGCCGCCGCCCGAGCCGATGGCCTGGTAGTTGATGCGCGTCTGCGTCGCGGCGCGATAGTCGGCCGACCACTTGGCCATGACCGGATAGACGAAGGTGGAGCCGGCGCCGACGACGTCGGCGGCCGGCGCGATGCCGCAGGCCGTGAAGGCCAGCGCGGCGACGAACAGCTTGCTCTTGAGCGTGCGCAACATGGGCTCGATCCTCAGAACATGAACTGGAAGCGTGCGGTGACGAGACTCGGATCGTCGGAGACGCCGGCCTTCTTGCTGGTAACCGCGGTGTAGTCGAGCGCGACCTTGAAGTTCGAGCGCCAGTACCAGTTCGCGCCGATCGTCCAGTTCTGCTCCTCGCCGCCGAGGATGCTGCCGTCGTCGAGATCGATGCTGGAATAACGCAGACCGAGTTCGAGCGCGCCCTTGCCCGGATCGTTCGGCACCGGGTAGTCGAACTTGCCCAGCTTGTAGGTCTTGGCTTCGCCGGTCACGAACCAGGTGCCGTAGACGTACCAGCCGTCGGCGGTGTAATCGTCGAGACCGGCGCTGCGGGTGACATTGGCGCGCAGGTACTCGCCCTGCACCGCCCACGGCCCCTTCGAATACGCGGCTTCGACGCCGATCTGGTTGTTGCGGTCGGCGTTCGCGATGTTGCCGGTGTCGACCAGACGGAAGTTCGCGAGGTCGGCTTCCGGGCGCGCCGAGAAGCGCGCGACGTTCTTGAACTGTTCCTGCGAGGACAGGGCCACGCCGAAGTGCAGGGTTTCTTCCAGCTCGTGGATCGGTGCATAGGTACCGCGCACGACCACACCCGTGCCCTTGCCGGTGTCATTCGTCAATTCGCGATCGTAGACGCCGGCTGAAGCGGTCCAGCTCGTCCCGAACTGCATGTATTCGACGCCGAGACGACGACCGATGGTAAAGGCGTTCGGCAGCGCACGGGACACGAAGTCGATGCTCTTGGTCGAGATCAACTCTTCCATGTTCATGTTCTGCTTGAACTGGCCGACGCGCAGCTGACCGCCGGGACCGATCATCCACTTGCCGTAGACGTCGAGCCAGCGATCGGCACGCGGGTCGTAACCGACGAAGAACTCGGTGTTCTTCTCGTTCTTCAGGCGGAAGATGATCTCGGCGCGACGGAATTCGGTGTTGTCGACGAAGGGCTTCACATCGTCGTTGAACCAGTTCGCATCGGTCTGCAGGACGCCGTCCACGAAAGCGTCATATTCACCGATACGGTCGAACTGGTACTCAGCATGGGCCGGCACGGAAAACGCGCTGGCCACGGCCAGGACGGACAAACGACGGACGAATGACATCTGGGCGACCCCTCTATGACAGATGGGCGCGCACTCTATTGCCGGTATTTGACTGCTTTATGACAACGCCCGGGATTTGTTGCGGGGGCGTTGCAGGAGAATGACGGCCTCAGGCCGGCGCAGCGCCGTCCGGAATCGACAGATCGGTGTCGCGGGCGGCTTCGGGCTCGCTCAGGCGGAAGGATTCGAGGACGTGGTCGGCATCGGTCGACTGGGTTTCGGGCACCCAGACCGAGACGTAACCCGGCAGCAGGCCGAAGCTGCCGGTGAGGTCTTCGCCGTGGATTTCGGCGGGGATACCGTCGTCGCAGAGCCGGTCGCGCACCAGATGGGCGTCGATGAGGTTCTCTGCGACGTAGACGCAGCGCATGTGCGCTTACTGTTCCATGAGTTCGACGCCGTCCAGACCCTGCGACAGCGTATGCGCGTCGCCGCCTTGGGCGAGCTTGATGCGCAGGCGCACCTCGTTCGCGGAGTCGGCGTGGCGGAGCGCGTCTTCGTACGAGATTTCACCGGCCTGGTAAAGCTCGAACAGGCTCTGGTCGAAGGTGCGCATGCCGAGATTGGTCGATTCCTTCATCACTTCCTTGATCTTGTGCACCTCGCCGTCGCGGATGTAGTCCTGCACCAGCGGCGTGCCGAGCAGGATTTCCAGCGCGGCGCGGCGCTGCTTGCCGTCCGGCGTCGGCACCAGCTGCTGCGCGACAACCCCCTTGAGGTTCAAGGACAGGTCCATCAGCAGCTGCGGGCGACGGTCTTCGGGGAAGAAGTGCAGCACGCGGTCCAGCGCCTGGTTGGCATTGTTCGCATGCAGGGTGCACAGGCAGAGGTGACCGGTTTCGGCGAAGGCGATGGCATGTTCCATCGTTTCGCGGGTACGCACTTCGCCGATCAGGATCACGTCCGGCGCCTGGCGCAGGGTGTTCTTCAGCGCGTTCTCCCAGGAATCGGTATCGATGCCGACTTCGCGCTGGGTGACGATGCAGCCTTCATGCTTGTGCACGAATTCGATCGGATCCTCGATGGTGATGATGTGACCGGTCGAGTTCTGGTTGCGGTAGCCGATCATCGCCGCCAGGGACGTCGACTTACCGGTACCGGTCGCACCGACGAACATGATCAGGCCGCGCTTGGTCATCGCCAACGTCTTCACCACCGGCGGCAGACCCAGTTCCTCGACACCCGGGATGCGCGTCTCGATGCGACGCAGCACCATGCCGACCTGGTTGCGCTGGTAGAAGCACGAGACGCGGAAGCGACCCACGCCCTGCAGCGAAATCGCGAACTGGCATTCGTGCGTCTTTTCGAACTCCTCGCGCTGCGAGGGCGTCATCACGTTCAGCACCATGTCGCGACTCTGCTGCGGCGACAGCGGTGCCTGGGTGATCGGCGCGATACGACCGTTGACCTTCATCGACGGCGGGATGCCAGCCGTGATGAACAGGTCCGAGCCCTTCTTGTGGACCATCAATTTCAGGAACGAGGTGAAGTCCACGCTGCTCATGCTTTTTCTCCGGCCGGATCAGAAACGACAAGACGACCCGACATCAATCGAACAATTTCTTGTCCTTGGCGTAACTCGATGCCTGCGTGCGCGTGATCAGGCCACGTTTCACCAGATCCTGCAGGCACTGGTCCAGCGTCTGCATGCCGACCGAGGCGCCGGTCTGGATCGACGAATACATTTGCGCGACCTTGTCCTCGCGGATCAGGTTTCGGATCGCAGGGATGCCGACCATGATCTCGTGTGCCGCGACGCGTCCGCCGCCGACCTTCTTCAGCAGCGACTGTGAAATGACCGCACGCAGCGACTCCGACAGCATCGAACGCACCATCGGCTTTTCGCCTGCCGGGAACACGTCGATGATGCGGTCCACCGTCTTCGCTGCCGACGACGTGTGCAGGGTGCCGAACACCAGGTGCCCGGTTTCCGCAGCGGTCAGCGCCAGGCGGATGGTTTCCATGTCGCGCATTTCGCCGACCAGGATGTAGTCGGGGTCTTCGCGCAGGGCCGAACGCAGGGCTTCGTTGAAGCCGTGGGTGTCGCGATGCACTTCGCGCTGGTTGATCAGGCATTTCTGAGACTGGTGCACGAATTCGATCGGATCCTCGATGGTGAGGATGTGGCCGTATTCGCTCTTGTTGATATGGTCGATCATGCCCGCGAGCGTGGTCGACTTGCCGGAGCCGGTCGGGCCGGTGACGAGCACGAGCCCCTGCGGCACATCGATCAGTTCCTTGAACACTTTGGGCGCGTTCAGGTCTTCGAGCGTCAGGATCTGGCTCGGAATGGTACGGAATACCGCACCGGCGCCACGATTCTGATTGAAGGCGTTGACGCGAAAGCGCGCCAGCCCAGGGATCTCGAACGAGAAGTCGGTTTCGAGGAATTCTTCGTAGTCGCGGCGCTGCTTGTCCGACATGATGTCGTAGACGAGCGAATGCACGGCCTTGTGGTCGAGCGCCGGGATATTGATGCGGCGCACGTCGCCGTCGACCCGGATCATCGGCGGCAGGCCTGCGGACAGATGCAGGTCGGACGCCTTGTTCTTGACCGAAAACGCGAGTAACTCGGCGATATCCATGCGGTACTCCGGGGTCAGACGTAAACTTGGCCCGACTATAGCCCTTTTTGCGGACCTGCAAAACGCAGTCCGATCCGGACCATGACCGACTTCGAAGAACGCTTTCGCCTGACCCGTGCACGCCTCGCCGATGCGGCCGGCGACCATCCCGTCCGCCTGCTCGCCGTCAGCAAGACGCAGCCGGCCGCTGCGATCCGAGCGCTGGCCGCGCTCGGCCAACAGGCGTTCGGCGAGAACTACGTGCAGGAGGCGCTGGCCAAGCAGCGTGAACTCGCCGATCTCGCGCTCGAATGGCATCTGATCGGGCCGCTGCAGTCGAACAAGTGCAAGGAAGCCGCGACGCATTTCGACTGGGTCCAAAGCATCGACCGTGAAAAACTGATTCCGTTGCTGGCCAGGTTCCGTCCAGCCGAGCGCGCGCCGTTGAATGTGCTAATCCAGGTCAATATCGACGACGAGGCCAGCAAGTCGGGCTGTGCGCCGGCAGACACCGAAGCGCTCGCGGCTGCAGTGGCCGCCGAACCGCGTCTGCGCCTGCGTGGCCTGATGGCCATTCCGCAACCCGATGGCGACCCGGCACGCCGTCGCGACGCCTTC
>JAKJFE010000119.1 GCA_022705045.1 Pseudomonadota bacterium | reverse complement strand
GCCCTGCTGCACGTCTTCCGTTCGCATCGTTGCTTCCTTGCGTCGCTCAACCGATCATCCGCGACCAGGCGGGGTTTCTCAACAGCCTGCTAGCGCCTCATTCGGGTGCAATTCCCGAAATCACGCCGGACCCCTCGCGGGGACCAGCGTACCCCGCAAGGTGGCTACGTTGTCGGAGCGCTCAGCACCGGACCGTTACCAGTCCCGCACTGCTCCGTTGGCTACCGGTGGCTGAACACCGGGTCGAGTCAGAACACAGTGGTCCTGTTCGACAATTGCTTGCACAGCATTCGCCGTGCTGTGACTACCAGCGATCCTTTCGGATCGGTGATAGACGGTGTATGCACCGCACCGCTGTTCTGGTTTGGTGCTTTCTCCCCAATCCGTATGAGGGAGATGCTCGACATTAAGACCGTCGGGGGCCACTACACCGTACGACACAACACACGGCTCGTGTCGCACGCTTGGGAAGCTCAGATCCTGCCATTGAACGACACCCGCATCGCGGCTGGATCATCCGACAAGGCAGTCGGCAGCGCAACGGCTTGGCGGCACGCCCATCCGCCGACAGAATGCGGGCATGCGCCGTCTGTCCCGGATTGTTCTACTGCTGTGTGTCGCCCTGCCCGCAGCGGCGGCCGAGTGGTCGACCGTGGTCAGTCCGCGCGGGCAGCTGTTCCCGTCGCTGATCCTGGCGACGGCGAACATGCCGGTGCCCGAACGCACGACATCGACCGTGATCGGCGACCCCAGCGGCCTGATCGGGGTGCGCGTACGCGCCGAACGCGACAACCAGCCGGTGCGTGTGGCGGTCAAGTTGCCGGGCTGGCTGCGCGACACTTCGATGGACGTGCGCCTGGCGAAGGCGGGCAAGTGGTATTCGCTGTATCCGGTGATGGAATGGGAATTCGCCCTGCTGCGCGACTTCGACCAGTCCGCACCCGAGACCATCCGCTTCGAATTGCAGCTCGACGACCAGGCGATCGAACGCAAGGTCGAACGCGTACGCCTGCGCTCGATCAACGAGGCGCCCTACTTCGTCAAGGACGCCAAACATCCGACCAACCTCGCCTGGATGTTCGCGGCGTATGTCGATGAAGACCATCCGCAGGTTCGACGCATTCTCAGCGACGCACTCAAGAGTGGCGCAGTGAAGCGCTTCGACGGTTACCAGTCGCGTGATCCGAAGCAGGCGATGAAACAGGTCTACGCGATCTGGCGCACGCTGCGCGGTCGCGGCATCCGTTACAGCTCGATCACGCGCACCGGCAATGGCCAGTCCGACGTGTTGTCGCAGAACGTGCGCTTCATCGACGAAAGCTTGGGCAATGCCGAGGCGAATTGCGTCGATGGCACCGTGCTGCTGGCGGCGGCGCTGCGCAAGATCGACCTGAATCCGGCCCTGGTGATGGTGCCCGGGCACATGTTCCTGGCGTTCGAACTGAGCCCGGGCGGAGAGCGCAGCTATCTCGAAACCACGCTGATCGGAAACGGGCTGCCGGCCAAAGGCGTTGAATCCGACGAAGCCGCATTCGCGAACTTCCGCCGCGCCAGCGAACGCGGCCACGCCCAGTTCCAGAAGTCGCGCGCCCACTTCGGCGACCAGGCCGAGCCCGAGTACCAGATCATCGACATCGGCGCCGCCCGCGACATGGGCGTGGTGCCGATCGGCGCACGACGGTAGGCGCGAGTTCATGCGAACGACATCCTTGGTGCTGAACTTTGCCGTCGTGTTGCTTGCGTCGTCGGGGCTCCACGCGGCCTGCCCCAAGGCGGTGTTCTTCGATCTCGGCGACACCCTGGTGCAGTCCGGACCCGGTGGATTGTTCGCGGTCAAGCCTGGCGCGCAGGAAACGGTCGACGCACTCCAGGCGCAGGGCACGCGGGTCGGCGTCATCACCAATGTTCCGGCGGGTTTCACGCGCGCGCAGCTGAATGCACTGATGGCCGATCCGTCCTTCCTCGACGAGTTCGAAGTGGTGCTGATGTCTTCCGAAGCGCCCGCCGCCAAGCCCAATCCGGCCATCTACACGCATGCACACGGCTTGCTCGCGAACCCGCCGGCGATCACCAGCGTCGCCTTCGTCGGCGAAACCATCACCGAGATCGCCAACACCGCGGTGGCGCCGAGCAGCGGTGCGCGTGCGGGCGAAGTGCATGACGGCGAAGCGGTCATGGACTGGATGCCCACCGAATCAGCTGCCGCAACTCGTGCCCCTGGTCCGGGATCAGTGCCGACTGCATGCGGATGGATTCGAAGCGGCCGCAAAGACTGCATCGGCGACCGCGATCTCCTCGGATCAGCGCACGACGCCGCGCTCGACTTCGGTCAGCGCAACCTTGTCGCGCAGGTAGGCGGGCAGCGCGAATTCCGGCGCGACACCGTGGCCGCGTTGCCAGCGCGAGACGGCAAGCTGGGCGATGCGTGCCGCACGCGGATAACGTTCGCCGTCGGCGAATTCGGGGGCGCCGATGCGCGGCGCCCAGTAGTCGGGATACGCGCTCCAGCCGGTGCCAATCACGCCCCAGCGTTCGGCGCGCGCCAGCGGCACGCTGTGCGCCGGGCCGACGCATTCGTCGCCGACCAGCTGCACGCCGTGTTGCGCATCGAAGCGATAACACCCGGCATAGACCTCGCCCATGCGCGCATCAATCGTTGCGAGCACGGTCAGGGTCGGATCGACGTCCATCACGTCGGCAGCGAGCGCGGCCAGCGACGAAATCGGCAATACCGGCACGTCCAGTCCGAGCGCGATGCCCTGCGCCACCGAGATGCCGAGGCGCACGCCGGTGAACGCGCCCGGCCCGCGACCGACCGCGATCGCGCCGATCTTCGACTTCGCGATGCCGGCCTCGGCCAGCACCTCGTCGATCATCGGCAATACCAACTGCGCCTGCCGCTTCGGCGCGATCTCGAAGCGTTCGTAACACTCGGCCGCGCGCAACAAGGCCACGGACACGGCTTCGGTCGAGGTATCGAGGGACAGCAACCAGGTGCTCATGACGCTTGCTCCGCCGCAGTCGGCAGTTCGGGGGGAACGGGTGCGCCGAACGCGTACCAGTCGATGCGGCGCGTGAGATACATGGTCGCGGCGATCAGGGCAAGCACGAGGCCGCTGCCGGCGAGCAGGGCGTAGTCCTCGGCACCGACCAGGACGTACAAGGTGGCATACAGCAACGCCAGCCACGACGCGATCAACGCGCCATGGCGGGGCCTGCGCAGCACTGCACCCGCGTATCCGGCGATCATCGCGATCAGCACGACCGAGGCCATCAGATAGGCGATGCCGAAGCGCACATGTTCGGACGCGGCCAGCAGCACCAGGAAGAAGGTCGCGAGCGCGGTACCGACCAGCAGGTACTGCACCGGATGCAGGCGCAGCTTCGCCAGCGTCTCGAACAGGAAAAACACGCCGAAGCTCAGCGCGATGACAAGCAGGCCATATTTCAGCGTGCGTTCGTTGCGCTGGTAGACATCGCCGGGCTCATACAGGCCGACGCCGAACGCCTGGGCCGACATCTGCGCGGCATCGATCTCGCCGCCAGCAAACACCGCGGGCAGGTTGCGATTGAATTCCAGCACCTGCCAGGCCGCTTCGGACGCATTCGCATCGATGCGCGACCGCGTCGGCGAGAACGCGCCGGAGAAATTCGGATCCGGCCAGGGCGCGCTCAGGTGTGCGCGGTATTCGCGTGCCAGCGGCAGCCAGTCGAAGCGACGCGAACCGGCGAGGCCAAGTTGCAACTGACCGACAACGGGCGTGTCGCGTTGCGCGAGATCGACCCGGGCGAGGCGGAACATCGACAAGCCGCCCGGCCCTTCACCCAGCGACTCGGTCCGCGCCGCTTCGACCTCTTCGAAGTCCGGCGCAATGCGGCGCAGCCCGCGCGGATCGGCGACGCCGAACACGAGTTCGGCCTGCGACCACGCGACCTCGCCATCGAACGCGCCCAGTGCCGCGCGCGGCTGGGAGAACGTGGTCGCCAGCGTCACGTCGGCCTGATAAACCGGCAGTTCGAAAATGCCACGACGGCGACGATCGATCGTCAGCACGGCCTCGGCATCGACGCGATCCGGCATCAGGTAGCGCCAGTAGCGATGCGGCACCACGACGCCGTCGCTGCGGGTTTCATGTACCTCCACGGGCACGCGCAGCAAAGGCGCGCCGACCCGTTGCGCGTCGCCATAACTCGCCGCCAGCGCCTGTTCGGCTTCGCCGCGACGGCCTTCGCGTTCGCGTCGCAGGTCGTCCAGCATCGACAGGGGAATCGCCATCAGCAGGGCGAGAAATCCGACGCCGAGCAGCTTCAGCGTGGCGGATCGGTGGAAGGCCGGGCGTTGCAATGACATCGGACATCTCCGTTCGGGGTGTCCAGAGCAGACACCCGCGAGCTGTCCGAATCGGGCGCGGAAATGACCGGAAGGGCGTCGTTGCGGCCGGCTTGCGGGCAGCACATTGATAGTTATTGTCAATCACACAGATAAGAAATGTCGATTTTGCCTATCGATGTGATTCATCTATCGTACGCCTCCGATCGATTCACCCCAACCCATCCCACCCACCAAGGAGATCTCCATGTCCCTCATCAACACCACTGTGCAGCCGTTCAAGACCACCGCCTTCCACGCCGGCAAGTTCGTCGACGTCAGCGACGCCTCGCTGAAGGGCAAGTGGTCCGTACTCGTGTTCATGCCGGCCGCCTTCACCTTCAACTGCCCGACCGAAGTCGAGGACGCGGCCGAGCATTACGCCGAGTTCCAGAAGCTCGGCGCCGAGGTCTACATCGTCACCACCGACACGCACTTCTCGCACAAGGTGTGGCACGAAACCTCGCCGGCCGTCGGCAAGGCGCAGTTCCCGTTGGTCGGCGACCCGACGCACACGCTGACGCGCGCCTTCGGCGTGCACATCGATGCCGAAGGCCTGGCCCTGCGCGGCACCTTCGTGATCAACCCGGACGGCGTGATCAAGACCGCGGAAGTGCATGACAACGCCATCGCCCGTGACATGAAGGAAACGATCCGCAAGCTGAAGGCTGCGCAGTTCGTCGCCAACAACCCGGGCCAGGTCTGCCCGGCCAAGTGGCAGGAAGGCGCCAAGACCATCGCGCCGTCGCTGGATCTGGTCGGCAAGATCTAAGCCCCTCAACTGGCGCTACACGCCACCCTCTCCCCGCGGTGCGGGGAGAGGGACGCGGATGACGGCGGCTTGCGACAGAGGCTTCACGAAGCCGGTGTCGCAAGCGTCCGCAGACGCATCCCCATCACACCAAGGAGTCGCTCCCATGCTCGACGCCAACCTCAAGACCCAGTTGCAGGCCTATCTCCAGAAGCTGGTGCTGCCGATCGAACTGGTCGCCACGCTCGGCACCGACGAGAAGTCGGCTGAGCTGCGCGAATTGCTGGCCGAAATCGCATCCTTGTCCGACCAGATCACGCTGCGTACCGACGGCAACGCCACACGCACACCCTCGTTCGAGATACGTCGCGTCGGCAGCGACATCGCCGTCGCCTTCGCCGGCATTCCGCTCGGCCACGAATTCACCTCGCTGGTGCTGGCCCTGTTGCAGGTCGGCGGGCACCCGTCGAAGGAAGCGCCGGAACTGATCGCGCAGATCCAGCAGCTCGACGGCGACTTCCGCTTCGAGACGTTCTTCTCGCTGTCCTGCCACAACTGCCCAGACGTGGTGCAGGCGCTGAACCTGATGAGCGTGCTGAATCCGAAGATCCGCCACGTCGCGATCGACGGTGCACTGTTCCCGGAAGAAGCCGAGTCGCGCCAGATCATGGCGGTGCCGGCGGTGCTGCTGAACGGCGAGATGTTCGGCGCCGGGCGCATGGACCTGGCCCAGATCGTCGCGAAGCTCGACACCAATGCGGCGGCACGTGCGGCCGAACAGATCAGGACCAAGGCGCCGTTCGACGTGCTCGTCGTCGGCGGCGGCCCGGCCGGTTCGGCCGCGGCGATCTATGCGGCACGCAAGGGCATCCGCACCGGCATCGCGGCCGAACGTTTCGGCGGCCAGGTACTGGACACGATGGGCATCGAGAACTTCATCTCGGTGAAGGCGACCGAGGGGCCGAAGCTCGCGACCGCGCTGGAACAGCACGTGCGCGAGTACGACGTCGATATCATGAACCAGCAGCGCGCCACCCAGCTGTTGCCGGCCGGTAGCGACGGCCTGATCGAGGTGAAACTCGAGAACGGCGCTTCGCTGAAGTCGAAGTCAGTGATTCTCTCGACCGGTGCGCGCTGGCGTTCGATGAACGTGCCCGGTGAAGCCGAGTACCGCAACAAGGGTGTGGCTTACTGCCCGCATTGCGACGGCCCGCTGTTCAAGGGCAAGCGCGTCGCGGTGATCGGCGGCGGCAACTCCGGTGTCGAGGCAGCGATCGATCTCGCCGGCATCGTCAGTCACGTCACCCTGATCGAATTCGACGGCAAGCTGCGTGCGGATGAAGTGCTGCAGCGCAAGCTGCGCAGCCTGCCGAACGTGACCATCCTGGTCAGCGCGCAGACGACCGAAGTGCTCGGTGACGGCGGCAAGGTGACGGCGCTGACCTATAAGGATCGCGGCACCGGAGACATCCATCGCGTCGAGCTCGAAGGCATCTTCGTGCAGATCGGCCTGCTGCCGAACACGGAATGGCTGAAGGGCGCACTGGATCTGTCGCCGCGCGGCGAGATCATCATCGATGCGCACGGCGCGACGTCGCTGCCGGGCGTGTATGCGGCCGGCGATGCGACGACGGTGCCGTACAAGCAGATCATCATCGCGATGGGCGCCGGCGCGACCGCCGCCCTCGGTGCCTTCGACTACATGATGCGCCAGTCGGCGCCGAGCGAAACGAACGTCAGCGTCGCGGCATGACGCCCTAGACGCTGGACAACCGGAGGCCACGATGAACCTGCGCGACCTGCGTTACCTCGTGGCCCTGGCCGACCTGCGCCATTTCGGTCGTGCCGCGGAAGCCTGCTTCGTCAGCCAGCCGACCTTGTCGACGCAGCTGAAGAAGCTGGAAGAGGAACTCGACGTGGCGCTGATCGAGCGCACGTCACGGCATGTGATGCTGACGGATGTGGGTCGCGAGATCGCCGAACGCGCGCGTGCGGTGTTGCGCGAGGCCGACCAGATCAAGGAACTCGCAAAGCGCACGCGCGACCCCGAAGCCGGCACGGTGCGCCTCGGCGTGTTCCCGACGCTCGGCCCGTACCTGCTGCCGCACGTGGTGCCGCGCGTACGCGAGCGCTTTCCGCAACTCACGCTGCTGCTCACCGAGGACAAGACCGAACATCTGCTGCACGGTCTGCGCGACGGCAAGCTGGACGCCGCCATCCTGGCAATGCCGATCCACGACGCCCAACTCGCCCACGTCGACCTGTTCGAGGAAGACTTCCTGCTCGCGCTGCCGTCCGGTCATCCGCTCGGCAAACGCAAGCGCATCGACGTGACCGACCTCGCGCAGAACGAATTGCTGCTGCTCGAAGACGGCCATTGCCTGCGCGACCAGGCGCTGGACGTGTGCCAGACCGCCGGCGCCGTCGAAAGCCGCGGCTTCCGCGCCACCAGCCTCGAAACCCTGCGCGCCATGGTCGCGTCGGGCGTCGGCATCACCCTGCTGCCCGCGCTGTCGGTCGCACCGCCGGTACCGCCCAGCGAACACCTGCAACTGGTGCGCTTCAGCGGCCAAGCCCCACACCGCCGCATCGCCCTCTTCTGGCGCCGCAGCTCCGCCCTCGGCCCCTTCCTCGAACGCCTCGCACGCGAACTCGCCGCCGTCCCCAAGTCCGCACTGACCGCGCATAAGTGACGTCTGCATCGCGACCCGCTCCGCCAGCGGGATCCCCGGCGATTTCCCGGCTGGCAGTTGACCCGCGACGCCGCACTGCGCACAGTGGCGGCATGTCCCGTCGTTTCCTGATCCTGGCCGTGTTGGCTGCGGCGCTGTCGCCGCCGTCGCGTGCCGACACGTCGGTGGTGCCGTATACGGCGCTGTACGAGTCGTTGCGGCCGGCGCTGGAGGTCAGTGGTCACGACCGGCTGGTGGCGCGCACGCGCATCCTGAGCAAGCGCGGGGACGTGGCGCCGGAGCAGATCCGTCTCGACATCCAGAGCCGCAGCGGCGTGCGCAGCGTGCGGGTGGCCGCGAACGGCGACGTGCAGTTTCCGCTCGACGAGGGCCTGCGCGCCGAGAACCCGCCGGTGGCCTCGAACCAGCCGAAAGGCTCCTTGACCCTGTCGGTGGCGATCGTGCTGAAGGCGCCGCCGGGTCTGCGCTTTCCGTATCGGCACATTGCCGCGGGCATCGACCAGATGCGCGAGATCGTCGCCGCCGACGGCAACGACGACCGCTTCAAGGTGCAGGGCGTGGAGCTGTGGTTCGACCCGGCCGCACATGCGCAACTCAGCGTCGTCGGCCGCGTCGAGCGTCTGCTGATGGCCGACCGGGCCGGCCGCATCGTGCTCGACGACAGCGCCGAACTGCGCGAAGACGGCGTGCTGCTGGCGTTGACGGCGCCGGTGCGCGACATCGTGCCGGTGCTCGCCATGGAAGTACGCTAGATGCCGCTGCGCAGCCGCTTCGGTGCCTGGATCGGCCTGGCCGGGGTCGCACCCGACGAAACCGTCGGCGCCCAGCAGGCCGCGCGCGCGTTCGACTGGATCCTGCTGCCACTGGCACTGTGGCTGCCGATCCAATGGTCGCTCGAAGGCAGTGGCCAGATCACCAGCGGCGCGGCCCATGTCCTCGCCTGGATCACCTGGGCGCTGTTCGTGATCGAAGCGGCATGGCTCGGACATCAGGTGCGCGACCGTGCCCGCTATTTCCGTGGCAACTGGCTGAATCTGGTCATCATCGTGACCGGCGTTCCACTGTGGTGGGCAGCGACCGACTGGGCCGAGTTCGCACGTGCCGCACGCGTGCTGGTCATGCTGTCGCTGCTGGCCA
Organism: Pseudomonadota bacterium; assembly: GCA_022705045.1. Lineage (GTDB taxonomy): Bacteria > Pseudomonadota > Gammaproteobacteria > Xanthomonadales > Ahniellaceae > JADKHK01. The sequence continues at coordinate 99 of JAKJFE010000119.1, read as the reverse complement.
ATGTCGCGCGAACGGTGCGGCACATGCTGGCGCAAAACCGGCTCGGCCCGATCCTCGCCGCCATCGTCATCGTCACCACGCTCGGCGGCCTGCTCATCG
>JAKJFE010000118.1 GCA_022705045.1 Pseudomonadota bacterium | reverse complement strand
GCCGAGCATCGGGAAGTAGTGCGTCGCGACCAGCGTGAACGTCACCGCGTGCAGCGTGTGTCCGGACGGAAACGAGAATTCGTCGAGCGGCGCGACATGGGCGGTGATCGACCGATGCCGCGCGAACGGGCGCGGTCGACGCGTGAACCGCTTCAACCCGCGATACAGGCCCAGCGCGATCAGCCCGACGAAGGCGAGGTGCAGGCTGGCGTGCACACCGGCCAGGCCACCGAAGATCGGCAACGCGGCCATCAGCGTGTACCAGAACACGCCATCGCCAAGCCGGCTGACCAGTGCGAACCCGTGGCGCACGTTCGGCCGCGCCCCGAAACGATTCATGTGCAGGCAGAGCCGCAGCTCCGGCGCGGCCACGGGACGCTCGAACCACGACAGCGCGCGCATCAGGCCACCCGCCCGAGAACTGCGACGGACTCCGACAGGATGCGTACCAGCGTCTCGGCCACCGCGCGCTGGCTCAGGCCGCGCACGGTGTCGAGGGCGGCGATCGCGCAGCGCCGGCGCAAGTCGTCATGGGTGGCGAGTTCGACCGCGGCATGGACAAAGGCGTCTTCGTCCGCGAACGGCACGGCCGCGCCCGAATGGCCATCGCGCAGGTGTTCACGTGCCGCGCCGTAGTCGAAGGCGACAGTGGCGACGCCACTCGCCATGGCCTCCAGCGTCACGTTGCCGAAGGTCTCGGTCAGGCTCGGGAACAGGAACAGGTCGCCGGACGCGAAGTGTGCGGCGAGATCGTCGCCACGACGCAGACCCGCGAAGAGGAATTCGGGATGGCGTGCGCGCAAGGCCGGCAGCGCCGGACCGTCGCCGACGACGATGCAGCGTGCATCGGGGCGCACGGCCTGAATCGCATGGAACGCACGCGCCAGCAGTGCGAGGTTCTTCTCGGCTGCGATGCGTCCGACATGGATCACCGCGAGTTGTCCGGGCGCGAGCCCCCATTGCGCCCGCACCGCCTCGCTGCGCTGCACGGGATGGAATTGGCGCGTGTCGACCGCACGCGCGAGGTGACGCACGTTCCGGAAACCGCGCGCTTCCAGAAACCGCTGCAGTTCGCGCGTCGGCACCAGCGTGGCCTGGCCGCGATTGTGGAAGCGTCGCATCCACGCGAATGCGAGCGGCGTCAGCACACCCGCGCCGTAGTGCCCGACAAACTCATCGAAGCGGGTGTGGAAGCCGGTGGCGACCGGGATGCCGAACGCGTTCGCCACGTTCAGCGCCGACCAGCCGAGCGGCCCCTCGGTCGCGACATAAGCCGCGTCCGGTCGCTGCGTGCGCCAGAGGTCGCGCAACGCAGCGCCGGCCGGCCAACCGAAGCGCAGTCCCGGATATCGCGGCAGGGCCGCGCCGCGCACCCGGAACTCGCGCACGCCACCGGGCAACGCGACGGCCGTGGCGCCGGGCTGCTCGGGTCGCGTCAGCAGTACCTCGTGCCCCAGGGCCGCGAGGTGTTCGACAACATTCTGCACGGTCAACGCGACGCCGTTGATCTCGGGCGGAAAAGTTTCGGTGACGACAGCGATGCGCATGCGCTTCCCCGGTTTCGAACATGCTGGCGGTGCGCCTTGACGACGCGATGAAACGGCGATGACGGCCGCGTGACTCGCTACCATCCCGTCATGCGGTCGAGGATCCTGCGTCTCTTGTGTTGCTGCGCCCTGCTCGTCCCGTGCGGGACGGCGTCCGCCGCGCAGTGGCAGGCCTTCGATGTCGACGACGGCCTGCCGCAGAACTCGGCGGTGGCGATGACGGTGGACCGCTATGGCCTGCTCTGGGTCGGTACCGAAGACGGACTGGCGCGGTTCGACGGCCAACGCTTCGTCGCCTTCGACGACGCCGTCGACCGCGGCTGGCTGCCGGGCAACTACATCGTGGCCCTGGCCAGCGACGACGACGCCGTCTGGATCGCCGCCGAAAGCGGCGGCCTCGCCCGCTTCGACCTGAATCGCGAACGCTTCGATGTCGTGCCCCTGCGCGATCCCGATGGTGGCGCGCCGTTGAACATCTGGTCGCTGACGGTCGACGGCGACACGCTCTGGGTCGGCACCCGGGACCGCGGTCTGTTTGCCCTCGACCGCAAACATCCGGAACGCGTGCTTGATCATTGGCACGAAGGCGCGCCGGAGCCGACACGACGGTTGCCGTTGCGCGCGGTCCGCGATGTCGCCATCGATGCACGAGACCGCGGTCTGTGGATCGCCGGCGTGGATGGACTCTTCCACCTCGATGCCGAGCGCGGTGCCGCGCGCGGTGCCGCGCGCGCCGAAGCGCTCGACGGCATTGACTTGCAGCGCGCCGATGCCGACATCGCCAGCGTGTTCGGTCGCAACGACGGGTCGCTCTGGCTCGGCTTGCGCAGCCACGGCGTGGCACGCCGACGTGAGGGCGCACACGCGTTCTCCATCCTCCCGTTCGCAGCAATCGAAGGCGCGGAAACCCCCGTGGTCAACCGCCTGATCGAGACCGCGAACGGCCACATCGTTGCCGCCACCGATCGTGGGCTGCAGCTCTATGACACCGACTGCGACTGCTTCCGCGCCCCCGCATCGGCTTCGCCATTGCGACGCGCACTCGACGACGCGATGGTGCTGAGCGTGGTCGGCGACGGCGACATCATCTGGGCCGGCAGCTGGAACCGCGGCCTGTTCCGGTTCGACCCGCAGGCACCCGACTTCGACCTGCTCACGCCGGCCGACCTCGGCGGCCGCGAGGCGCCGGTGGCGCCACGCTCGTTGTACGTCGACCGCGAACAACGCCTCTGGGTCGGCAGTTTCGGCGCGGGTGCGCGTTACGCGACGATCGAGGATCGACCAATGGCGCAGTGGTCGTGGCAACGCTGGCTCGGCCAGGTCGGCTCGCGTGACCGCCAGGTCTGGACCTTCGCCGAGACCGGCGATGGCGACCTGTTCATCGGCAGCGACGTCGGCGTCACGCGCTGGCGCAACCAGGGTCGCGATGTCGTGCACCTCGATCTCGAGCCGGAGCAGATGGACGAACTGCGTCGCCTCCTGGCCGCGTCGGACGGCGCGATCTGGGCCAGCACCGTCGGCGGCGTGCACCGCATCGACCCGCAGACGCTGGCGACACGGCGCTTCGCGCGCGACGACGGCCTGAACGACCTGCGCGTCTACGCCCTGGCCGAGTGGCCGCATGGCCGGCTGCTGATCGGCACGTGGTCCGGCCTGTACACGCTGGCGCTAACCGGTGACCACATCGAGGCGATGCCGTTGCACATTCCCGGACAGCCGCAGGGGGCAGGCTTGGTCTGGGACCTGCATACCGATGCCGAGGGCGGCGTGTGGATCGGCACCAGCAACGGCCTGCTGCATCTGGATCGGGACGGCACGACCCGTCGCTTCGACGAGAGCGACGGCTTGCCGAACGGCGTCGTCTACGCCATCGAAGCGCGGGGCGAGCACGAACTCTGGCTCAGCACCAACCGCGGACTTGCACGCTTCGACCGTCGCACCGGCAGCGCGATCGCCTTCGATGCCGAGGACGGGCTGCAGGGCAACGAGTTCGGCTTCGGCATGGCCGCGCAGGACGCGCGCGGCCGGATGTACTTCGCGGGACTGGGCGGGGTCAGCCGCTTCGATCCGGCGCGGATGCAGATCACTCCGCGCGCACCCCAACCGATGCTGACGCGTTTCTTTCTGCGCGACCGCGAGATCGCGGTCGGCAGTGTCGTCAACGACGCGGTTCCGCTGCCGAACAGCCTGTTCGCGACCGACCGCATCGCGCTCGGCTGGCGCGACCGCGATCTCGGGTTCGCGTTCTCGGCACTGGCCGGCGATCCGGCAGCACGTCTGCGTTTTCGCTATCGCCTCAGCGGCAAGGACGAGGACTGGATCGATGCCGGCGAGCGCCGCTACGTCAGTTACACCAATCTGGCGCCGGGCCAGTATGACTTCACGGTGAAAGTCGCGGATCGCTTCGGGCGCGAAGGTCCGGAGCGTCGCATCCACATCGATCTCGCGCCGCCGCTGTGGGCGACCTGGCCGTTCCGCATCGTTGCCGCACTCGCGGCGATGCTGCTGCTCGCCGCCCTGCTGCACTGGCGCGTCGCCACGCTGAAACGCAGCCGCGAACAACTGGCCGCCGAAGTCGCGCGCCAGACCGAACGTATCCGCGTGCAGAACGAACAGCTCGAAGCCGCGAACCAGGCCTTGTTCGATCGCTCGATCCGCGACCCGCTCACCGGCGCGTTCAATCGTCGCCACTTCGGCGAGCTGGCGGAGCAGGCCTATCTCGGTTGTCGCGCGCGCGGGCAACCCTTCGCGTTGCTTCTGTTCGACCTCGACCATTTCAAGCTGATCAATGACCGCCACGGCCATGCCGCCGGCGACGCCGTGTTGTGTGCCGTCGCGCAGGCCATTCGCCCCTTGCTCGCCGGCCAGGAAGCGATGGCGCGCTGGGGCGGCGAAGAGTTCGTCGTGATGTGGCCGAACCATGATGCCGTCGCTGCAATGGACCGCGCCTGCACGTTGCGCGACGTGCTGCGTGCATTGCGCATCGCCGCCGACGGCACGCCGCTGCGCGTCACCGCCAGCTTCGGCCTGGCCTGTGCGACGACCACGCATCAACCGGGCCTCGAAGCCCTGCTCGCGGAAGCCGATGCGGCGCTGTATCGAGCCAAGGCCGACGGGCGTGACCGCGTGTTTGTCGCAGCCGAGCCCGGCGCCTGACCACGGCCAGCTGCGCCGCACACACGGTCTGTCCCGCGTCACGTTTGTCCATCGGCGCGCTCGTTAGCATCGCCAGGTCCAGGAGACCCGCCATGCTCAGAACCCTGTTGTTCAGTCTTGCCATCCTCGCGACCAGTGTCGTGCACGCCGGCGATGTGCCGCGCGGCAAGTTGCCGCGTCAGGTCGTGCCCACGTCCTATGCCGTCGACCTGCGCATGGATGCCCGTGCCGATCGCTACAGCGGCGCCGTCGCCATCGAGCTCGAGGTCAAGGAAGCGACCGACCACTTCTTCATCCACGCCCGCGGCAGCACCCTCAAGGATGTGCAGCTGATCCGCGCGCGCATGGCCCCGATCGCCGTGACGACCGAACTGGTCGATGCCGGCGGCGGCACCGTGCGCGTCACCAGTCCGCAACCGATCTCGCCCGGCCGCTGGCAGTTGCGTCTGAATTTCGACGCGCCCTACGACCAGCGCCTGCAGGGCGCCTACAAGGTCAAGACCGGCGGTCTCGACTACGTGATGACGCAGATGGAGCCACTCGGTGCGCGCAACGCGTTCCCGAATTTCGACGAACCCGCCTTCAAGACGCCGTGGACATTCACGATCAGCGTGCCGAAGGGCGACACCGCGATCTTCAACACCCAGGAAACCGGTACCGAGACGCTGGCCGACGGCTGGGTCAAGCACAGCTACGCGCAGACGAGGCCGCTGCCGAGCTACCTGATCGCGTTCGCGGTCGGTCCGTGGGAATTGATCGATTTCGATGCCATCCCGAAGACTGCGCTGCGCGACCACGTGATTCCGCTGCGCGGCGTCGCCGCCCGTGGCCAGAGCCAGCGCATGAAGTACATGCTCGGCGAGACCGCGAAGATCGTGACTGCGCTCGAAACCTATTTCGACTATCCGTATCCGTACGACAAGCTCGACCTGCTCGCCGCACCCGACTTCGCCTATGGCGCGATGGAGAATCCGGGGCTGATCACGTATCGCGATTCGCTGATGTTCGCCGACCTGAAGTCGGCGACGTCGCAGCGTCGTGGCGCGCTCGGCACACACACGCATGAACTGGGACACCAGTGGTTCGGCGATCTGGTGACGATGCCGTGGTGGGACGACATCTGGTTGAACGAAGCCTTCGCGACCTGGATCTCGGCCAAGATCGTGCACCAGATCTATCCGGAGCTCGAAGCCGACATGGATCTGCTCGGCGGCGGTCTCGGCGCCATGGGTGCGGACAGCCTCGCGACCGCGCGACGCATCCACAATCCGGTCGAGGACTGGACCGAGGTCAGCAGCACCTTCGACGGCATCACCTACCAGAAGGGCGGCGCGGTGCTGTCGATGATGGAACGTTATCTCGGCAAGGACAAATTCCGCGCCGCGTTGCGCGCGCACATGCGCAAGTTCGCGTTCGGCTCGGCCACCAGCATCGACCTCGGCGACTCGCTGGCGGCGCAGAGCGACAACCCGGAGGTGTTGCGCAAGGCCTTCGCCAGCTTCACCGACCAGCCCGGCGTGCCGATGCTCGACACGACCTTGGCCTGCAAGGACGGCAAGGCCACGTTGTCCGTGAAGCAGTCGCGCTACGCGCCGAATGGCGCCAGCTTCGCCACCGACACGCAATGGCTGGTTCCGATGTGTGTACGCGTCGGTCGCGGCGACAGCACCAGCACCGAATGCCATCTGCTGGACCGTGCCGAGTCGACGATCACGCTGGCGGGCGACACCTGCCCCGACTACGTGCACCCGAACGCCGATGGCGCCGGCTATTACCGCTTCCGTCTCGATGCCGAGGCGCAGAACGCGCTGAACGCGGCCTTCGTGAAGCTCAACGCCTTCGAACAACGCGTGCTCGCGGACAGCGTCGGCGCCGCATTCGATGCCGGCACCATGACCGTGGCGCAATACCTCGATGCGGCACCGCGTTTCGCCAAGGCGACGCAGGGTGACGTGATCACGGCGCCAATCGGCGACCTCGAATGGATCAAGGAGCGCGTGGCGACCTCCGCACAGCAGGAGCGCATCGACACCATGCTGCGCGACATCTGGGGCGCGCAACTCAAGACACTCGGCGTCGACCACCGCGACGGTGACAGCGAAGCCACCAAGTCGCTGCGCGTGGACCTGATCAACACCCTGTCCGAACATGGCCGCCCGCAGTGGCTGGTCGACGACTTGGCCGCGCGCGGCCGCAAGATCATTGGCAGCGGCGACGACGCCAAGCTCGATGTCGACGCTGTGCATCGCGACCTGCTCGGCGCGTCGTTGCGCACGGTCGCCCGTGTCGATGGCACGCCGGCGTTCGACCTGATCGAACGCCATCTCGCCACGAACGAGGACTCGGTGATCCGCGGCGCGTTGATGGGCGCACTCGGCAACACCCGCGATCCGGCGTTGCTGCAGCGTGCGCTGAAGCTCGGCCTCGGTCCGTCAGTAAAATCGGGCGAGATGATCCGCCTGTATTTCGGTGCGACCGAACAACCCGAGAACCACGCCGCGATCTGGGCCTTCGTGCAGCAGCAGTACGACGCACTGCTGAACAAGCTGCCGTCGGTGTGGCAGGGCAAGATCGCCTTCTTCGGCAGCGCGGCGTTGTGCAGTGAAGCCGGCGCCAACGAACTGCAGGGCTTCTTCGCCAACCGCGTCAAGGATCTCGAAGGCGGCCCGCGCGCACTGGCGCAAGGCGTCGAAGGCGTGAAGCTCTGCACGGCGAGGGTCGCCAAGCACCAACAGCACTGAAGCTGGTCTCCTCTCTCCCCCGGCGGGAGAGAGGGGGCGCGGCTCCCGTGGGTACGATTCTCGATCGCACGCTCTTGATGGCTTCAAGAAAAGCGTGCGATTGAAAATCGCACCCACAAAGAACCCGTCCATCCTGATCCTCGGAAAACAAAAGGCCGCTGCAGCGATGCAGCGGCCTTTTTTGTTGGCGGCAATCCGAGTTGTTCAATTGGATGCGGATCGATTCGCATCCATGAAGAATCATGCTCCGATCACTTCTCGGACATCACCAGATCCGAGATCAATGCATGCACGGTCGCACCATATGAGCATTCGAGCACGAAGAGGGAAGTCGCCCCGAGCGAGTTTTCCCGATCCAACGAAGACTCCTCGATCGAGAAGGCCTTGGCGGCGTCAAGACGCTGATACCTGGGCGCTTCAAGAACTGGCCAGAGGTAGGCCGTGTCCACGATATTCCCTTGCAGGAAACCATCGACGGCAAGGTATCGGATACCCGACAAGCTGAGCATCGCGAGCGAGCCGTCGAGACGACGGAAGTCGAGTCGAGCCGAATGCGGCTCGCTCACCGATACTGCAATCAGGTGGCCATCGTGACAACGGAGTCCGAGCAACCTGCCTGCATGGTCTGTAATCAAGCCTGCATTCATCGATGAACTACGATCACAAATGGATGATCCGACAAAAAAAGGCCGCTGCAGCGATGCAGCGGCCTTTTTGTTTGATGCCTGGATCGAGCGACTTACTTCGCGGCCATCAGCGCCAGGGTGGTGTCGAGCATGCGGTTCGAGAAGCCCCACTCGTTGTCGTACCACGAGCAGACCTTCACCAGCGTGCCGCCCATGACCTGGGTCAGGGTGCTGTCGTAGATCGAGCTGTGCGGGTCGTGGTTGAAATCGACCGAGACCAGCGGCTGGGTGTTGAAGCCGAGGATGCCTTTGAGCGGACCTTCAGACGCGGCCTTCACGACGGCATCGATCTCTTCCTTCGTGGTCTCGCGCTTCGCGACGAAGCTGAGGTCGACGACCGAGACGTTGATGGTCGGCACGCGCATCGAGAAGCCGGTCAGCTTGCCGTTGAGTTCCGGCAGCACCAGGCCGACCGCGGCGGCAGCGCCGGTCTTGGTCGGGATCTGCGACATCGTGGCTGAACGGGCGCGACGCAGGTCCTTGTGGAAGACGTCGGTCAGGACTTGGTCGTTGGTGTAGGCGTGGATCGTCGTCATCAGGCCATGCACGATGCCGATCTGCTCGTGCAGCACCTTCGCCAGCGGGGCCAGGCAGTTGGTGGTGCAGGACGCATTCGAGATGACGGTGTCGCTGGCCTTCAGCGTGCCGTGATTGACGCCGAAGACGACGGTGTTGTCGACGTCCTTCTCGCCCGGGGCCGAAATCACGACCTTCTTCGCGCCGGCAGTCAGGTGTGCACCCGCCTTGGCCTTCGAGGTGAACAGGCCGGTGCACTCGAACACCACGTCGACGCCGAGTTCGGCCCACGGCAGCTTGGCCGGATCGCGTTCGGCGCAGACGCGGATGCGATCGCCATTGACGACCATGTGGTCGCCTTCGACGCTGACCTGGGCGTGGAACTTGCCGTGCGCGGTGTCGAAGCGGGTCAGGTGCGCATTGGTCTCGGCGTCGCCGAGATCGTTGATCGCGACGATCTGGATCTCGTGGTTGCGCCCCGATTCGTACAACGCACGCAGGATATTGCGGCCGATGCGGCCGTAG
>JAKJFE010000117.1 GCA_022705045.1 Pseudomonadota bacterium | reverse complement strand
ACAGGCCGGCGGGTGCGCCAATTGCCTTGACCCGCACGTTCGCCCGGTCGACATGAACACTCCTTCGGCTCAGTATGAGCCTTGCTAGGGGTGTCCGAGAAATCGGGGTAGAACCCGAGTTCGATCGTGCCGCGTTCAATCAGCTTGTCGCTTCGCTATCGCGTTCTTGCACGTGACAATTTTAGGTGTGTGGTATGTGGCGCCTCGCCTGCAAAGGATGGATCTGTGGAACTTCATGTAGATCACATCCAGCCTTGGTCGCGTGGCGGGAAGAACACCGAAGACAATCTGCGAACTCTTTGTCTCAAGTGCAATTTGGGCAAGGGCGCGCGACTTGACGCGGAGCTGACAACGTCTCGCTGATTTATACGTCAGCATGGCGACAGCGAATGACGTGCGTGTCAATGCGTTCGGCATTGAGACACTTGCTAGCTCCAAAGTGATACTTTAATGTCACTCCATGCGCATCGAACTCGTTACCACCTTGAAGCGTCAGGCTACCGAACTCCTTGCCGACATCGAGCGGGACAAGGCGCCGATCCTCATCACCCAGCATGGCCTGCCCAGCGCCTATCTGGTCGATGTCGAGACGTACGACTTGATGCAGAAGCGGATGTTCCTGCTTGAGGGCATCGCGCGGGGCGAAATGGCGATCGCGGAAGGGCGTGTGGTCTCTCATGCTGATGCCAAGCAACGCATGGCCCGATGGCTGAAATAATCTGGACCGAGCCGGCGCTCTCCGATCTGGAAGCGATCGCCGACTACATCGCCTTGGACAAGCCTTCGGCGGCAGCCGCTTTGGTCCAGCGCGTCTTCACGCTCGTCGAGCAACTGGGCGAGCATCCGGAACGGGGCAGCATGCCCGCCGAACTCGGCAAGAAGTCACGTTATCGACAGCTCGTTGAGCCGCCATGCCGGGTGTTCTATCGCTTTGACGGCGAACGCGTCTTCATCCTGCATGTGATGCGGTCCGAGCGATTTCTCCGGGAAGACGTCCTTGCATCGCGCGAGAGAGAAGTCTGACCTTGTGCCCGGTTTCCGGGTAGCGCCGATCGGTCGGCGTGCTCATTCCGCCAAGCCAAAGAACGCCTGCTGCTGATCGTGGAATGATTGCACTTCGGTGGCATGGCGCTATCATTTCCTGGTGAACAGCACGCAGCGCAAGACTCTTGAGAAGGTGCTCGCTGACCCCGTCAACGGGAACATCGAGTGGGCGCGCATCGAGTCCCTGCTCAAGGCGGCCGGCTGCAAGGTCGTCGAAGGTGCGGGGTCGTCCGTCACGTTCGAATTTGGCGGTCGGAAGATGACGATCCATCGGCCGCATCCCGGTAAGGAAGCGCTTCGCTACCGTGTGCTGGCTGTTCGCGAGTTCATCGAGAGAATGGGGATCAAGCCATGAGCAATGCCATGACCTACAAGGGCTACACGGCCAGCATGGTCTTCGACGCCGAGGACAAGGTCATTGTCGGGCGCGTCCAGGACATCGACGACATCATCGCCTTCCATGGCGAATCGGTGGCCGAGTTCGAATCGAACTTCCATGCGGCCATCGACGACTATCTGGCGGCATCCCGGGAACTCGGTTCGGCACCGGAGCGGCCGGCCAGTGGCAAGGTCATGCTGCGCATCGCACCCGAGGTCCACGCGGCGGCGCTCAAGGCCGCTGCGCGGAGCGGCACCAGTCTCAACAAGTGGGCGGAAAGCGCGCTGGGCAAGGCTGCACGCAAGGCGCCTGTACGGACTGCGGTGCTGAGCAAGGCCTGATCGAAACGCTCACGAACAGTGCGCGCGCGGAGGCGATCAGTCCGCCAATCCAAACAACGCCCGCACATGTGCGGCGCCGGCTTCGGCGAGGGCGGTGAGGCTGTAGCCGCCTTCGAGGGTGGAGACGACGCGGCCTTCGGCGTGGCGGTCGGCGAGGGCGACGATGTTGTGGGTGAGCCAGGCGTAGTCGGCGGTTTCGACATCGAGGCCGCCGAGCGGGTCGAGGCGGTGCGCGTCGAAGCCGGCCGAGACCAGGAACAGTTGCGGGCGGAAGCGTTCGACCGCGGGCAGCAGTTGTTCCGACCACACCGCGCGGAATTCGCGCGGGCCGCTGCCGGCCGGCAGGTGGCCGTTGAAGATGTTGCCGACGCCGGTCTCGGTCAGCGCGCCGCTGCCCGGATACAGCGGCCACTGGTGCGAGGACGCGAACAGCACGCGGGCGTCGCGGTCGAAACAGTCCTGCGTGCCATTGCCGTGGTGCACGTCGAAGTCGAGCACGGCCACGCGTTCCAGCCCGCGATCGAGCGCACGCCGCGCACCGAGCGCGACATTGTTGAAGATGCAGAAGCCCATCGCACGCTCCGGCGTGGCGTGGTGCCCGGGCGGGCGCACCGCGCAGAAGGCGCGACGCGTGTGGCCGTCGAGCACGGCATCGACCGCTGCGACCACGGCACCGGCGCCGCGCAATGCGGCCTCCAATGAATCGGCGGCGGGATGCAGCACGGTGTCCGAATCGAGCCGCAAGGTCTGCACGCGCGGCGCGTGCGCGAAGATCTGCGCGTATTCGACGCCGGGATGCACGCGATCGATCAGGGCGCGGTCGACCAATGGCGCTTCAACGCGCGGAATCGCGGCGAACACGGGCGCATCGAGTGCACGCAACACCGCCTTCAATCGATCCGGCGACTCCGGATGCCCCGGTCCCGGGCAGTGCTGCAGGCAGGCGGCGTGCGTATAGATCATGCCGACCTAGCCGCGCTTGCGGCGCTCATGTTTCCACAACACTTCGCCGTGGCCGGCGCTGCGCGCCAGCACGCGTGCGATCACGAACAGCAGGTCGGACAGGCGATTGAGATAACGGATCGCTTCCGAACGTACAGCATCGTGATGCGACAGCGTCACTGTCTCGCGTTCGGCGCGACGCGCGATGGTGCGCGCCAGATGGCATTGCGCCGCGGCCATGCCGCCGCCGGGCAGGATGAAATCCTTGAGCGGCGGCAGATCCTCGTTGAGGCCATCGAGCCGCGTTTCCAGCCGCGTGATGTCGGTCTCGTGCACCAGTTCGCTGCCGGGGATGCAGAGCTCGCCGCCGAGATCGAACAACTCGTGCTGGATCTCGGTCAGCATGTCCTCTATCGGCTGCGGCAGACCGCAGGCGAGCACGACGCCGATGGCGCTGTTCAACTCGTCCACGGTGCCATAGGCGGTGACGCGGGCGCTGTCCTTGGACACACGTGTGCCGTCGCCGAGCCCGGTCGAACCATCGTCGCCGGTGCGCGTGTAGATCTTGCTGAGGCGATTGCCCATCGCTTACGCAGCCGCGGCCTGCGCGGCGCGGCGCGTCATCAGCGCATGTGCGCCGAACAGCACCGCCGAATACACCAGCACGCCGGCGACCTGGTTGCGGAAGAACGGGATCGCGGCGATGTAGCAGTTGATCAGGCCCTGCAGGTCCGGCGTGTACATCGGGGTCGGATGATCGATGCTGCCGGCCCAGACCGCGAAATTGGTCACGACGAAGAAGAAAACCGCGGCGCCGAGGCCATAACCGACCACGCGCAGTGCGCTGATGCGGCCGGCGAGACGGGTGCCGGCCAGCGCGATGACAGCCATGCAGCCATAGACCAGCCACATGCCGGAATGCAGCCCGAGGACCATGTCCGAGATCAGCATCGCCGCCAGCGGTACCAGCACCGCGACGTAACGGCTGGCGAACACCGCGCCGGCAAACAGCGCCATCGCTTCGATCGGCGAGAAATTCGGCGGACGGCCCGGCATCAGGCGCGTCAACGCGGCGATCACGACCAGGGCGACGAGCAGCGCCAGGCGGGCGGCGTCGGAACGGAACAACTGCGACATGGACGACTCCGGAACATCGGGGGCGGCCATTCTAATCGAAGCGGGCGGGCCGGGGCGGCCGCTATCATGGCGGGATGGAATCAGTGCAGTCGGAATCAGTCCTGGATGTCGTCATCGTCGGTGGTGGCCTGGTCGGCATGAGCCTGGCACTGGCGCTGGATCGCGTGCCCGGCCTGCGCACGCTCGCGGTCGAGGCGCAGCCCGCGCCCAGCCCGCAGGCGCCGCGTTGGGACGAGCGCCACTTCGCGCTCGGCCGCGCCTCGACGCTGGCGCTGGATGACCTCGGCGTGGCCTACGGCGCTGCCGGCCAGCATCCGATCCGGCGCATCCATGTCAGTCGCCGCGGCGCCTTCGGGCGCAGCGTGCTCGACGCGGCCACGCATGGCTTGCCCGCCTTCGGCCAGATCGTGCCGGCACGGCAACTGGCCGGCGCCCTCGAAGACGCGATGGCACGCACGACGCGCCTCGAACGCTGGCGACCGGCGCGCCTGCAGGACTTCGCCGCGCATGACGATCACGTCGCGCTGAACCTGCGTATCGGCGACGAAACGCGACAGGTGCAGACGCGTTTGCTGGTCGCTGCCGACGGCACCGACTCGGTCATCCGCAACACGGTGAACATTCCGCTGCAGCGTCACGACTACGTGCAGACCGCACTCGTCACCGCGATCGAAGTCGAACGCGATCTCGACGGCTGCGCCTACGAACGCTTCACCGACAGTGGCCCGATCGCGCTGCTGCCGCTGGATCGCCGCCGCGTCGGACTGGTGATGACATTGACCACCGAGCAGGCCGCTGCGGCACAGGCGATGTCGGATGACGACTTCCTCGCCTTCGCCGAACAACGTTTCGGTACGCGGCTCGGGCGCTGGCGTCGTGTTGGGCAACGCCAGCCCTGGCCGTTGAAGCTGCAGTTCGCCGAGCGCGTGATCGATCGCCGTGTCGCCGTCATCGGCAATGCCGCGCAGACCCTCCACCCGATCGGCGCGCAGGGATTCAATCTCGGATTGCGTGATGCGCTGGCTCTGGCCGAGGTCGCCGCCGCGCATCGCGACGACGCGGGTTCGGTGCAAGCCCTGGCCGACTATGCCGAACGTCGTCGCGACGACCGCGAACGCACGGCACGTTTTTCCGATGCATTGGCGCGCTTCATGGCCAGCGAGCTGCCGATCGGACCATTGCGCAGCCTGGCCTTGATGTCGGCCGAACACATACCGTTGTTGCGCGATGCGTTGGTGCGATCGGCCATGGGATTCCGTTGATGAACACCAGAAACCTGCTCGATGTGATCGTGGTTGGCGGCGGTGCGGTCGGTGCCAGTGCCGCCGCTGCGCTCGCGCAGTCCGGCTTCGACGTGGCCCTGGTCGAACCGAATCCGCCGACTGCATCGGCCGAGGATGCGCCGCTCGATGCGCGTGTCATCGCGTTGTCGCCGGCCTCCGTGCGTTTCGTCGAACGCCTCGGTGCTTGGCCCTTGTCTGCCGCGCGCGCGTTCGCTTATCGCGAGATGGAAGTGCGCTCCGGCGATGAGGTGCTGCGTTTCGGTCGCGAGCTTGTCGCCGAACCCGCGCTCGGCTGGATCGTCGAATTGCGTGCGTTGCAGGCGCGCGTGTTCGATGCGGCCCGATCGCGCGTCGCCGCCGTGCACGCGGCACGTGTCGTCGACTGCGAACGCGGTGAACGCGAGGCACGCCTCGAACTCGACGACGGCACTCGACTGCGCGCGCGCCTCGTGGTCTCGGCCGAGGGCGGGCGGTCGTCCTTGCGCGAGGCCGCCGGCATCACGGCGGATGGACGCGACTACCTGAGCCGCGGCATCGTCGCGCATCTGACGACCGAGCAGCCGAATCCCGGCATCGCCTTCCAGCGTTTTCTGAAGGGCGGACCGCTCGCCTTTCTGCCGATCGACGGCGGGCGGTCCAGCCTGGTGTGGACGCGTCCCGAAGCCGAAGTCGAGCCCTTGCTCGCGCTCGATGATGCGGCCTTCTGCGATGCAGTCGCCGAAGCCAGCGGCCTGCGTTTCGGTCGTGTCGTCGCGGCCACGTCGCGCGTCGCGTTCCCGCTGCGCCTGCAACTCGCCGAACGTTTCCACGCCGAACGCCTGGTGCTGCTCGGCGACACCGCCCACGTCGTGCATCCGCTCGCCGGCCTCGGTCTCAATCTCGGCCTGATCGACGCCGCCGCGCTGGTCGATGTGCTTGTCGACGCGCGCACCCGCGAACGCGATCTCGGCAGCCTCGCCACGCTGTCGCGCTTCGACAGCTGGCGCCGCTCCGACACCCACGCCGCTGCCCGCGCCATCGACGCCATCGAACGCGGCTTCGGCGGCGACCTCGGCCGCGTCGGCCAATGGCTCTCCCGCGGCCTCGGCCTCGTCGACGCACTCACCCCCGCCAAACGCTTCTTTGCCGCCGCAGCGTGTGGCGACATCGGCCGTGTGCCGAGGATGGCGCAACGATGAACACGATCACTGTGCACCGCGCCTGCCCCCTCTGCGAAGCGATCTGCGGCTTGCAACTGAAGTACATCGATGGCGTGTTGGCGTCGATTCGTGGCGACGACGCGGATGCGTTCAGTCGCGGGCACATTTGTCCGAAGGGTGTGGCGATTCTCGATCTGGAGCATGATCCGGATCGGGTGCGCGGGCCGATGCGCAAGGTCGAGGGCGAGTGGCGCGCGGCGACGTGGGACGAGGCGTTCGCGGAAATCGGGCAACGGCTGCATGCGATCCAGTCGACGCACGGGCGCGACGCGGTGGCGGTGTATCTCGGCAATCCGAACGTGCATCATTTCTCGCTGATGGCCTATGTGCCGCAGCTGCTGCGCGCCATCGGTACACGTAACCAGTTCAGTGCGTCCTCGGTCGACCAGTGGCCGCACCAGCTCGTGAACTGGCAGATGTACGGGCACCAGTGGCTGCTGCCGATTCCCGATCTCGACCGGCTCGACGTGTTGCTGATGCTGGGTGCCAATCCGGTCGCCTCGAACGGCAGCCTGATGACGGCACCGGATGTGACGGCGCGACTCAAGGCGATCCGCGAGCGCGGGGCCTTGATCGTGGTCGATCCGCGTCGCAGCGAAACCGCGGCGATCGCGAGCACGCATCTGTCGATCCGCCCGGGCGGCGACGTGTGGTTCCTGATTGCGCTATTGCAGGCGTTGATGCGTCTCGGTGCGCCGCGGCTCGATGCGTATGCGGGCAAGCTCAACGGTTTCGATGGGGCGATGGCACGCGTGCAGGCGGTGCGGATCGACGATCTGCCGCAGCGCACGGGCGTCACGATGGCGCAGGTCGACGCCGTCGCCGCGCAGTTGCATGGCGCCACGAACGCCTGCGTGTACGGACGCATGGGCGTATCGACGCAGCGCTTCGGTACCGTCGCGCAGTATCTGATCCAGTTGACGAATCTCTACCTCGGCCAGCTCGATCGCGCCGGTGGCTGCCTGCCGAACGAGGCCATCGTGCCGGTCACCGGGCCGGGGACCTCGAAAGGCTCGCGCGGACGCTGGTCATCGCGCGTGCGCGGCTTGCCGGAAGTCAGCGGGGAACTGCCGGTGGCGGTGTTGCGCGAGGAGATCGAAACGCCGGGCGCGGGACAGGTGCGCGCCTTGCTGACCGTGGCCGGCAATCCGGTGGCGTCGACACCGAACGGCGCGGCGCTTGATCGCGCACTCGGCACGCTCGAGTTCCAGGTCGCGATCGATCCGTATCTCAACGAGACCACGCGCCACGCCGACTGGATCCTGCCGCCGCCGTCCTTCCTCGCCGAAGATCACTACGACCTCTACTTCAATGCCTTCGCGATCCGCCGCGTCGCTCGCCTGAGCACGCCGACGCAGTCGTTGCCCGACGGCGCGCTGGCGCAATGGCGGATCCTTGATGGTGTCGTCGGTGGCGTGCGCGCCGCGCGTGGCGAACCGCACACGCCGTTCGTGCCGCCGCGCGAGGTGCTCGCGATGCTGCTCGCGCGTGGCGGCAGCGGCCTCACGATCGACGACCTGCTCGCCGCGCCGCATGGACTCGATCTCGGGCCGCTCGAACCGTCGCTGCTACGTCGATTGGAGACCGCGAGCGGTGCGATCGAGTGCGCGCCGCCCTTGCTCGTCGAATTGTTCGATGCCGTGGTGACCGAGATCGCGCGCGATGATCGCGCGTTCGACTTGCGGCTGATCGGTCGACGCCACGTGCGCAGCAACAACTCGTGGATGCACAACGCGCATCGGCTGGTGAAGGGCAAACCGCGGCATCAGCTGCTGATGCATCCGGACGATCTCGCATCACGTGGACTGGCCGATGGCGAGCGCGTCTGTGTTCGGTCGCGCGTCGGCATGGTCGTCGTCGACGTGCAGGCCGATGCCGAGTTGATGCGCGGCGTGGTGTCCTTGCCGCACGGCTTCGGCCAGCGCCGCGAGGGCGTGCGTCTCGGACTCGCGACCTCGCTCGACGGCGTCAGCATCAACGACCTCACCGATGAGGCATTCCTCGACAGCGGTACCGGCAATGCCGCGCTGAACGGCGTACCGGTGCGCGTCGAACGCGCCGATTGAGCCCGAAAAGAAACGGCCCGCGCTCGGCGGGCCGTTTGGGCGTCGTGTACGGGGTGCTCAGGCGCGTTTGATCACCCGCAACAACACCAGCAACACCACGGCGCCGATGGTGGCGTGCAGGATCGCCGCGACGATGCCCGAGCCGAGCGAGAAGCCGAGGGTCGGGAACAGCCAGCCGGCGATGAAGGCGCCGACGATACCGACCACGATATTGCCGAGCAGGCCGAAGCCGAAGCCTTTCACCATGAGTCCGGCGAGCCAGCCCGCGACGCCGCCGATGACCAGAAACACCAACAACGATTCGATGCTCATCCGCTTCCTCCTGAAGTGATCGATGTGCGACACCGGCCGTGCCGCCCGGTGCGCCGGGCCGAGCATCGGCGGCCGGCGCGTCGGCGTCAATGCCAAAAAGAAACGGCCCGCACGAGGCGGGCCGTCGAAGTGCCGATGAAGCCGCAGGCTTATTCGAAGCCGTCGCGGAACAACAGTTGGCCGTCGTTCGGGAAGGCGTCGCAGACGTCGCCGACATTGTCGCCATCGGCATCGGCCTGGTCCGGATTCACCACGAACGGACAGTTGTCGGCCACGTTCAAGTCGCCATCGCCGTCGATGTCGGTGTCGCAAGCATCACCCTCGCCATCGCTGTTCATGTCCGCCTGGTCGCTGTTGGCATTGACCGGGCAGTTGTCGAGCATGCCGCAGACCGTGTCGTTGTCTGGATTGAGATCCATGCTTGCGAGACAGTTGAAGTCGAGATAGGCGACCAGGCCGTCATGGTCCGACGCGCGGATCGGCGTGACCGGGCCGG
>JAKJFE010000116.1 GCA_022705045.1 Pseudomonadota bacterium | reverse complement strand
ATTCATGGCCCGAATTCCAGTGGACAGTCCGATTTCATCCAAGGGTAATCATGAGGCTCGCGGCAGAGCCCCGCCCGTACGGGATTGTTCCGGATATAGGCCGTCGCCGCCTGGATCTCCCGGTCATCGCGCAGCGCTCGATCATGGAAACCCGAAAACCAGATCGCGCCTCTGCGCCCCTGAACCGAATTGGTGGCCATCGCTGTCCGGGTCTTGAAGCGGTTCATCAGGGCCGAGAGCGAGCTGTGATTCCCCAGCTGCAGCAATCCATGCCAATGATCGGGCATCAGCACCCACGAACGTAGCTCCGCATCGGCGAACAGGTCGGGCGATTGGTGCAGTGTCGCCACAGCGAGCGCGATATCGGGATGCGCGAACCAGGCGAACCGGTCCACGCATACCGTTGTCACAAGGTAGGACCAGCCGCTCATCGAATGTCGACCCGAGCGCAGGCGGGCGTAGCCGCGTCGATTGATCTGGATGTCCATCTCGACAGGATGGCTGGGCCTTGCGAGCCCGGTCTTCCGTCAATCTCCCAATCGGTTCTCGGATATTTCCGGGTTCAATCGGGCCATGAATGGCCCTCCCACAGAATTCATTCGGCCATGAATGGTCCAAGGGCATTGGGCCATGCTCAGCTGTCTGTAGGAGGGCCATTGATGGCCCGATGTTTTGTCCCAGCCCCGATGCCTCAAGAACTGCAGGACAACATCGAACATCCCGCCTTGTCGCGCGCCCAGTCCGGGCGCTTGCCAGCTTGATGGCCGAAGCCGGCACGTTCGCGATAAGGCTCGGCGGTGGCGTCGAGCAGTCGGTGCAAGGGTGCGAGGTCGCCGCGTTCCGCAGCCTCGATCGCTTCCTGACACAACCAGTTGCGCGGCAGGTACAGCGGGTTCGCGGCATCCATGCGTGCGCGCCGGGTCGCGGCGTCGGTTTCGCGGATGCGATGCGCGTAGCGATCCAGCCACGACGTCAGCAGCGGCTGCGCATCGGCGAATTTCTTGGGTTCGTAGGCATGTGCCGCGAAATCGTCGGGTATCGTTGTGCCTGCCAGCGTGCGGAAGAACAGCGTGTAGTCGATGCTGCTGGCGGCGAGCAGTTCGTAGGCGTCCTGGACCAGGGCGAGATCGCCGTCATCCAGTACATCGAAGCCGAACTTGGCGGCGGTCATCGCGCGTGCGCTGGTCTGATAATGCGCCGCGTACCGATCGAGTCCCGCCTGCAGATCCGATTCGTCCACCTGCGACAGCAAGGCGCTGCCAAGGCGCGCGAGATTCCAGTGCACGACCGCTGGCTGGCGACCGTAGGCATATCGTCGCCCCTGCGCATCCGTGGTGTTCGGCGTGAACGCCGGGTCATAGTCCTCGACGAAGCCGTAGGGGCCGTAGTCGATGCTGAGGCCGAGCACACTCATGTTGTCGGTGTTCAACACGCCGTGCACGAAGCCGATACGCATCCAGTGCGCGGCGAGTTCGGCGCTGCGTTCGCAGATCTTGCGGAACCACTGCGCGCGGCGTTGCTCACGCGAGCCGTCGACGTGCGGAAAATCGCGCGCCAGCGTGAACTCGATCAGGCGATCGAGCAGGGCAGTCTCGTCGGTTGCGGCGAGAATTTCGTAGTGGCCGAAGCGCAGGAACGAGGGTGCAACGCGGCAGACAACAGCGCCGGGTTCATGGGCCGGGTGGCCGTCGTAGAACATGTCACGCATTACCAGGTCGCCGGTGGCGACCAGACTGAGTGCGCGCGTCGTCGGCACGCCGAGCGCGTGCATCGCCTCGCTGCAAACGAACTCGCGCAGGCTCGAACGCAGCACGGCGCGGCCGTCGGCATGACGCGAATACGGCGTACGCCCGGCGCCCTTCAGTTGCAGTTCGTGGCGATGCCCGTCCGCGCCGACGACTTCGCCGAGCGAGATCGCGCGGCCGTCGCCGAGTTGTCCGGCCCAATGTCCGAACTGGTGGCCGCCGTACCGCGTCGCATGAGGCTGCATGCCATCAATCAGGGCATTGCCGGCGAACACCTGCGCGAAAGCGGGTGAGGCGATGTCATCCACATCGAACCCCACGGCGGCAGCTACAGATGGCGAATGCACCAGCAGGCGTGGCGCCGACACCGGCGTCGGTGTGACCTTCGACCACAACACGTCGCGCACCTCGCGACTGCGCGAGTCGTCGAGCGGATCGCCCGGCAGTTCTCGCGTGAAACGATTGTCGAAGTTCAGTCGCATCAGTGTGCGACAGCCGTGTCGCTGCCGCGCGCGCGCATCTGCGTGACCACGTGTTCGCCGATGGCACGCGCCAGTTCCTGTTCACCCATGAATACCTCGCCGACGCGTTCCGCGCGCAGCAGTTCGGCTTCGTCGTCGTTGTGCGTGCGCACGACGCACTGGATCTTCGGATTCAGCAGCCTGGCGACTTCGATCATCTTGCGCGCGTCCAGGCTGTCGGGCAGGGCGATGACCATCATCGCGGCACGTGCGACATGCGCCTGGATCAGCGTCGCCGGCTCGGTGGCATCACCCGACACCGCGGGCAGGCCTTCGGCGCGCAGGGCCTCGATGCGTTCGCGGTTCTGGTCGGCGACGACGAAGGGAATGCCTTCGGCGCGCAGGCGTTCGGCGAGGCGACGACCGACGCGGCCGAAGCCGACGATCACGACCTGGCCGGTGAGCAGGCGCTGGTCCGTCGTCATCGGCAGTTCGGAAAGCGGGTCGACGCTTTGCTCCATCAACCGCGCCAGTCGCGAATGCGAGCGGATCCAGCGCTGCAGCGGTTCGATCATCGCGAACAACAGCGGATTGAGCGCGATCGACACCAGGGCCCCGGCGACAACGAGTTGTTGCGCGCTGGTCGGCAGCAGGCCTTCAGCAACGGCAAGCGCACACAGGATGAACGAGAACTCGCCGATCTGGGCGAGACTGGCGCCGACGGTCAGCGCCGTGTTCAGCGGATAGCCGAACAGGCGCACGATCAGCAGTGCCGCGGCGGTCTTGCCGACGATGATGATGGCCACGACCCACGCGATCTGCAGCGGCTGCGTCAGCAGCACGCCCGGATCGAGCAGCATGCCGACCGAGACGAAGAACAGCACCGCGAAAGCGTCGCGCAGCGGCAACGATTCTTCGGCGGCGCGATGACTGAGTTCGGATTCACGCATCATCATGCCGGCGAAGAAGGCGCCGAGCGCGAACGACACATCGAACAGCTTCGCAGCGGCAAACGCGACGCCGAGTGCGATGGCGATGACACTGAGCGTGAACAGCTCGCGCGATCCGGTCTTGACGACCAGCCACAACAGCCTTGGCAGCAGGCGTTTGCCGACGATCAGCATCAAGGCGATGAAGGCGACCACTTTCAACGTGGTCAACGCCAGCGCCGGCCCGAGTGGTGCGGCATCTTGGCCGCCGCCTTCGCCGAACAGACCGCCAAGATGCGGCAGCAGCACCAGGGCCAGCACCATCACCAGGTCTTCGACGACGAGCCAGCCGACCGCGATGCGGCCGTTGTGCGAATCGAGCAGGCCGCGTGCCTCCAGTGCACGCAACAGCACCACGGTGCTTGCCACCGACAGCGACAGGCCGAACACGCCGGACGCCAGCCAGGACCAGCCGAAACTGTGGCCGACCGCAGCGCCCATGGCGGTGGCCGCGATGATCTGCACCATCGCACCGGGAATGGCGATGCGCTTCACTTCCATCAGGTCGTCGATCGAGAAGTGCAGACCGACGCCGAACATCATCAACATGATCCCGATTTCCGCGAGCTGCCCGGCCAAGGCGAGATCCGCATCGAAACCCGGCGTGGCCGGTCCGAGGATGATGCCGGCCATCAGGTAGCCGAGCATCGGCGGCATGCGCAGCCGCGCCGCGACATAGCCGAACAGCGTGGCCAGCCCAAGGCTCGCGGCGATGGTGGTGATCAGGTTGATGTCATGGGGCATGTGGATCCTGTTACTGAAATCGACGCCGGTCTGACCGATGATAAGCGAGGTCCTGTGCAGGAAACGGAGTGGTCGGTTGCGCGTGATGTCGTTGCTGCGAACGCTGGTGGCGTTTCTGATGGTCGCCCCCGCGGCATCGGCGACGACGTTTGACGTGCCGTATTGGTCGCGGCGCCCGGTGATCGATGGTGATCTGGCGGAATGGCCCGCGCTGGCATTCCGGCACGAGCTGACCGATCCGTCGGCGCCCGGGCGAGCGGCTAACGGCATCGAGACGCAGATGACATGGAACCTGGACGGTTTCTGGATTGCCGCACGGATCTCGGATGCCGATCTCTTCGATGTGCCGCCGTCACTGCGGATCGAGCAGTTCCACCAGTACGACTCGGTCCAGGTCTACCTCGATCCGATGCACGATTCGAAGCGGTCGATGAACCGGGATGATCTCGATGTGCTGATGCTGCCCGACGGGCGATGGGGTGCACTGCGTGGCGATGAACTGATTGCGCAATGGACTGACGCGCGGGTGCCCCAGCGGGTGTCGTCCCCGATCGCCGTCCAGTATGCGGCCAGGCGCACGGACGATGGCTGGAGTTTCGAATTGGGCATCCCATGGGATGCGCTCGGCGTGTCGTACCAGTACCGGCTGCTGAAAGTGGACGTGGCGATGAATGATTGGGTCGTTACCCACCCGCCCGCGGTTGAACCGATGCTGGGCAAAGAGGCCTTGCTGGCCTCGCAAGCGCCCGATGCGGTCGGTCCGGCACCCGAGGTCGGTACCCAGTTGTGGCCGATCAGCTGGCTGGGCGAACGCGATTTCGGGTATCCGGACCGATGGGCCACGGTGCGTCTGGTTGGCGGACCGGCCGCCTACGAGCGCTGGATGCGGGAGCGTTCCGCTTCGTCGCTGCTGGCCTTGGGGGCCGTTCTGGTGGTTGTCGCTGCGGCGGTTGCAGCGGTGGTCATGGCGGGGATTCACCGACGCCGGGTCCGGCGGTTGCTTGCGCGATGGGAGGCGGAAGCCGGCACGACCTCCGTCGTTGTCCAGTCGCCGTTTGACGACACGCCGTCCGGACCTCAGGTCGTGACAGATGCGCGTGAGGCCGAGCCCGCATCGGTCCCGCCCGATACGGGTGGGGCGCGCGCGCGGATGTTTGCCGATCAGGTCCTCGCGCATGTGCGGACTCACCTGACCGAGGATTTGTCGCCTGCGGCGCTGGCGGAACGCATGCACGTTTCGGTGCGCAGTCTCCAGCGTCACTTGCGCGAGGGGCTGAACACGTCGCCTCAGGACCTGGTATTGGCGGCGCGGCTGGCCGCGGCCCGCACCTTGCTCGAACAGGGTGGCCTTCGCGTGGGCGAGGTGGCCGCGCGAGTCGGGTTCGACGACCCCTCGTATTTCACCCGTCGCTTTCGGGCCGCCTACGGCATATCGCCTTCCGCCTGCACCCGATCCGTCGCGTCGCGCACATTGGCGGATCCGGACGACTGATTGGCGCGCCCGTCCTAACGTCGCGCCCCGTCGTCACTGCCCAATGTTCTGGCGCGGATGGCGCGCACGGACGGCGAGCAAAACATGTCTGGAATCGGATGGCGGGATCGCCGTGCGGCGGTTTGGGGCATTGCGGGTGTTTTCGCGATCGCCGTCCAAGCCCGGGTCGATGCCGCGGACTTCCGCGTCGGCGCGAGCGGGGAATACACGACGGTCGCGATCGCGCTGTCCGACGCGCTCATCGCCGGCCCCGGCCCGCACCGGGTGCTGATTGAATCCGGCGAGCATGTCGACTCGCTGAATTTCAACGTCACAGGCACCAGGGACATCACGATCAGCGGCGGCTGGGGAAGTGGTTTCGTCACGCAGGCCCCCCTGCCGTCGGCGTCGGTCCTTCGCGCCGGGCTGGCTGCGCCCGTGCTCCGCGCCACAGTGTCGGACCAGGCCATCCTGACCGTCGAGAACCTGACCGTCACGGGCACGCAAGGCAGCCTGGGCGGCGGCATGCGTGTCGACGTCCAGGGCTCGGGGCAGCTCCGCCTTCGCGATGTGGTGATCAGCGACAACACCACAACATCGCTGTTTGGCGCCGGCCTGCATGCACGATTGGTCGGCAATGCGGTCCTGGATGTCGAACGTGTCGACGTGCATCACAACCGTTCCCTGGGGGCGGGCGCGAAGTCCGGCGCCGGCATCAAGCTGTCGATGGTCGATGCCAGCGTCGCCTGGCTGCGTCAACTCGACCTCCACGACAATCGCGATTCGGTCGATGCGACCTCGGCATTCGGAATCGGCATGGACGTCAGCGCCAGCCAGTCGGCGTTCTTCATCCTCGAGGATGCCCGGATCCACGACCAGGTCACCGACGCGCCCAGCGCCAGCGGTGTCGGCATGGCGGTCGGCTTGTCGGGTGCGGCCTCGGCCGTGCTCGACCGCATCGATCTGCGGCGCAACAACGCCGCCGCAGCAACGTCGGGCAATCGTGAGCAGTTGGGCGTGACGCTCTCGGATCAGAGCACGTTGCGTCTGGAAAACAGCCTGGTGGCCGAAGGCGCGGGGAACGGCGTGATGGTGAACGCCAACACGACTGGCAGCACGCGCCTGACCAATCTCACCATCGCGGACCAGACGGGGTATGGCATCCGCTTCTTTGGCAGCGGCGGTCTGCGGCGCTTTGCCAACAGCGTCGTGCACAACGCCGGGCTGACGGTGACGAACGACTTCTCTCCGGGAACCGAGCGACACCACAACCTCGGGAATGTCCTCAACGGGGTCGATCCGCAATTCGTCGCCAGCGGTGACTATCACGTCTCGCCATCGTCGCCTGCGGTGGATGCCGGCGACGATGGCATCGTGTCGGTTGCCCCCGGACTGGATCTCGACAGCCAAGCCCGTTTCCAGGGAGCGCATGTCGACATCGGGGCGTACGAACGGGTCGCAGAACGCGTGTTCGACGACAGCTTCGAAGGTGATGCGCCATGACGATGCGTGCCGGTTGGGTGGTGTTGGGAGGCCTGATCGCAGGGTCGATGCCGGCGCTGGCGGTCGACGCTTTCCCGGGTGCGGAAGGATTCGGTGCCATTGCGAGTGGCGGCCGGGGCGGCGCGGTCTATCCGGTGACGACCCTCGATCCCGACCCCGCGGGCGTGCTGCCGGGATCGTTGAACCATGCCTTGCGCCAGAGCGGTCCGCGATACGTGGTGTTCAAGGTCAGTGGCGTGATCCACGGCATCGCGAACATCGTGCACGGCGATGTGACCGTCGCCGGACAGACGTCCCCCGGTGGGGTGGTGGTGCGCGGCCTGGTTTGCGACGGTCACTACGAACGCAACGATTGCGACAACATCATCGTGCGCCATCTGCGCCTGCGGCCGGCGTGGTCGGACCCGTTGCCGTCCGGAGGCGAGCGGTTGGACGATGGACTGCGGCTCGATGGCATCGACCGTTTCATCATCGACCATGTCTCGATCGCACACGCCACGGACGAGGCGGTCCAGGTGTCCTGGGCGTCCCACGGCACAATCCAGCGCAGCATCTTTGCGGAGACGGTGGGTGACCATGCGGATCGTGGCGGCATGCTCCTCAACTACTCGCACGCCGAACATCCGCAGGACCAGATCAGCGTGATCAAGAATCTCTGGTACCGCATCGGCGGCCGCTTGCCGGAAATCACCTGCGAGGCGAGCGGCTACGACGGAGATCCCGGCAGCAGTGCCGACTGCCAGTCGCATCCATTGAGTCTGGAAATGTCGAACAACCTGTATTTCGATCCGGGTTTTCTGGTCTGGTACAACCGCGATGTCGACCAGAATGTGGCGCTCGGGCCGTATCGGCAACGCTTGAACCTGGTCAACAACGACCTGCGCGTGCGCGCCGGCTTCGCCTACGGCATGGCGCTGCACGACCTGCTCGACGTCGCCGACAACCAGTTGTACGTGAGCGGCAATCGCCTCAGTCGCTATCCGCTGTTCGCCGACTATGCGCTGTTCCATTGCTGCAACGACTTTCCGGACCACGCGCCGAACACCGACCTCGGTGTCGCCTCGCGCCTGGCAACGCGGCTTGCGCACGGCGACGTCGACTACATCGCGACGGCGTCGTTGCGCGATGCGCTGCTGTCCGACAGTGGCGCGCACCCGGTCGATCCGATGGATCGTCGCATCCGTGCGAACGTCGCCAGTGGCGTCATCGATCCGACACCGCACGACACGCCACTCGCCATCGACAGTTTCGCGCTGGATTTCGCGCCGGGTTCGCCACCGCAGGCGCCGCTCGACAGCGACCACGACGGCATGCCTGACGCGTTCGAGGCGCAGCATGCTGGGCTTGGCCTGGATGCGGGCGTGGCCGACCACAATGGCAGCGCCTTGTCCGTGCCGCTGACGGGTGTCGCCGGCTACACGAACCTCGAGGTGTACTTGAACCTTTTGGCCGAACAGCGCGTCGCGGACGCGAATGCGCGCGTTTTTGGGGACGGCTTCGAATCGCACTAGGCTAGCGCGATGGAATTCGCGGAGATGCCATGAGCAAGGATTGGGAACGGTACGCATGTGAAATCGACGGCCGGCCGGCGACGGTATTCCTCGACATGGCGATCGCCGAGGATGCGCCGCTGGATCGACTTCCGGTGGCGGCGTGGCTGCAACTGCGGCTGCAGCATCCGCGCGGCGACGGCTTGGCGGGCGATGACGAGTTGGCGGCACTGGACGCGATCGAACACGCGCTGGTCGCGGGCTTGACCGACAAGTCGACCGTGTATGTCGGTTCCATCACCACGAACGGACGGCGCGATTTCCACTTCTACACGGCCGCCGCGGCTGGCTGGAAAGAGCGCGTTTCGGCCGCGCTGCGCGCGTGTCCGGCCTATGCCTTCACCTGTGGTTCGCGTCCCGACCGCGAGTGGGACATCTACTTCGATCGCCTGAGTCCTTCCGACGAAGACCTCGTGCGGATCCAGAACCGACGCCTCTGCGACGCGTTGCAGCGCAGCGGCGAACGCTTCGAGCAACTGCGGCCGATCGAGCATTCGGCCTACTTCCCGGATGCGGCGAGACGTGCGCGGTTCATCGATCGGGCCACGCAGCTCGGTTGTCGCGTCGTCGAACTGCTGGAACCCGAAGCCCGCGGCGAGCAATTCGGCGTGCGCGTGTCCGCGATCGGCATTCCGTCGCACGCGCACATCGACGAACTGGTGTTGCCACTCGTTCAAGCCGCCGAAGACTGCGATGGCGAATACGATGGCTGGGAGACGCAGGTCATCGATTGACGCACCAAAAAAAATAACGGGCGACGCCGTGAAGCGTCGCCCGTGGTGCCGCACAGGGCTGCGGCGTTGCTGGATCAATGTT
>JAKJFE010000014.1 GCA_022705045.1 Pseudomonadota bacterium | reverse complement strand
CGCGGCACCTGTGGGACATGATCATGGTCTCGACGTACGACTTCGCCGAGCCCGGATTCATCCTGATCGACCGCGTCAACGAGATGAACAACAATTGGTGGTGCGAAACCATTCGCGCCACCAACCCCTGCGGCGAACAGCCGCTGCCGCCCTACGGCTCCTGCCTGCTCGGCTCGGTGAACCTGACCAAGTTCGTGCGCGACCCGTTCACCGCGAAGGCGCGCTTCGACTGGGACGAATACCGCGAAGTCGTGCGCGTGTTCACGCGCATGCTCGACAACGTGGTCGAGATCAACGGTCTGCCGCTGGAACAGCAGCGCCACGAGATCCTGAGCAAGCGCCGCCACGGCATGGGTTTCCTCGGTCTCGGTTCGACCCTGACCATGCTGCGCATGGCCTACGGTTCGAACGAGTCCTGCAAGTTCACCGAGGACGTGTCGCGCGAAATGGCCGTCGCCGGCTGGGAAGTCGCCTTGTCGCTGGCCGAAGAAAAAGGCCCGGCACCGATCATGGACCAGGACTTCGTCGTCACTGGCGAAATGCTGCGCAAGCGCCCGGAAATGATCCGCGACGGCGTCAAGATCGGCGACGTGCTCAAGGGCCGCGTGCTGCACGCGAAGTACTCGCGCTACATGCAGCGCGTTGCTTCGGTGGCGCCGGAACTGGTGGGCAAACTGGCCGAAACCGGCGCGCGTTTCACGCACCACAGTTCGATCGCGCCGACCGGCACGATTTCGCTGTCGCTGGCGAACAATGCCAGCAACGGCATCGAGCCGAGCTTCGCGCACCACTACAGCCGCAACGTCATCCGCGAAGGCAAGAAGTCGAAGGAAAAGGTCGAGGTCTATTCCTACGAATTGCTCGCCTACCGCACCCTGGTGAATGCGAAGGCGATGCCGTACGCGAGCGAGGCGGATGCAAAGCTGCCGGACTATTTCGTCGCCGCCGACGACATCACGCCGAAGGCGCACGTCGACATCCAGGCCGCGTCGCAGCTGTGGGTTGATTCGTCGATCAGCAAGACCGCGAACGTGCCGACCGACTACGCCTACGAAGACTTCAAGGACATCTATCGCTACGCGTACGAAAAGGGCTTGAAGGGATGCACGACTTTCCGCTTCAATCCCGCCGCGTTCCAGGGCGTGCTCGTCAAGGAACAGGATCTGGAGAACACCACGTATCGCTTCGAACTCGAAGATGGTTCGGTGGTCGAGGTGAAGGGCAACGACGAGATCGAATACGACGGCGAGATCCACACTGCCGCCAATCTCTTCGATGCACTGAAAGAGGGTTACTACGGAAAATTCTGATCGACGCGTCCGAATCCTTGCGGATGTTGCGTTAGATCAAGGTGTGAGTCGGCGGAAGCGTCGACGATGCAACGGGCCATGGAAGGCGCGTTTGGCCGATCGTGGCGACACGATCGGCCTTCGGCCGTCCGGGCAACCGGCGGTTGCGGTGGCGGGCCCGGATGCCGACCACTGACCACAACAAAATCAACTGAAGCAGCTGGAGGGTTCGTCCCATGAGTAATGATTCGATGATGTCCAACGTGGCCGAAGCAGTGGCCGAAGTGAAAGCCGCCGTGGCCGACAAGGCCGGTGATGCAATGGCCGGCGCGAAGAAGGCCGTTGCCAAGGCGAAGAAGGCCGTGGCCAAGAAGGCCGGCGCTGCGAAGAAGGCGGTGAAGAAGGTCGTGGCCAAGGCCAAGAAGGCCGCCGCTCCGAAGAAGGCCGCCAAGAAGGCAGCCAAGCCGGCAGCGAAGAAGGCTGCACCGAAGAAGGCCGCCAAGAAGGCAGCTCCGAAGAAGGCCGCTCCGAAGAAGGCTGCAAAGAAAGCCGCTCCGAAGAAGGCCGCCAAGCCGGCAGCGAAGAAAGTCGTGAAGAAGGCCGCTCCGAAGAAGGCTGCGAAGCCGGCAGCGAAGAAGGCCGCTCCGAAGAAAGCTGCCAAGAAGGCCGCGAAGAAGAAGTAATCGCACGGGCGACTTGTTCGCCCTGCGTTTTGGCGGTCCAGCGGGCGCTGCAATCTAGGCGTTCCGCAATTGACGGGCCGAGGTCTCGCACACGCCGGGTCAGCGTGTGTTTGAGGCGCGTCCACCGGTCGCTGCGCCTGCGCAGTGCCGGCCCGGACATCCTCCTGCGCATGACCGTGCGCAGGAGCCTCTTTCCAATGACGTTGCGCGATCCATATCGCGCAGCGTCGGCGCTTCGGCGCGAATCCACAACAATGCGGCGCGACGACGCGCCAGACCGGGATGGAAACAGCAATGGCGATCAAGATCGGCAAGAAGATCAAGGGCTACAACGTGGTGCGGCCGGAAGACAAGGCCCGGGCCGTGCCCGAGGTCGCGATGAGTTCGCCCGCCGAAGCCATCGCCCTGCCGAAGACCGCCGAAGTTATCCAGATGACCGAGCAGGTCGAGCGCCCGGACGTGCTGATCGGCTCGACCTACAAGGTCAAGTCGCCGCTGTTCGAGCACGCGCTGTACGTGACGATCAACGACATCGTGCTGAACCAGGGCACCGAACACGAGCTGCGCCGTCCGTTCGAGGTGTTCATCAACTCGAAGAACATGGACCACTTCCAGTGGATCGTGGCGCTGACCCGCATCATGAGCGCGGTCTTCCGCAAGGGCGGCGACGTCACCTTCCTGGTTGAGGAAATGAAGGCCGTGTTCGATCCGCGTGGCGGCTACTTCAAGGCCGGCGGCATCTACATGCCGTCGATCGTCGCCGAGATCGGCACCGTGGTCGAAGAACACCTGAAGTCGATCGGCCTGATCCACGATCCGGAAATGAGCGCGGAAGCGCGCAAGCTCATTGCCGAGAAGCGCGCGCAGTACGAATCGCGCTCAAAAAAAAACACTGACGTAGCGGCCTCGTCGCCGGTTGTCCCGGACAGCGTCGCCGAGCAGTTCCCGCCCAGCGCGACCATGTGCAACAAGTGCAACACCAAGGCCACCATCATCATGGACGGCTGCGCCACCTGCCTGAATTGCGGCTACTCGAAATGTGGCTGATCGGCCTTCAGGCCGCGACGCGCCGCACCCAGCCTTGCTGCTCCATCGTCTCTGCGGTGCAACGCGCAAGATCGACATCGGCGGGCGGCTCGATGCCGGCGCTGTAGCCGGTCCAGGTGTTTCGGCCAGCCGCCTTGGCGCAGTAGGCCGCTTGGTCGGCGAGTCGGATCGCCAGGTCGACGTCTGGCTCGCGCCCTGGCCACAGCGAGGCTGGGGCGAATCCCAAAGAGACGGTGAGTGTGATGGTGTGACCATCGATCTCGAGTGGATGGTCGGCCAGTGCCTGCTGCAGGCGCGCACATAGCGCAGGTGCCTGCGC
Organism: Pseudomonadota bacterium; assembly: GCA_022705045.1. Taxonomy (GTDB): domain Bacteria; phylum Pseudomonadota; class Gammaproteobacteria; order Xanthomonadales; family Ahniellaceae; genus JADKHK01. Next base: position 35,148 of record JAKJFE010000014.1, on the reverse strand, counting down.
TTCCGACGCGCCGCGGCACAGCCAGATGAACTCTTCGCCGCCCCAGCGAATCAACTCGTCGCCATCGCGCTGGCATCGACGCAACACGCCTGCGACATGCTGCAGCGCCTTGTCGCCGACCGGGTGGCCGAAGGCGTCATTGATGCGCTTGAAGTGATCGAGGTCGGCGACGATCGCGAGCAACGGGTAGCCCATGTCGGGATGCGCGCTGCGGTGGCTGAGTAGCGCCTGCAGATGACGACGGTTGTACAGGCCCGTCAGCGCATCTTCTTCGCTCTGCTTGCGCACGACGTCGTTCAGTCGCTCGAGGTCGCGAAGATGCGCATCAATCTCCCCGTTCTTGCGAAGCAGCTCGTTGTGGGCGCGCGCCCGCAGACGGACGTGGCGTGCCAGCAGCATCAGGATCAACGCCAGCGCGACGATCGCGCCGATCAGCAGTTGTCGCTTCAGACGCTCGCTGACCTCCTGCGCCTGCAGTCGTTCGATATCGGCCTGCTGGGCCGCAAGCCCGGCCTTCTGGATCGCCAGTTCCGACTCCTTGTGCCTCAACTCTGCGTTGGCTTCGAGCCCGGCGATCCGTTCGTTCGAGGCGACGCTGTTCATTTCGTCGTTCAGCGCCTTGAACTCGCGCATTCGCTGCAAGGCCTCGGCATGACGACCGAGTGCCTCGAGGTTGTCGATCAGCACCGGATACAGTTCAACTGCCTTCGGCCGGTTGTCGCTTTCCTTGTAGATGTCTCGCGCGGCCTGCAGGAAGGTGTCGGCGCGACGGCGATCACCGAGTGCGATCCAGGATTCGCCGAGGTTCTTTTTCGCGACACCGAGCAGCGCCAGGTCGTGGTTCTGGGTCGCAATCGCCTCGATCTGCTCGAAACGGCGCATCGCTTCACGCGTGTCGCCCTGCTTGAGCAGCGCGAACGCCAGATTGTTCAGCGGCGAAAGACTGGGTGCACCGAGACGTTCGGCCAAGGCGAGCGACTCTTCGAAGCGTACACGTGCCTCGTCGATCCGCCCCAGTCCGAACAATGCCGAACCTGCGTTGTTGATGTATTTCGTCCGCGACGCCGAATCCGGCGGGCTGGCGGCAATGGCACGCTCGGCGAGCGCGAGTGCCCGGTCCCAACGCTCCATGTACAGATGCAAGCCGGCAAGATTGCCGAGCAGCAGATGCGAGTCCGGAAGTCCGAGTGCTTCGCGCATCGATTGGGAGTCGAGCATGGCCTCCAGCGATTGGTCGAGCTTGCCTTCCTGGGCCAAGGCGACGCCGAGGTTCCTGAGATAGTCGGAGCGGCGCCTGGTCGGCCCCGATCCCTCGTACACGCTCAGGGCCTTGCGAAACCACTGCTCGGCCTCCGGGAACTTGCCACGCGACAGCAGACCAGCGCCGATGGCGTCCAGGGGGGCGGCGCGGCCGTCTCCGGCCGGGGCTGCATTGGAAAATGCTTCCGCTTCGGCGCGAAGTGCCGCGTCGTCTTCCGGCCACTGTCGTTGCTCGCTCAGCGCGCTGAGGCGATTGGAAAACACCAGGGCACGTTCGGTCGGCGTGAGCACGCCGCTGTCGAGCATCTCGGTCACCAGGGCGGGCAACGTATCGCGGCCTTCACCCTTGCCGAGCGCAGACGACAACGCCACCGCAGCCTTGCCGCGCAAGGGTTGCGCGGGATCAGCCCACAACGCACGCAGCTGCGCCAGCGCAGTGGCGCGATCGGCGTCCAGTTGCGTCACGGCCTCGTCGACCACGTCATTCGATGGTGCCGGGGCGGTGCTCGCGCAAAGGACCGAGGGAGCCGCAAGCACACAGACCGCCAACGCGGCGCAGGCCCAGGCATTCAGCCACCTGGTGCTTGCCGTCAGGGCAGGTTGATTCGGCGTCATGGCATTCCTGCTCTGTTCGTGGTCACAGGAACAAATCTTGCCTGATCTGCGCTGCGTTCGCGCAGTGTTCGACGGTCACAACGTGTGCCGGCCCCGCGGGCTCGAGCTCGCAGGCACTCGAGCCCACTGCCGATCAGGGACGGACGGGATCGCCGCGCTGGGCGAGGGCCGCGCGCAATGCGCGGTGCCAATGCGCGAACTTCTCCGTAGCGCCCATGCTGGCGTGGGCGGGGCTGGTCGAGGGCAGGATCGCGGTATCGAGATCGAGTCCGTGGTGATGCCTGCGGAAGCTCGCCGCGGCCTTCTGGCCGTTGAGCAGGAGGGTGCGGATCGACGGATGTGCGGCGAGCAGGCTCGGGATGTCGTTCGGCTGTTCGCTGTCGCGGTCGATGGCGCTGTCGAGGCTGCCGTTGCGTTCGCATTCGGCGAGTACGTCCCAGACCGCAATGCCGGCGTGATGCAGCGCCTGCACGCGCAGGGCGTAGTCGGCCTGCGGATCGAAACCGAGCAAGGCGCCGAGCATCGGCCAGAACTGGTTGCGCGGATGCGCGTAGTAGCGGTTCGCATTCAACGACGCGATGCCCGGCATCGAACCGAGGATCAACACCTGCGGCTGCAGGCCCACCAGCGGCGGAAAACTGCGCACGCGCAGGTTCATGCGCGTTCGATGATGCGGTCGGTGTCGCCGAGTGCGCCGCCGTGCGGGCCGAAGCGACGTTCGACGAAGCGCACATGGTCATCGGCGACCAGCACGACGGTGCTGGCGCGCGTGCCGTAGTCGGCGCCGACGATGAAGGCGGCGGACAGGCGGCGTTCCCAGTCCATCGGCACGCCAGTCCGCGGCAGATCGGTGTCGGCGGCGGTGCGCGGATCGGCGAGTGCGGCGAACAGTGGTGCGATGTCCGTGGCCTCGTCCGCGAGCCATGCCGACATGACGGCATGCAGTCGCTGCGTCTTCGGCCACGGTGTATCGAGCGCCGCGTTCGACAGCGTGTGCACGCCGTCGTCGACGGCGCGCAGGCGTGCTTCGGGATGGTTGCCGGCATACCAGAGCCGTGCGCCGTCGTAGGCCAGCAGGTTGAAGCGACCGTAGTGCGCAGCCTCGTCCTGCAAGGACTGCATGTCGGCGTGCAGCGGATCGGCTGCGGCAGCACGCCGCACCAGCTCGCCGCGCGAGCGCAGGCCCGATTCCGGCTGGCCGGTGCGGACGTTCGTCACCGCCGCGATCTGGCCGTTGCGGGCGGCCAGCAGCCAACTGCCGCCAGCCTGCAGGTCGCGGCCGCCGAACAGATCCGGCGCGTCGTCGTGGAAATCCGCAGCGGCACTCGGACGCGCGTGGAACTCGTCGCGGTTCGCAGCGAGCACGAGGCGATAGCGCGGATGCTGGTTCAAGGCGAAGGCGATCAGGCACATGGGCAGCGCAACACGACAAAGCGGGACATTGCGTTTATAAGACGCGTCGGGATCTGCAACATGGGGCGTGCAGAATCCCGACGCAAGCCCGGCGGGTCGTCCGCCGCTGCCAACGGACCAGGGAGAACCGATGAACACGACCACCACCCGCCGCGAGATCCTGCGCATCCTGACGGTTGCGGCCAGCGCCAGCGCGCTCGGACTCAGCGGCTGCGACAGCGATTCCAACAGTCCTGATCCGGGGACGCCGCAGGGCAGCGGTGCCGTCGTGCCGAGCGAGGCGCTGTTCCCGCAGGGTGTGGCCTCGGGTGATCCACGCCCCGATGCGGTGGTGTTGTGGACACGTTTCTCCGAAAGCGGCCAACACGCCGACGTCGTACTGCGCCTGCAGGTCTCGACCACCGACGGCTTCGCGCAACTGCTCGTCAACCACGACTTCACCGCACGCGCCGCCGCCGACGGCTGCCTCAAGGTGCGCGTCACCGGTCTGACCGCGGGCACGCGCTACTTCTATCGCTTCCTTTTGGGGCGCAATGGCGACTTCCTCGCCTCCGCCACCGGCCGCACCAAGACCGCACGCGCCGCGACCGATGCGACGCCGGTCAAATTCGCATCGATCAGCTGCAACGACTACATCGGCCGCTACTTCACGACGCTGATGCCATTGTTGAATGAAGACCTCGACTTCGTGCTGCACCTCGGCGACTCGATCTACGAAACCACCGGCGACCCGAGTTTCCAGGGCGGGGCGGCAGCGCGCGGCATCACCTTCGACGATCGCGACGGCGCCATCACCCTGGGTTCCGCCGGTTCCACCTACCAGGCCGCGAAGAGCCTCGACAACTACCGGCAACTGCATCGCGTCTACCGCAACGACAGCCTGATGCGCCAGCTCTACCAGCGCTTCCCGGTCGTGGCGATCTGGGACGACCACGAGTTCTCCGACGACTCGTGGAAGGCGATGGGCACCTATCGCGACGGCCTGTTCGAGGAACTCGACGAAGAGCGTCGCCGCAACGCTGAACAGGCCTATTTCGAGTTCATGCCGGTCGATACCGATCTCGGCGGCGCCCAGGGCGCCCTCGGCGTCGATCGCGCCAACCTGTATCCGCGCACCGTGCTGTACCGCAAGCTGCGTTTCGGTCGCGATCTCGAACTGTTCCTCAGCGACTACCGTTCGTATCGCCCCGATCACCTGATCCCGGAAGACGCGTTCCCGGGTGGCGTCGTGATGGATCGAGCGGCGCTGACGCAGTTCTTCGCCGCGCAGAACATCCCGTACGAAGCGGTGCGCGCGCGGTTCTCGCCCTACCTCGACATCGACCAGCCGCAATACGCGGTCTACAAGCAGGTGCTGCAGGCGACGTTGACCCAGGCCTACATCAACGAAGGTGTCGATCTCGGCCAGGCGGCCTTGCGTGCCCAGAATGCTTCGCGCGGCTTCGTCGCCACGACGATCCTGAATTCACTGCTGCAGCAGTACAACGCGGCGGTGCCGGCGGCACAGCGCGTGCCGCTGATTCCGGATGCGCTGATCGCGACGCTCGATACCGGCATCGCCTGGTACACGCTCGGCAAGACCTCGTTGTTCGGTTCGGTCGGTTCGCGCTACTTCGTGGTCGAACAGACCTTCCAGATCTACGCGGCCTGGCTGGCGACGACGCGCGGCCTGCAGACCCAGAACGCGTTTGGCGACACGCAGCTGAACTGGCTTGGTGCGCAGATGGCGGCCTCGACCGCGAAGTGGAAGGTGCTGGCGACCTCGGTGTCGATGCGTCCGCTGGTGCTCGACCTGACACCGCCGGCCTTGGGCGTGCCGCCGCCGTTCAACCAGCGCTTCCTGCTCAATGTCGACCAGTGGGACGGCTTTCCGCAGGGCAAGCAGGCGACCTTGGCGCGGCTGCCGGCCGGCACGGTGCTGCTCTCCGGCGACATCCACGCCACGCTCGTCGGCAGTTCGGCGCGACCGGGCGGGGGGTCGGTCGTCGAGTTCACGACGCCGGCGGTGTCCTCGGCCAGCTTCCGCAATCTGCTCGCGAACACGGCCGCGAACGATCCTTTGCTGGCACCGCTGGCCGCACAGCTGTTGCCGATGCTTGACCAGCTCGTGTCGGATGTCGATCTGGAGTACATCCAGACCACGCGGCCCGGCCACACCGTGCTCGACAGCGGGCCGAGCGAATTCAAGGCCAACATCCGCCAGTACGACCCTGCCGTGGTGCTGAACCCGCCGCCGGGCACGGCGCCATCGCCGCAGCGCGAAATCCGCTTCAGCTTCGATGGCGAATTCGTCAGCGGCGAATTTCAGCCGGGCTGAATCAGGCTGCGATAACAGTCCAGCAGGGCCGCGGTCTGCCCGGCCCTGCAGTAGATCCGCATGCACGACATCTTGGTGATCGTCGGCCAGTAGCCGCGCGATTTCCGCCGACAGACCCGTCTGGCGCCCATCCGGTGGTCGTGGCGGAATTCGCTCTGATAAAGTCGTTTCCGCCACTCTTCCGGGCGCGGACGAGACGGCAAGCTGACGGCATGCGGACATCCCGTCCGCCCTGTGGAGCGTGTCATGCGTGTTTCTTCCGTCGTTCGTGCCTTCGGTCTGGCTGCTTTCGTTGCGGCAATGCAGGTCGCCGCGACGGTGCCGGCCGACGAGCCGGCCTTCATTGCCGATACCCAATACACCGCCGTGTTCACGCAGTCGCAGAACGCGTGGCTGCTGCACCCGGCCGCGGCCGGCGCGCTGGTTCGCCAGGACGTGCGTTGCCGTGATGACGCCCCGGTCGCACCGGGCCTGTGGCTGGTCACGACCGACGCGGTCGGCCAGGTCGAACTGGTTGCACCTTCGGTGACGCCGCTGCCGCCCGGTCATCCGGACCGCATCCCGCTGCTGGCCTGCGATTCGTCCGTCAGCGGTGGTCTGCACCTGCCGGCCAAGCTCATCCAGACGCTGGCGCGCGAACACGGCGCGGTGCGCATCGATGGCTGAGCGCCCGACCGCGCTCCGGCTCGGCATCCTCGTCTTCGACGGCGTGATGATGTCGAGCATCGCCGCACCGAGCGACGCGTTGCGCGTGGCCGACAAGCTCGCGCAACTGCGTTTCGGTGCGGCGGCCCCGGCCTTCCGCACCGAACTGGTCCATGCCCGCGGTGCCGGTTCGGTGATGACCTCGAGCGGCATGACCCTGTCCGGCATCGTGCCGCCGGAACGCGATCCGGACGTGTTGCTGATCCCCGGCGTGATGCACGGCAGCGCCGGCGAACTGCTGCAGACGACAGCGGCACTGACGGCCGAGATCGAGTTGATCCGGGCCATGCATTTGCGTGGCGTGCGCATCGCCGCCAGCTGCACCGGCACTTTCCTGCTGGCGATGAGCGGCTTGCTCGATGGGCGTCCCGCGACGACGAGCTGGTGGCTGGCCGCGGCCTTCCGCCAGGCCTTTCCGCTGGTCGACCTGCAGGCCGATGAACTCGTGGTCGAATCCGGCGAGGTGGCGACCGCAGGCGGTGCGTCGGCGGTGCTCGATTTCGTGCTGCGCCAGATCGCGCGCACCACCGATGCCGCGCTTGCACAGCACACCGCGAAGTTGTTGCTGGTCGATCCCGAGCGGCAGAGCCAGGCGCCGTATGTGTCAGCGGCGCTGATCGAGAAACCGCGCTCGACACTGACCGAGAAGATCGAGAAATTCCTGTCGCACGAGATGCACCGTTCGCTGACGGTGAACGAAATCGCGACGCATGTCGGGACCAGCGAGCGCACCTTGCTGCGTCATTGCCAGACCCAATTCGGCGAAGGACCGCTGGCGCATCTGCAGCGGCTGCGTGTCGAACGCGCGAAGGCGCTGCTCGAAACCAGTCGACTCAGTTTCGACGAGATCGTCGAACGCTGCGGATATTCCGACACCGCCAGTTTCCGCAAGCTGTTCAAGCGCGAGACCCACCTGACCCCGGCCGACTACCGCGAGCGGTTCACGTTGCGGGCGCATTGAGTGTTTGTCGCGGGACAGAGCCCGCTCCCACAAGAGCACTCACAACTCAGTCGTCGCTACCCATGATCCCGAACAGGTTCAGCAGGTGCGAGAACATCACCGCGATGTCGGCGAACAGTTCGACCACGATCATCAGCGGATCGGCGTTGCCGTCGTGCACGAGGCGGCTGACGTTGTAGAGCATCGAGCCGGCGCAGAGCAGCACGACCACGCTCGAAATCGCCAGAGACAGCACCGGGATCTGCAGGAAGATGTTCGCGATGATGGCAACCAGGGCGACGATGAAGCCGACGAACAGGAAGCCGCCCATGAAGCTGAAGTCGCGGCGCGAGACGATGGCATAACCCGACAGCGCAACGAAGGCGACCGCCGTGGTCGCGAGCGCGTTGAACAGGATCGTCGGGCCGCCGGCGAAGCTGAGGAAGCGGCCGATCATTGGGCTCATCATCAGGCCCACGAGTGCCGCCCAGGCGCACGTCACGAGGATCGCGGTCTGCAGGTTGCGGATCGAACGGATCAGGAACGGTCCGCCCATGAACACCACCATGAAGACCAGCCACATCATCTTGAAGCGCGGCAGTTCGATGCCGAGGCCGACGAAGGTGCCGCCGGCCGCACAGGCCAGCACGATGGCGAGCAGGATGAAGGCCGAGCGCAGCGTCTTGTTGATCGACAAATCAAGGCCGGCGGACTGCGGAATGGCGCGTGGGTCGGTCATGACGAAACTCCGTGTCGAAAAGTACGTCGATCTTAGGCGAGATCCAACCTCCGCCGCGAGGCGGAGGTTGTGAAGGCGATCTTCACCAGATCTGCACCCGCGTCGCGTCCGGACGCACCATCGCATCACCGGCCTTGCAGCCGAAGGCTTCGGCAAAGGCATCGAGGTTGGCGTAGGGGCCGTTGACGCGGAACTTGCCGGGTGAATGCGGTCCGACGTTGACCTGGATCTTCAGCGCTTCCTCGGTGTAGGTGCGGCGCCAGATCTGCGCCCAGCCGTGGAAGAAGCGCTGCTCGGGCGTGAGGCCGTCGATCCTGGTGTGCGGCTTGTCCTTGAGCGCCAGTTCGAGTGCGCCGTAGGCCATGGTCACGCCGCCGAGGTCGCCGATGTTTTCGCCAAGCGAGACGCGGCCGTTGAGCTTCAGCCCCGGCAGCGCTTCGAACTCGCCGGCCTGTGCCACCAGCTTGTCGGCGCGCGCCTCGAACTCCTTGCGGTCTTCCGCCGTCCACCACATGTTGAGTCGGCCTTGCGCGTCGAAACGCGAACCGGAGTCGTCGAAGCCGTGCAGCAGTTCATGGCCAATCACGGCGCCGATGGCGCCGTAGTTCAGCGCATCGTCGGCATTCATGTCGAAGAACGGCGGCTGCAGGATGCCGGCCGGGAACACGATCTCGTTCCAGGTGGCGTTGTAGTAGGCATTCACCTGCTGCGGCGGCATGCCCCATTCGCGGCGGTCGACCGGCTTGCCGATCTTGGCGAGGTTGAGTTTCGTCAGATGCCGCTGCAGCGTGCGCACGTTGGCGAAGTGCGCATCGCGCGCCAGGGCCACGCCGCTGTAGTCCTTCCAGACATCGGTGTAGCCGATCTTCGGCGTGAACGTCGACCACTTCTCGATGGCTTGGGCGCGCGTCGCCTCGCCCATCCACGGCAACTGCTCCAGACGCGCGCGCAGCGCCGTCTTCAGGTTGCCGATCATCACCATCATGCGCGCCTTGGCTTCCGGCGGGAAATGCTTGGCCACGAACAGTTGCCCGAGCGGATCGCCAAGCAGGGTGTTCATCTGGTCAACCGTGCGTTCGTCGCGCGGCTTCAGCGCTTTCTGGCCGCGCAGGGTGGTGCCGGTGAAGGCGAAGTCGGCGTCGACGAAGCGTTTCGACAGATTCGCGGCCGCGCCATTCACCAGATGCCAGCGCAGATAGGCCTGCCAGTCCTTGACCGGGGTCTCGGCGAGTTCACGCTGCATGGCCGCGAAGTACTTCGGGTGCGACAGCGAGAAGTCCTTCGCGTCGTTCACGCCGATGCCCGTGAAGAACGCGCGCCAGTCAAACGCCGGCGTGACCGCATTCGCGGCCTCAAGCGTGACGACGTTGTAACTCTTGTTCGGATCGCGCAACTCCTCGCGCGGCAGTGCCGCTTCGGCGAGACGCGTTTCCAGCGCGAGCACGGCATCGGCCTGCTTGCGCGCTTTCTTCGCCTTGATGCCGGACAGTTCGAGCATGCGCGCGATGTGCGCGCGGTACTGGTCGCGCAGTTTCACCGAGTCGGCATCGGTGCGCGTGTAGTAGTCGCGGTTCGGCAGGCCGAGGCCGCCCTGGGTCGCGTAGGCGATGATGCGGCTGGTGTCCTTCAAGTCCTGGCGCACGCCGAGTCCGAACAGCACCGGGGTGCCGCGCGCGTGCCAGTCGCGCACCAGGGCGGCGACGTCCTCGCGCTTGCGCAAGCGCTCGATGGCCTTCAGATCGGCAGCGATCGGGCTGGCGTCGAGCTGCTCGATCGTCGCTTCATCGAGCGCCGCGGCGTAGAACGATCCGACCAGCACCTGCGGCGAACCGGCGGCAATCGTGCGCACCGCCATCGCTTCGCGCGCGATCTCGCGCAGCTTGGCGTTGTTGCGCTCGTCGAGTTCATTGAACGTGCCCCAGCTCGAATACGCCGCCGGCACCGGATTGTTCTTGAGCCAGTTCCCGTTCGCGTGCTGATAGAAATCGCTGCAAGCCGCCGTGGCCGTGTCGAAGTTCTTCGCGTCGAGTCCGGCGACATTGGTTTGCGCGAACACCGGGCCAATGGCCAAGGCGAGGGTGGTGGCGGCGAGTGTACGAACCAGCATGGCGAACTCCATCGAATCGGAATCGCGCATCATAGGTGCGTGTAATGCCTTGCCCGACAGCGCCGGGACGAGCCGTCGCCGATCAGGGATGTTCCGCCTCGGCGTGCACGCGCTCGTGGCGGATCAGATAGATGCCGCTGGCGACGATGATGCCGGCGCCGATGAACACGTAGCGGTCCGGCAGCGTCTGCCAGAGCAGCCAATCGAGCAGTACGCCCCAGGCCAGCGCGGTGTATTCGAAGGGTGCGATGGCCGAGGCTTCGCCGAGCTTGAAGGCGATGGTGACCGCGTACTGCGCGATCGCGCCGGCGACACCGACCACGGCAATGGCCGGCCAGTGTTCGTTCGCGATCGGCTTCCACTCCGGCCAGGCCAGCGCGCCGGCGCCGAGGCCGACCATGACCGTCATCCACAACACCATGCTTTGCGTGCTGTCGGTCTTGCCGAGCGTGCGCACGGTGATCGCCGACAAGGAATACCCGAGCGCCGAGCCGATCGCGGCGAGGCTGCCGAGACTCATCCAGCCTTCGCCGGTCGGACGCATCGCGACGATCACGCCGATCAATCCGACACCGATCGCGATCCAGCGCATCGCGCCGACTTTTTCCCCGAGCAGCGGTGCCGACAGCGCGGTGATCAGCAGCGGTGCGACGAAGAACAGCGTGTAGGCATCCGCCATCGGCAGTCGCTTCAGCGCGTAGGCGAAGGTCGCCAGCATGAAGATCGACAACACGCCGCGCAGCAGATGCATCGACCAGCGGATGCGCACCAGCGACACCGGCGGTGCGGTCACGATCGCCCACAGGAACACCAGCGGCGCCGACGCGAGGCCACGCAGCGCGGCGACCTGCATCGGCGGGTAGTGCGGCGCCAACCATTTCATGCCGGCGTCCATGAACGAGAACAGGCCGACGGCCGCGACCATGGCGAGAATGGCGCGGCCGTAGTTGTTGCGACGGTGATGGGCGGAGACAGGCATCCGCCCAGTCTAGCCGCTCGCGGTGCCGCGCCTGTTGCGCGGCACCATTGCTTGCGATCAGGAACCGCTGCGCACGAGCAGCGACTTGGCGATGGCGCCATGGACATGGCCGATGCCGCGGACCAGATGCATCATCGAGAACAGCAGGATCACGCCGATGACGAAGATCAGCGGCACGCCGATCACCGGCGGCAGGTTGAGCAGGCCGAATTCGATCTCGCCGGTTTGCACATGGACGCCCAACCAGCCCAGTTCGCCAGCGATGAACAGCAGCGGCGCGGCAATGAAGCCTAACGACAGCGCGAAGCCGGTGACGGTCAGCGTGAAGTAGACGATGCCGAGCGGCATCATCAGGAACAGGTAAAGGATCGTCGACCAGGTGCGCGCGTCGCTCAACATCTCCTTGATGCGATCCATCCAGCCGACCGTGCGGTCCGAATACAGTGGACGGCGCGGCATGCGCGTGCCCAGCATGGTTTCCACGATGCGGCCTTCGACCAGGGACAACACCCGCGTCAGCCCCAGGAACAGCAGGAAGAACGGGATGCCGATGATCAGCACTGCGAGGCCTGCGCTCAGGCTTAGCCCGGTCGTGACGAAGGCGAAATAGATGATGCCTGTGGCGAGCGACAGCAGCAGGTAGAAGATCGCGCCATAGGTGCGCGGATCGGCGGCGACCCCGAAGAAGCGGCCGAACAGGGAGCGTCGCGGCGTCGTCTTCGGCGGCTCGATGGCGCGGCGCACCTTGTATTCGGTATCACGGTAGATCGATGCGACCTCGTCCGGTGCGCCGTAACTCGACGCGACCTTGGCGATCACCTCCGCTTCGGATTTTCCGGCCTGTTCGGCCAGTTCGGAACGCAGGAATTCCTCGGCGTCGTACAACGCGTCCTGCACGAGGGCCGGGTCGGCGCCGGACAGCGCCGCACGTAGCGCGTCCAGGTAGGCGTCGATCGTGTTGGGCAGGGTGGCGGTGTTCATGCGTGTTTCTCCGCGAGGGTTTGATCGACGAAATCTCGAGTGGCTTGCCAGGACTCGGCCCATTGACGCTGCACGTCGCGGCCGAGGTCGGTGATGCGGTAGTAGCGCCGTGGTGGCCCGGAGATCGATGGTTCGATCTCGCTTTCGGCCAGGCCGGCGCCCTCGAGGTTGCGCAGTACCGGATACAGCGCGCTCTGCTTGCCGGCGATCACGCCCTCGCTCGAGCCTTCGAGCTGTTTGGCGATCTGGTAGCCGTACAGCGGCTGCGAAGCCCGGGACAACACGGTCAGCAGCACCAGGGCCACGGTGCCGGAGGCCAGTTCTTTCTGGAATTTCTTGAGGAAGACTTCGGTATCAGTCATCACGGCTTACTCCTGTGTCATCAGTATATTGATGTTCGACATACTGTGAAGATGACTGATGGCCTAGCGAAACAGATTGTCAAAAACAGGTGAATTTGCGGCGCTGCGGCAAGACTGCGCAGGGATGTGACGATTAGTTTCGCCGCGCCTCAGATCTCGTTCGTGCGCCAACGTGCGCTCCCAGGGGGGAACAGATCGATCCAGGTCCAGGGCCACGGCGCGCCGCGCCGCGATGTCGATTGCGCATCCGAACCCGACGACCCTGTCGCCTCGGCCCGGCTGCGCCCAGATCTGCCGAACCTGACCCAATCCACGCCGGAGCCATCGAGACCATGAAGTTCCAGACCCAGCTGATCGTTGCCGCCATCGCCACCGCCCTTGTTGCCGGCGCTGCCAGCGCTGCACGCGTCGAAGACCTGTCCGCAGAAAACAACGCCCGCCAACTGATTTCGGCCAACGCCGGCAAGTTCTTCGCCGCGTCCGACGACCAGTTCTCGCTGCGTACCGTGTCGACCGATGTGGATGGCACCGAGCACGCGCGCTTCAACCGCAGCTACAAGGGTCTGCCGGTCATCGGCGGCGACTTCGTCGTGCATTCGCGCAACGGCAAGCTGCTCCTGATCAGCCAGACGATGAACAGCAAGGCACGTCCGTCGATGGCGGCGAACATCAGCGCCGACGACGCGATCATCGCCGCCGGTGCGGCCTTCGGTACCGGCTTCAAGGGCATGCCGAGCGCCAGCCAGGTCGTCTTTGCGCGCAACACCGCGCCGAAGCTGGCCTTCGAAGTCGTGATGATGGGCGAAAAGGCCGATCAGACCCCGACCGAAATGCACTACTTCGTCGATGCCAAGTCCGGCGCCATTCTTGACCAGTGGGACATGGTGCATACCGCGAAGCCGGGTTCCGGCGGCGGCGGTGGTACCGGCGCGGTCGGCACGGGTCGTACCCTGCTGTACGGCGATGTCGTCCTCAACACGGCATCGTCGAGCGGTACGTTCAACCTGACCGACACCACCCGCGGCGGCGGCGCCACCTATGACGCCCTGAACCGCACGTATTCGACGGCGGCCCGCGGCGCGACCTTGTTCACGGACGCCGACAACACCTGGGGCAACAACGCGACGTCGGATCGCGCCACCGTGGCCGCCGATGCGCACTACGGCGTGGCGACGACGTGGGACTACTACAAGAACAACCATGGCCGGAACGGCATCTTCAACGACGGCAACGGCGTGAAGAGCTACGTGCACGTCGGCAACGCCTGGATCAACGCGGCGTGGTATGCCAATGCCATGTACTACGGCGACGGTGGCAGCGGATACGCGCCGCTGGTGTCGCTCGATGTCGCGGGCCACGAAATGAGCCACGGCGTGAATCAGGCCGAAGCCAATCTCGCCTACTCCAACGACTCCGGCGGCCTCAATGAAGCCAACTCGGACATCATGGGCACGATGGTCGAGTACTACGCGAACAACCCGAGCGATCCGGGCGACTACAAGATCGGCGAGGAACTGTCGTCCAGCCCGCTGCGCTACATGTATGACCCGAACCTGGACGGCAATGCGTCCTACGACTGCTATCCGGCCGGCGGCCTGGGTGGCGTGGACCCGCACTACTCCTCGGGCCCGGCCAACCACTTCTTCTACATGCTGGCCGAAGGCACCACTTCGCTGACCAAGACCTGCGCACCGGGCGATACCAAGAACGCCACCGGCAACGGTTCGGTGACCGGCATCGGCCGCACGGCCGCTGCCGCGATCTGGTACCGCGCGATCCGCGACTACATGACCTCGAGCACGACCTATCCGGGTGCACGTACTGCCACCCTGCAGGCCGCCACGGCGATCTACGGCGCCGGCTCGACCCAGTACAACGCCGTCGCTGCGGCGTGGTCGGCAATCAACGTCAACTGATCGCACGTCGCCCGTTCCGCGAACACGCAAAGGCCCGCTTCGGCGGGCCTTTGTTTTGGAAGGTTCCCGCGACAGACCCTGGAGACACTTGGGGGGATGCCGGGACCGTGCCACGCAACACGGTCCCGGGTCCGCCGCGGGAATGGGCTATTCGAAGCTGCTGCGGAAGCCGTATCCGAACGGATCGCTGTCGTACTCGTAGGCGCCGATATCGCAGCGACCGCCGCCGTCGGCATGGGCCGGCGAATCTTCGCAACGCGGCTTGCGTTCGAGGTCGCTGTAGTCGATCGGTGCAACGGCCACGCTGCAGCGATCGATGGCACCGTTGGCGGTGGCCGCAAGGCGGTAGTCGCCGCTGATGGGATCGCGAAACGTGAGATTGTCGCCGTTCAAGAGCAAGCCGCACCCCGCCGATGCGTTTCCCCAGGGCGGAGCTTGGGCGACATCGACGATCGACGTCCGGATGTAACTCCCGGGTGTCGGCGGGATTTCGCTTAACGACGAGAGCAATTGCCAGTTCGCGCTGCCGGTGGGGCGCGTCCAGCTCCGCACCAGCGTGCTGTAGCGGATGCGCAGGTCGTGGCCGGGGGACACCGAAATCGATGATTGCCACGCGCCTGCATTGAAGTTGTCGTGCGCGAGCATGCCTTCGATGTCGATGGCCGGTGCTGGAACGGCAGCCCCTGAGGCCCAGAGCACGGCACCGCCGGCGCCGCAATTGCCGCTGAACTTCGCCTGGTGGATGAAGGCGCGGACACCGGACAGCGCGATCGCCCCGCCGCTGTGGTCGCTGAGCGCGCCTGGACAATCGTTGCCCGTCCAGTTGTTCTCGAAGCGCATGCAGGGCGACGAGGCTGGACAGCCGACGTTGAGCCCGGGGCTGTCGCGTCCGACCTGAAGCTGACCGGATGCCATGTAGATCCCGGCGCCGGTGGGTGCACGATTGCCCACGAATGCGGTGTCATGCAGATCGACCAGACCGCCCGTGGCATACAGCCCGCCGCCAGCGCCGGTGTTGTCGGTGACGCGGTTGTCACGAACGACCAGTCCGCTGGCGGTGTTGGAGACCTCCGGCTCGCCGAAGCTCCCGACAGTAACGTCGGCGTTGTCGAGATGGAGGCCGCCGCCGTTGCTGCGCGCGGTGTTGTCGAAGATCTCGGTGCCGTCCGGACGAATGCGGAGCGACGCGTTTTCCACCGAGATGCCGCCGCCATTGCGGGCGGTGTTGCCGAACACGCGCACGTTGCGCTGCAGTTCGAGGATGCCGGACACGCCGTTCGAAGACCGCTCCAGGCGAATGCCACCACCGTCGCCCTGGGTGCCGCAGGTGTTGTTCAGTACGGCGGTCTCGTCCAGGACCAGGCGCAGGTCGCGCGCGCGGATGCCGGCGCCGTACAAGGGCGTGTTCGTGCTGGCGCCACCGTTGCTGATGTTCAGATGCGACAGCGTGACGTTGTGATAGGCGTTGGTCGCGCCGATGATCGTGAGCACCGAGTCGCGGAAATTGCCGACCAGATTCGTGCGTCCGAGGGCCTGTGCACCAAGCTGACAGTGGTTGTAGCCGCCGGTCAGCGAATAGCTGATGGCGCTCGTGCTCAGCGCCACGCCGGTGTAGGTGCCTTCCATCACCCGGATTTCGTCGAAGTCGGTCCCGTTCAGCGCCGCGACGCTCAGCGCCAGCGACAAGCTGTTCGTGCTGCAGCCGGCGCCCGGCCCGACCGTGATCAGCGCCGCGTCGGCGCCGAACGACAAGCCAATGCCGGCGAGACAGATGGCGGCGCGCAGCCGTCGCGGGAGGTCGAATCGACGGTTCGTCATCTCCATGTGCAGCCACTGATCTTCGTGCAGAACGCCTCGCTGTCGGCCAAGGCGCACTTCAGTGCCGCCCCGGTGCACAGGTTCAGCGCATCGGAAAACGCGCAACCCGGCTGGCTGTTGCAGAACGGCCGCGAATGGACCGCGCAGAAGTGCGCCTCACCGGTGCAGCGCGCGGCGTCGTCGGTCTTGGGCTTCGCTTCCGCTGCGGCTAGGACGCGTTTCGCCGGCACGTAACGGCGCGGCGGGTCCGCCTGTGCCGGCGTCGTTGCGGCCAGCGCGAATGCGGTCAGCAGGGCAATTCGGACAGTTGCATTCGGAAAGCTCATGGTCGGCGCGGGGAGTGGTCGAAGGCTGACACGCTGGCCTCGTCGCGCCATTCGATCCAGCCCGCGGCGCCGGGAGGTGATGACACGAATACGAGCGGCGCCGCGTTGGTCACGAACGGTGTGATCGCGATGGCGGCATCGCGTCGCGGTCTGTGCCGATGGTTGGGTGTCGCACATGCCGAACGGCACGTGTCGCTGCGGACCCCGGTCCGGAGCATGTATCGAATGGCCTGAAAGGATGCAGATGATGCTGGCAGCGCAAGTTTCCCCCGAGCGTTTTCCGATGCCGGTCGCAGCACCTTCGCTGCGCGTGTTGATTGTCGAGGACGAGCCATTGGCGCGGCAGCGGCTGGAACGGCTGGTCGCTGCGCTCGCCGGCTGCGAGGTCGCTGCCGTCTGCGGTGACGGCCACAGCGCGATCGAGCGGATCGATCGCGGCGGCATCGATGTCGCCCTGCTCGACGTCAGCCTGCCGGGGCCGGACGGCCTCAGCATCGGCGCACACGCCACCGCGCGCGGCGTGTTGTGCGTGTTCACGACCGCGAGTCTGGAACGCGCGGCTGATGCGTTCGCGATCAATGCCGTCGATTTCCTGGTCAAACCCTTTGCGCGCGAGCGACTGGAGTTGGCGCTGCATCGCGCCGCCGAGCGCATGAGCAGCCTGCAGGCCCTGTCGCTGGCCCAACGCATGCGCGATCTGCTGGTTCAGCCTTCGCCCTTGCGCGCAGAGGCGGCAGCGACCCCGGGCGAGCTGACCGGCGGGCGCGGCCGCTTCCTGGTCCGCCACGATGGCCGCATGTCGCTGGTGCGCGAGGCGCAGATCGAATGGATCGAGGCCGATGCGAAATACAGCCTGCTGCATCTCGGCCACAAGGTCTTGCGCGCCGCGGACAGTTTTTCCGCGGTGCTCGCCAACACCACGCCGGGCCTGTTCCTGCAGGTGAACCGCTCGGCGGCGGTGAATACCGACCGCATCCGCGAAGTCCAGGAACTGTTCAAGGGCAATGTCAGCGTCGTCATGAACGGCGGCACCGAGATTTCCGTCAGTCGCCGCTGTCGTGCGCGCGTGCTGGCGACACTCGGCGCCGCGGTGTGAACGTCGCGGCGGCGGTTTCTCCGATGGATGCCGTCGCGTCCTTGCCGGAGGCACGCGCGCGCCACTGGATTCCCAGCCTGCTGACGCTGATCTTCGCGCTGTCCGTCGCGGAGTTGCTGCTCGTCATGCTGTTTCATCAGCAGCCGGTGCGATTGCCGGTGCACCTGTGGCTGGTCGTCTCCGAACTGGCGATGTGGGGACTGCTGCTGCTGCTGGCCTTGCGCACATCGCTGTGGTGGTCGCTGGACGGTCGCCATCGGATTCGCGGCACTGTCCTCCATGTCGTGATCGGTTACATGGCGGGCGCCACGGTCTGCACGTTGCGGCCATGGCTGCTGTCGATGTGCATGCCGGCCGAACTGTTCCGTGTCCTCGGCGGCAGCTTCGAGGTGTTCTGGCTGCGCACGTTCCCATGGACGCTGATGCTGGAAGTTCTGATCTACCTCGGTTTCGTCGCGATCGCGCAATGGCGCGACGGCGAATCGCGACGCCTGCGTACCGAGGCCGAAGCCGCACGTGCGCGCATGCTCGCGATCCAGAACTCGTTGTCGCCGCATTTCACGCTGAACGCGATGAATGCGCTGGTCGCGATGTTGCCGGAGGCGTCGAAGGAGCAGCACTTCGCGATCCAGATCGGCGGTTTCCTGCGCGACATGCTCGATGCGCGCCACACCACGATGCAGGACCTCGCCCAGGAAATGGCGATGGTCGAACGTTATCTCGACATCGAGCGTACCCGTCTTGGCGACCGGCTCGACGCCGTGGTCGCGATGGACGCCGCGACGCGTGACATCGATGTGCCGGTACTGGCGCTGCAACCGCTGGTCGAGAATGCGGTGCGCCATGCGGTCGCGCCGTATCGCGACGGCGGCAGCCTGCGCGTCGAGGCGCGCCGTGACGCCGGCGCCACCGTGCTGCGTATCGAGAGCATCGCCAGCGAACCGTTGTGCTCCAGTCCCGGCACCGGTTATGGCGAAGAGAGCAGCCGCACGCGGTTCGAACTGCGCTACGGCGCCCGCGTCACTTTCAGCAGTGGCCGCATCGGCGAACGCGCCTATCGCGTCGAGATCCGCATTCGCGACTGATGCGGGCGCGCGGCATCGTGCGCCCGCCGCTGGTTCCGGACAACGCGCCGTTCGTTCCCGCGCCGGTGTGCATCCGCCTGACGGCGGGCATGGTTCCCGTGGCGTATTGGCGACGGGGAAAAGTGCGATGTGGATGCGATGGTCGGGTTTCAGTGCGGGACTGCGCGGGTTGTTGGGCCTGTGCATGACATGGGCGATGCCGCTGCAGGCCGAGGTCGTGTTCGGCGACAGCTTCGAACAGATCGGTTTGCCGCCGCTGCAGGTCGACGCCGCGCGCCTGCTCGCGCAGGGCACATTCGGGCCGACGCCCGAGGAGATCGACGCGGTGACGAATGGCGGCGGCGAGGCATGGATCGCCGCGCAGATGGCCTTGCCGCCGAGTTCGCTACTCGCCTACATGCGAGCCCGCAACGGCAGCAGCGGTACGCCCGAGTCGCCGATCGGCTTCGGCTTCTTCACTGAAGCCTGGTTCGACCGCGCACTTCGCGGCGACGACCAGTTGCGCCTGCGCGTCGCCTTCGCGCTAAGCGAGATCATGGTGGCGTCGGAGCGCGGCGGCGGCCTCGCCGACGATGGCCTCACCCTCGGCGGCTACTACGACCTGCTGATCACGAATGCGTTCGGCAACTATCGCGAGCTGCTGGAACAGGTGACGCTGAGCCCGGCCATGGGCCGCTACCTGAGCATGTACCGCAACCGAAAATCCGATCCGGTGCTCAACATCCGCGCCGACGAGAACTACGCACGCGAAGTGTTGCAGCTGTTCTCGATCGGTCTGGTGAAATTGAACCGAGATGGCACGCTGCAACTCGCGAACGGCGTGCCCGTGCCGACCTACGACGAACAGGTCGTGCGCGGCTTCGCCCAGGTCTTCACCGGCTGGGCCTGTGCCGGGCAAGATTTCGAAGACACCGCCCCCTGCACGTCGACGCTGCCGATGGTGCCGACCGAGACCTATCACGACGTGGCGTCGAAGCGCCTGCTCGATGGCGTCGTGCTGCCGGCAGGGCGCACCGCGCGCGTCGATCTGGAAGACGCGCTCGACGTGATCTTCCAGCACCCGAATGTGCCGCCTTTCATTTCGAAGCATCTGATCCGGAAATTGGTCACCAGCAACCCGTCGCCGGCCTATGTCGATCGCGTCGCGGCGGTCTTCGAGAACGATGGCCAAGGCGTGCGTGGCAATCTCGCGGCGGTCGTACGCGCGATCCTGCTGGACGACGAGGCCCGCAACGGCCAGCGCACGCAGCCCGATCGCTTCGGCAAGCTGCGCGAACCGCTGCTACGGCGCGTGCACCTGTGGCGCGCACATCACGCCGTCTGGGACACGCCGCAGATGATCCTCGAGGACTACAACATCCTCGAGGTGCTCGGGCAGTCGGCATTGATGTCGCCGTCGGTGTTCAACTTCTACGCGCCGGACCACGTGCCGCCCGGCGTCGTGGCCGCCGCCGCGATGGTCGCCCCGGAAATGCAGGTGCTCACCGACACCTGGCTGATCAATGTCACCAATGACGGTGTCAACCAGATTTTCTGGGCCTATGTCGGCGGACCCTACGACGATGATCCGCGGGTGCGTCGCATCGATCTGTCTTACTGGATGGCGCGCATGCCGGCGAACGCGAGCGCGGCGCAGGTCGATGCCTTCATCGATGCCGTCGATCTGGTCGTGCTGCAGGGCGCGATGTCGCCCGGATTGCGCCAGGCCCTGCGGGCGCGCATCGCGGCGATTGCACCGGACGAACGCCTGCTGCGGGTCCAGAACGCGCTCTATCTCGCCCATGTGTCGCCCGATTTCGCCGTGCAGCGCTGAGGACATCGCCATGAGTCATCGCATCGATTCCGATAACCGTCGTCGTTTCCTGAAGCGCGCGCTCGCCGCCACCGCCGGCGGCGCCGGCCTGTTCGCCGATCCCGGTCTGCTCGGTCTGTGGCCAACGCTGGCCGCGGCGCCACGCGGCAGCGACTACAAGGCCCTGGTCTGCGTCTTCCTGCTTGGCGGCAACGATGGCCACAACCTGGTGGTCGCACGTGACCCCAATGCCTATGCGAGTTACGCCCAGCATCGCGCCGGACTGACGATTCCGCGCGAGCAGTTGCTGCCGATCGCGCCGCTCAGCGGTGCACCGTTCGCACTCGGCCTGCATCCGCAGATGGGCGAAATGGCGAGCTTGTTCGAATCCGGCCAGTTGGCCCTGGTCGGGCGCATCGGCGCGTTGCTGGAACCGGTGACACGCACGCAGTACGACGAACGCACCGTGCCGCTGCCGCCGCAATTGTTCTCTCACAACGACCAGCAGGCGTTCTGGGAGGGACTGGAAGTGCGTACCGGTCTGGAGACCGCTGCTCCCAGCGGCTGGGGCGGGCGTCTCGCCGATCTCGTCGCATCGACGCAATCGAGCGCGCTCCTGCCGGCAGCGATGTCGATGACGGGGTCGCACCTGTTTCCGGTCGGACAACAGGTGCAGCCGCTGTCCGTGTCGACCTCCGACATTCGCGCGCTCGATGTCGATCGTGCTGCCGGAGCGAACCTCAGCTTGCTCGATCTGCTCGGGCAGTCGCGCAGCCATCCGATCGTCGAGCACTATCGCCGCACGCTTGGCAGCGCGGTCGACGCCTATGCGACGCTGGCCGACAAAGTCGCCGCGGCCTCGTCCTTCGAAGGCGTGTTCCCGCCGCTGCCGGGCGACGACGCAACCTTCGCCGATCGCATGGCCTACGACCTCGGACAACAGTTGCGCCGCGTCGCGCAGCTGATCGAACGGCGCGACGTGATCGGACATCGCCGCCAGGTGTTCTTCTGTGCACTCGGCGCGTTCGACACGCACGATGCGCAAAGCATGCTGCAGCCGCAGCTGCTGCGCGCGCTGTCGCAGGCACTGGCGTCGTTCGACCAAGCCACGCAGCAGCTGGGCCTGCGTGATCGCGTGACGACCTTCACCGCCAGCGAGTTCGGACGCTCGCTGACCAGCAATGGCGACGGTTCCGACCATGCCTGGGCGAACCACTTGTTCGTCATGGGCGGCGCGGTGCGCGGTCGCCATGTCTACGGCGATCTGCCGCTGCTCGACCCGGCCACGAATGCCTTCGCTGGCGACGGCAACATGATTCCGGGCATCAGCATCGACCAGTACGGCGCGACCCTGGCGCGCTGGTTCGGTCTTGGCGAAAACGACATCGACACGATGTTCCCGCGCCTCGGCCGTTTCGCCTCGCGCGATCTCGGCTTCATGCTGCCGGGCTGATCGATTCGATCCGGCGATTTCGCCACTCGCACCGCCGTTGCGACCGTTCGCGACCGCGCGCATGCGTTCAGCAGCGACACCCACGATGCTGCACACACGATCCGGTCCCGAGTCTGGAAACCTCCGCCGGGTCGCGGTTGCGCCGTCGTTCGCCGCGTCGAGGCCTGGCGGCGGCGCAACCGGCCTCGGGCCGCTGTCGATGACCGTCGAGCATCACTCCGGTCGTTCCGCTCCCGAAGCCGCTGGTTCCCGATCGTGTCACGGCCGCGGCGATGTGATCGCAACCCTAACGAACGCTGCCTAGCCTCGAATTCGGTGTCGTGGCGTTGGTCGTCACGTCGGCTTGTGCGTGTCCTGCCGAATACACCCATCGGACACGTTCCCCGATTCAGGAGTGCAACAACATGTCGAGATTGAACACCTTCAGGCGCAGTGCGCTCGCGCTTGCGGTGGCCCTGGCCGCGCACGGCGTCCATGCGCAGTCGAACACCAGCGGCTACATCTTTGGCCAAGCCTCCGGCGGCGCCGTCGTCGTCGAGAACCTGGCCACCGGCCTCAAGCGCGAAGTCGCGGTCGATGCCGATGGCAACTTCCGTGCGGGTGCGCTGCCGACCGGCCGCTACCGCGTGAGCCATGACGGCCAGTCGCGCGAAGTCAGCGTCAACGTCGGCACCGGCACCGCGGTCTCGTTCGCGTCCGATGCGGCCGCGCTCGACGTGGTCGAAGTGACCGGCGACATGGTCAATCCGATCGACCTGTCCTCGGTCGAGTCGACCTCGATCTTCACCGAAGCGCAGTTCGATGCCGTGCCGGTCGCGCGCAACGTCACCGGCGTTGCGCTGCTGGCGCCGGGCACCACGCGCGGCGACACCGCGTTCGGCAACCTGGCCTCGTTCGGCGGGTCGTCGGTCGCGGAGAACGCGTATTACATCAACGGCTTCAACGTCACCAACATCTACAAGGGCGTGGCTTATTCGCAGCTGCCGTTCGAGGCGATCGCGGAAACGCAGGTGAAGACCGGCGGCTATGGCGCCGAGTTCGGCCGCTCCACCGGCGGCGTCATCAACATCATCACCAAGCGCGGCGGCAACGACTGGCATTTCGGCGCGAACGCGTACTGGTCGCCGGATGCACTGTCCGAGGACAACCCGGACGTGCGTTACGCCGATGGCGACGTCTACAACCGCAACGGCAACGAGAGCGCCGACTCGGTCAGCTACGCCGCCTATGCCAGCGGCCCGATCATCGAGGATCGTCTGTTCTTCTTCGCGCTGGCGCAGCAGAACGAGCGTGAAGCCGAAACCGCGGGCAACGTCCTCAACGGCCGTTACTACACGAACGACGGCAGCGACCCGTTGTGGCTGGCCAAGATCGACTGGAACATCAGCGACAACCACCTGCTGGAAGTGACCGGTTTCTCGGACGAGCGCAGGGACGACACGATGGTGTCCTTCCTCGACGACAACAACGACCGCGGCACCGACATCGGCACCACGCGTTACGAAGAGGGCGGCACCAACTTCATCGCCAAGTACACCGGCTACCTGACCGACAACTTCACGCTGTCGGTGCTGTATGGCACCGGCGAATACAAGCGCGAATCGATCGCCGACAACAGCTGCCCGCTGGTGTTTGATTTCCGCGACACCGCGAGCCCGGTGGCCGGTTGCTGGTCCGACACCACCGAAGAACGCCCGGACGGCGGTGACGAGCGCCAGGCCTTCCGTGTCGACGGCGAATGGGTGGTCGGCGACCACCAGCTGCGCTTCGGTTATGACCGCGAGGACTGGAACACCATCGGCGGTGCCACCTACAGCGGCGACGTCTACTGGGCCTACTACGACGTGGTGCCGGGCGAGACCGTGCTGTACGGCGAAGTCGTTCCGGAAGGTGTGACCCAGGTGGTGCGCAAGCGCATCTACCAGAACGGCGGCGACGTCGACGTCATCCAGACTGCTTTCTACGTGGAAGACAGCTGGCAGGCGACCGACAACCTGATGATCTACGGCGGCCTGCGCAACGAGACCTTCGACAACAAGAACCCGCTCGGCGTCAGCTTCACCAAGCTCTCGAACCAGCTCGCACCGCGCCTCGGCTTCTCGTGGGACATCAACGGTGACGGCAACTCCAAGCTGTTCGGCAATGCCGGTCGTTATTACCTGCCGGTCGCGGCCAACACCAATGTGCGCGCGGGCGGTTCGGAGACGGCGTATCGCGAGTACTACACCTTCACCGCGATCGATCCGGTCACCGGCACGCCGACCCTCGGTTACCAGATCGGCGATCGTCTGACGACCTCGAACGGCGTGGTGCCGAACCCGTTGTCGGTGGCCGACCAGAATCTCGATCCGATGTTCCAGGAAGAGTTCATCATCGGCTACCAGCGCCAGCTGTTCGGCAATTGGTCGGGCGGCGTGCGCGCCATCCATCGCGACCTGAAGCGCGCCATCGACGACTTCTGCGACCACCGTCCGATCGAAGCCTGGGCCGAAGACAATGGTTATGAATACGACGGCGAACTCGTCCCGAGCTGCCTGCTGTTCAACCCGGGCAACGACTTCACCTCGATGATGGACGTCGACTCCGACGGCACGCTCGAGGAAGTGCACCTGAGCGCCGAAGAACTCGGCTACGACCCGATCAAGCGCAAGTACAACGCCCTCGAGTTCTTCTTCGAGCGTGCGTTCGACGATCGCTGGTTCCTGCAGGGTTCGTGGACGATCGCGCACAGCTACGGCAACACCGAAGGTTACGTGAAGTCGGACATCGGCCAGGACGATGCCGGCGTGACGCAGGACTTCGACTATCCGGAGCTGATGGAAGGCGCCTACGGCGACCTGCCGAACGATCGTCGCCACTCGCTGAAGCTGTTCGGCGCCTACAAGCTCAACGACGAATGGCAGATGGGTGCGAACCTGCTCGTGCAGTCCGGTCGTCCGAAGAACTGCATCGGCTACTACCCCGACCAGAACAACGGCGGTGCCGGTTACGACAACTCGTACTTCTACTGCGACGGTCACCTGGTGCCGCGCGGCACCATCGGCCGCACGCCGTGGCAGAAGACGCTCGACCTGAACATCGAGTACCGCCCGGCGGCACTGGACGGCAAGCTCGCGCTCAAGGCTGATGTGTTCAACGTGTTCAACGACCACACCGTCACCGAAGTCAGCGAAACCGGTGAAGACGCGCCGGGCGTGCCGGCCGCGGAATACGGCCTGCCGACCGCATTCACGACGCCGCGCTACGTGCGCTTCAGCGTGAACTACGACTTCTGATCGTTGCAGACAGGCCAGCCCGGGCGATGCGGGCTGTGCCCCTGAAGCTCATCGCTGCGGGGTCCGGCATTGCGCCGGGCCCCGTTTTGCTTCGGCCGTCGAATGTCCCGCGTCATCGGAGATCCAGATGCTGTCTTCCGTCATGCACACACTGCGCCGCCATCCCGGCGCGAACCTCGCCATCGTCCTCACGCTGGCGGTCACCGCCGCCGCATTGCTCGCGGCCATCGCGATTGCGCACAACTTCTTCGTCGCGCCCTGGCCCTACGACACCGCGCGACTGACCGTGCTCAGCCGGAGCGCGCGCGATGTCGCGCAACCGGCCTACACCGTCACGGCGGCCGAGTATCGGACCCTGCGCGATGAAGCCGGCTTCGCTGCGGTCAGCGCGTCGTCCTCGCGGCCGGTCGCGATCGCGGGTCGCGCAGGACTGCCGCGTCGCGTGACCTTGACCGAAACCACGCCGAATGCCGTCACGGTCACGGCAACGTCGCCCCTGCTCGGACGCTTCGTTGCTGCTGCGGACGACGATGGCATCGTCATTTCGCACGATCTCTGGCAGCAGGAATTCGCCGGTCGCTCGGACGTGATCGGCGCGAAGCTGGAAGTGGACCGCGTGGCGCGTCCGGTCATCGGCGTGATGCCGCCGCGCTTCCAGTTCATGGGGGCCGACCTGTGGGCCGCGCATGGCGAAGCGCCGGAGACAAGCGCACGCCCGGAGCGCCGCTACGTTCTGAACGCGCTGCTGGCAGAGGGCGACGACATCGAGGCCGCGCGGACCCGTCTGGCAACATTGAGTCATCGTCTGGCGCGCGCCGGCGATCACGCGCTGTACCCCGAAGGATTCGCGTTCGGCATCGACCGCGTCATCGATGCGGTGATGGGCTCGATGCGTCCGACCGTCTTCGTCTTTGTCGCCGCCGCATTGCTGATGCTGGTCGTCGCGCTCGGCAACGTCGCGACCCTGATGCAGGTGCGCGCGCTCGCGGACCAGTCGCGCGTCGCGACGGTGATGGCACTCGGCGCGACGCGGCGCCGACTGCTCTTCGAGACACTGGTGGCCAACGCCCTGTTGAGCCTCGTCGCCGTCAGCGCCGGCTGGTTGCTCGGTGCGGCGATGTTCCGGCATCTGGTCGGATTCATTTCCAACGACTGGATTCCGCGCGAGCTGGAAGGGCAGTTCGTGTACGGCAACGGCTCGCTGCCGTGGCTGCCGGTAGTGGTGTCGGCCGTGGCCGTGCTGCTGACGGCATCGCAATGGCGGCAGCTCGCCGGGACACGGTCCGGCATGGTGCTGGCGATGCGCGAGGGTGGGCGCGGTGGCGTCGGCCGTTCGGCCCTGCGACAAGGGCGCCTGCTCGCGGGCTTGCAGATGGTGGCCGCCGGTGTCGTTGGTGTCATCGCGCTATGCGTCGGCACCGGCCTGGCTGAGGTGCGCTCGCGCTCGCTCGGGCTGGTGGTGGACGACACCGTGTCGCTGGGTTTCGCGTTGCCGGCCGACCGTTACCCCGATCTCGTCGCGCGCCAGAACTTCATCGCGCGTCTGCGCGATCGCGTCGGCCCGGAGCAGGGCGTGTCCGCGCTGGCGCTGGCCGACACCCCGCCGTTCCAGCGCTATACGCGCCAGATCGATGCGAGCGCCGCATCGACGCAGGGCGTCGTGAACAGCGCCGCCGACCTGCGCGCCGTCGACGGTCGTTATGCCGAAACGCTGGGCCTGCGGCTGCGGCACGGGCGATTCATCGACGACACGCTGGATCGCACGGACAGCGCGCCGGTGGCGGTCGTCAGCGTGCAGCTGGCGCAACGTCTGTTCGACGACGATGCCGTGATCGGGCGCAGCCTGCGCCTCGCGGACGACGCGGCCGGCGTGAGCCGCACCATCGTGGGGGTGATCGAGGACGCGCACTTCCAAGGCGTCGCGCGCTCGCCGCCCGCGACCGTGCTGGTGCCGCTGTGGCAGCAGTCCGCCGCGCCGACGATGTTCACGTTGTTGCTGCGCGGTCAGGCTGATCGTGGAGTCGATGTCGCGGCGGTGCAGCGGCTGGCTGCGGAAATCGATCCGTGGGCGCCCCTGTATTGGCCGGAATCACTCGCGGCACGCGCTGCCGAAGGGCTGTCCGGATTGCGTCTGGCGGAACTCGTATTCACGCGCTTCGCCGTACTGGCGATGGCGCTGGCGACCTTCAGCCTGTTCGTGGTGCTGATGTTCCTGGTCGTCCAGCGACGGCGCGAATACGCCGTGCGTGCTGCGGTCGGTGCGACACCGCTGCGGTTGTTCCTGGGGGTGCTGGGCGAAGGCGGACGGACGACCGCGGCCGGCCTGGTCCTGGGCATGGCTGTGGCCTATGCGGCGATGCGACTGGTGGATGCGGCGCTGGAAGGTGCCGCGCCCTGGCGTGGCAGCGCTGCCTTGATGGTGGTCGTGGTCTTGCTGCTGGCGGCATTCGCATCCAGTGCCTGGCCGGCGTGGCGCGCCTTTCGGGTGCCGGCGAGCGCAGCGTTGCGCGGCTGATCGCGACGCGCCCGCGCCGATTCGAACAAGGTTCCCGCGACGGAGCGCGGAGACAGGGGGTAACCGTCGCGCCACGCGCGCGCCGGCCGAGCTCCGCCGCGGGAAGACCGGTAGCCGTTATTCGAAGTCGTTTCCGAATCCGGCGAAGAAGGGGTCGAGCGGTGCTTCGGCGGCGCCGATGTCGCAGGTGCCGCCACGGTTGTAGTTCGGGTCATCGCTGCAGCGCGGCTGCAGGTCGATACCGCTGTACGTCGGCGCAAACGTTGCTTCGGGGCAGGCGTCGACCAGCAGCGAATTCGCTGCCGGACGGAAGTCGTTGCTGCCCGGATTCCGGTACGCGCTGGCGCCGGCATTCGTCACCAGGCAGGCGTGGCCAGTGCCGTTCAGATACAGCGGGCTGTCCGCGGCCACGCCGATGAAACGGGTGGTGGCGTTGCTGCTGGCGGAGAACAACGAGGTCGGCACGATGCCGCCCTCGACGGTGCGGCCGCGGTTGTCGAAGAAGCTGGTGCCGCGGACGATGACGGTCTGTTCGGGATCGCCCACACGCGAGCCGGCCGCGACGATGTCCGTGTACAGGCTCTCCTCGATCAGGTTGCGTGCGAACACGGTGCTTTCGATGCGCGTCGATGGACCCCACGAAAAGAATGCGGCGGCGTCGCGGGCGCAGTTGTCGCTGACCAGAGTCTGCGACACGTAGGCATTGACCTTGTCGAGGTAGAGGCCGCCGCCGAGCCCGGCGTTGACACCCGGCGTCGGGCAATCGAGGCCGGCGACATTGCCTTCGACGCGCGAGCAGAAATCGCCGGGCGCGCATTGGACGCGCCAGTAGTTCGGATAGTCGCGACCGAGCTGCAGTTGGCCGTTGATGCCGTAGATGCCGCCGCCGTAGCGGTTCGCGCGGTTGTTGCGCACGGTCAGTTCGTGCGCGTCGAACAGCCAGCCGCTGCCGAGCATGGCGATGCCGCCGCCGTCGGTCGCGCGGTTCTGTTCGACGATCAGGCCGGTCGCGCCGGTGTAGGGAATCTCGTCGCCGTAGGCACCGACGTAGACGTTGGCGCTGGTCGCGGCGATACCGCCGCCACGATAGGCGTTGTTATCGTGGATGCGGACGCGGTCGGCGCGGATCTGGACCACCGCGTAGCGGCCATAAATGCCGCCGCCGTTGCCGTTACGCGCCTGGTTGTGGCGCAGCACCACGTCCTCGCCTAATTCGATGCCGGCAGGATTGAGGGTGCCTGGTCCTTCGATGGCGATGCCGCCGCCATCGAATTCGGTCGCGTTGTTGCGCACGTCCATACGCCGCAGCGTTACCGACCAGTTGCCGGAAATGTCGATGCCGCCGCCGACGCCGTCACTGCCGCCGCCACCGTTGCTGATGTCGAGGCGATCAAGCGCGAGCGTGTAGCGGCTGCCACTGGATTCGCGCGCGGTCAGCACCGAGTCGACGCCGTTGCCCGAGACCAGGGTGCGGCCGATCGGTGTGGCGTTCGCGGCGCAACTGCTCCAGCCGCCGCTGATCGTCAACGACTGGTTGCTGATCGTCAGTTTCTGATCGGTGTAGGTCGTACCGGCGCTGACGCGGATCTCGTCGGCACCGCCCACCTGGCTCGTCGCGAAGATCGCTGCGCCGAGCGAGCTCGTGGTGCAGTCGGCGCCGGGACCGACGGTGAGGACGGCGGCCTGAGCGCCCGGAGCGAGCAGGGCGGAAGCGAGTACGAAGCGTAATGAACGAACGTGCATGATGTCTTTCCGTGGCCGCCACATCGCGGCCTTGTCGGGGAAGACGAGATGCGATCGGCCGACGTATCAGTCGGCGCCGTCCGGTTCAGCCGGCGTTGAACTGCCGCTGCAGTCGCGCCAGTCGCACGCGTTGCGGTGCGTTCTTCGCCAGCACCGGATCGAGGATACGCGTCGCACGTTGAGCGTGTTCGCGTGCCGCCGCGACCTGACCGGACGCGACCTCGAGTTCGGCCAGATCGAGTTCGACATCACCGATGCCGACGTATCCGGGATTGCGCGTGCGCGCCCAGTGCTCGCCGGCCTGCTGGAGCAGATCGCGGGCGCTGTCGATGTGCCCGAGTTGCAGTTCGACCAGACCGCGCCAACGCAGCAGCGCGCCGAGCCGCGGGCTGTCGCGGCCGCCGAGCCAGTCGATGTTCACGCCATCGAGATACGCCAGCGCCGCGGTGGCCGAGCCGTAACGACGTTCCCATTCGCCGAGATGCAACTGGCGACGCGCACGCAGCAGGTCCCAGTCGGCGCCGGGCAGATCGGGGATCGGCGTCGACAGCAACCGCTTCGCTTCCTCGGACTGGCCCGAGAGCATCAGCAGGCGGCCGGTGTTCTGCGTCAGGTTGGCGAGTTGATAGGGCTCGACCTCGGCATGGTCGCGATAGATCGCAAGCGCTTCGCGCAGGAACGGCTCGGCGCGTGCGTAGTCGCCCTGTTCCTCGTACAGCGAACCGACATTGTTGAGATCGATCGCGAAACTCGGGTCGTTCGGATCAAGTGTGGCGCGGCCGATGTCGAGCGCAGCGACGAACTGCTCGGTGGCCTCGAGCGTGCGCCCCTGTTCGTACAGTGCCGAGCCGAGCGAACTGTAGGCGTTCGCGAGCAGGAAGCTGTTGTGGTCGAGCAGCGACTCGCGCTGGGCGATGATCTCCTCCAGCACGCGGATCGATTCCGGCACGTTGCCGGCGACGCGCAGTCCCGCCGCATAGGTCGTCAGGTATCCGAGAAACTCCTGATCGTCCGGCGACATCGCCTTGCGCAACACCTTCACGCCGCGCTCGGCTTCGGCGAGTGCTTCAGCGGTGGCGTCGCCGAACATCAGGTCCTCGGCGAGCATGACGCGGATACGTGCGGTGTCCGGATGATCGGCGCCGTGCAGTGCCGTGCTTTCCGCCAGCGCGCGCCGCAGCAGTGCTTCGGCATCGTCGTGGCGACGCTGTTTGGCCAGCTCGAAGCCGATGCGCGCACGTGCCTTGATCGCCTCGGCCTGCAAGCCGGCGGCTTCGGCGATGGCCAATGTCTCGCGGTGGCGGGTTTCGGCGCCGGTGTAATTCGCGCGATCGTCGAGCACCGAGGCGAGGGCGCTGCGCAGTTCGATGCGCGTGATCGGATCGAGGCGGCTGTCGTCGGCTTCCTCGATGGCGTTGCGCAGCGTTTCGGTGGCGCGTTCGGGTTCGCCCAGATAGCTGTAGATCTGACCGAGCACGCCGTTGATGCGGGCGCGCGTGGGTTTGGCCACTTCGTCGCGACCGGCGAGGTTGCCGCGAGCGCGATCGATCAGGTCCACCGGCGTCAAGGTGCGCGATTTGCCGGCGCCGGGTTCGGCTTCGCGGAACAGGTCCACGAGGAAGTCGGTGACAGCCGCAGCCGCAGCCGCCTCTTCCCGCGCCTTCGACTCGGCGCGCCAGGCGCGGTCGCGTTCGATGCGCAGCCAGGCGGCGGTGCCGAGGATCAGCACCACGGCGGCGGTGCCGAACGCCACGCCGAACGGATGCCGACGCACGAACTTGCCGATGCGATACAGCGGCGTGTCCGGCCGCGCCTTGATCGGGCGGCCGCGCAGCCAGCGTTCGAGATCTTCGGCGAAGGCTTCGGCCGAGGCGTATCGGCGTTGCGGCTCGGGCGCACAGGCGCGCGCGACGATGGCGTCGAGATCGCCGCGCAGTCGGGACGTCTGAGCATCGTCGCTGCGCTGACTCGGCGCGGTCACGCTGCCGTCGTCGGCGATCTTCGGTTCGCGTCCGCTCAGCAGTTCGCACAACACCAGGCCGAGCGCATAGACATCGGTCGCGGTGCTGATCGGCTGGTTGCGCTTCTGTTCCGGGCTCGCATAGGCGGGCGTGAACCAGGGTTGCGTGGCGGCGGCGTAACGTTCGCCCGGCGCGAAGAGTTTGGCGATGCCGAAGTCGAGCAGGACAGGGCGGCCGTCGTCGCGCAGCAGGATGTTGCCGGGCTTGATGTCGCGATGGATGACCAGGCGTTGATGCGCGTAATGCACGCCGCGCGCGATCTGCGCCACCAGTCGCGCACGGTCGCGCAGGTCGAGTCCACGCTCGCGACAGGCCGTGGTCAGCGGTTCGCCGCGCACATATTCCATGACCAGATACGGATGGCCATCGTCGGTTTCGCCGCCATCGAGCAGACGCGCGATGACCGGATGTTCGAGCGTGGCGAGGATCTGGCGTTCGTGGCGCAGCTGCGCGGCGGCATCGCTGGCAGCAATGGCGCGGTTGATCTTGATCGCGGCCTGCTGCTCGTACTGCGCGTCGGCGCGTTCGGCCAGCCAGACCACACCTGCACCGCCGGCACCGATCTCGCGCAGCAGCCGCCATTGCCCAAGGCGCACCCCGGCGTGGCCAACGGCCTGGCCGTTGTTCAACGCGTCATCGAATCGGTCGGTCAGGGCCTGCGGCGCCGCATCGGCGGCGAGCAGTGCTTGCAGTTCGTCGCGCAATCCGGGTTCAAGGTCGAGCGTGGCCAGCCATTCGGCGCGCGTCGTGGCCGGCATCGACACGGCCTGGTTGAACAGGTCTTCCAGTTGCTGGAAACGCGAGCCCATCAGGCCAGGCGTTCCTTCATCCAGGCACGCGCGAAGCGCAGGTCGCGGTTCACCGTGGCGAGCGACACGTCCAGCGTCTGCGCCACTTCCTCGAGGCCGAGTCCGACCAGGAAATGCAGTTCGACCACATCGGCCTTGCGCGGATCCAGCGTGCGCAGTTCGGCCAGTGTCTCGTGCAGCGATTCGACTTCGCCGCTGAGGGCGTCGCCGGGCTCGAGTTCGGCGGCCGACAGGGTGACGTGGATCTGGCCGCCGCCATGTTTCAGCGCGGCATCGCGACGCGCGACATCGTGCAGGAAATTGCGCATCGCCACCGCGACGGTCTTGAAGAAATGCGCGCGGTCCTGCCAGCTGACATCGGCCTCGAGCAGGTTGGCGATGACTTCGTTGGCGAGTTCGGTCGGCGCCATCTGCTCGCGCGGATACGCCATGCGCACGCGTTGCGCGGCGATCTGGCGCAGGCGGTCGTAGACCAGCGCCAGCACCTGATCGGCGGCACCGGCTTCGCCGCCGCTCCAGGCGCGCAGCAGTCGGGTCAGTTGCGGATGTGCGGTTGTGTCCATCGTCGTCCCCGTGGCTTCAGCCCGCGGCAGCGACACGCCAGAGAAACGGCACGAGCGCCAGCAGCGACCCCAATCGCAGGAATTCTAAGGCCCAGGCCTGTCGGCCATGATCTGCCAGACGACATAGCGACCACGTGGAGAATGCGACCCACGTGCCATACGCGAGCACCGCCGGCCAAGGCCACTGCTCGGCGACGGCGAGGCAGTGCGTGCCGGCTGCGAGCACGATCACGAACTGCACGAGCAGGTAGATCGATTCGAAACGCGTCAGCGGCGGGTCGTACTTGCGCTTCGCGGCTTCAAGATCGAAGTCGGGTTTCGGAAAACGCGCGGCGACGTCGGCCGGACGCCAGCCCGGCGGCTTCAGGAATACACGCAGCTTGTCCATCCACGAGCGCGTGTGCCAGGCGTCCTTCGCGAGCGCGGAGAACACTTCCAGATTCGCCCACCACGGCGAGAAGGTGCCGAGCCGGCTGCGTGTGCCATAGACGCAGGGTTCGTTGTCGTCCTCGTCGATGAAAGTACCGAACATCCGGTCCCAGAGAATCAGGATGCCGCCGTAGTTCCTGTCGAGGTATTTGTCGTTCACGGCGTGGTGCACGCGATGGTTCGACGGGCTTGCGAACACGCGATCGAACCAGCCGAGCTTCCCGACCTGCTCGGTATGGATCCAGTACTGGTAGAGCAGGTCGATCAGCCCGACGACGATGAACACGATCATCGGGAAGCCGAGCACGGCCATCGGCAGGTAGAAGATCCAGCCGAGCAGGAAACGCGTGCTGGTCTGGCGCAATGCGGTCGAGAGATTGAATTCCTCGGACGAGTGGTGCACCACGTGCGACGCCCACAGGATGCCGACTTCATGGCCCATGCGGTGATGCCAGTAGTACAGGAAGTCGTAGAGCAGCAGGCCGAGCAGCCAAGTCCACCAGGCATCGACCGGCAGCGTGGTCACGCGCAGATGCTCGAAGCAGAACGCGTAGATGCCGATGACGACGAGTTTGGTCGCGATCTCGGTGATCTGTGAAGTGACGCCGGCCGACAACGACCCGAGCGTGTCGTTGATGCGATAGGCGCGCCGGCCGCGCGCGTGCGCGACGCCGAACTCGATCAGCATCAGCGCGAAGAACACCGGGATGGCGTAGACGATCGGGTTCATCGACTCAGTCCGCGTGCGGGCGCCAGATGTCGACGGCGAACTCGGGTTCGTAGGGCGGCACGTTGCACTCGATGACGTCGCCGGGTGCGATCTGCAGGGTGAGTCCGGCGACGTCGGCGTACACCGGCAGCGCATTGATCTTGCGGTCGACGAGCACGGCAACATGCGCCGACAGCGGCTCGTGGCGGCGTACCCATTCGAGCACGCGGAATACCGAATGGCCTTGGTACAACACATCATCGACCACCACGACGCGCTTGCCGGTGAACTTCACCTCGGCCTGTTGCGGCGTTTCGGTCAACGCGGTGTCCGGATGCAGCAGGGTCAGGTCGTCGCCGTAGCGTTTGACCTTCAGGTCGGTGCGCTCGATCGACAGTTCCGGGCGCAGCTTCGCCAGTTGCTCATGCAGCATCGCCGCCAGCGGCGCGCCCCGGCGCAGCACGCCGACCAGCACCACCGGATGCGCGTCCAGCCGCATCGACAACTGCCGCGCCATGCGCTCCATCACCGCGTCGAGGTCGTGCGTCGTGTAGGCGCGGAAACGTTGTTCGGTCATGGCTGTCTCCAGTTCTTTTCGTATAGCTGTATGCAGGTCAAGGAATGCACATCGTGTCGCCGATCTGATCCATGAAGATCACGTCGGTCGTACTGTCGACGATGGCGAAGCCGGGGCTGAAGACGCCGTTGATGGTCTGGAAGTTGCCGCCGACGACAACTCTTCCATCGTCGGCATCAAGTATCGACAGAATGCCAAAATATTCGATGTCGGTGCTCAGATGCCAAGTCGGGTCGATGACATTGCCGCCGATCAGTCTCAACGCGTCGACAACGTGGCCTGGATCGCAAGAGGCGCCACGGAATCTCCCTCCGACATAGATATTGCCGCCGTCATCGATGGCGATGGTGTTGATCCAGACGTTGTCAGTCGGCAGTGCCGCAAGCGGTTTCCAATCCGGATCGACGAGTCCTGTTGATACAGAGATCCGTGACAGTCCATTGAACGTCGAATCGCCGCCACCGACGTAGATCCACTCCTGATTCGCATCGACAACGAGGGTCGAAATTCTGGGGCGATAGGGAGGGTTCCACGCCGTGTCTGCCGTTCCGTCAGAAATCCGAATTCGTCCAATGATGCCATTCAACGGCGGGAGCCATGTTC
>JAKJFE010000013.1 GCA_022705045.1 Pseudomonadota bacterium | reverse complement strand
TCGCGATCGAGAACGGCAGGTCGACCGCCGCACCGCTCTGACCGGCGCTCGTTGCATTGAACACCGCGTCGAAATCGCCGGCACGACGCAGGTCATCGAGATACCAGGTCTGCACGCGCGCCGGATCGCCGACCCAGTCGCACAACTGGTCGGCCCGTTCGGGCGTGCGATTGGTGATCGTCACCTTGGCGACGCCCGCCTCGAGCAGCGCCGGCAACACGCCCTGCGCTGCACCACCAGCGCCGACCAGCAGCACGCGCCGGCCGCGCAGGTCGATGCGATGGCGTTCGCCGAGATCGCGGATCAGGCCCTCGCCATCGGTGTTGTCGGCGTACCAGTGATCGCCGCGCCACGCCAAGGTGTTGGCCACGCCCAGCTTCTTCGCACGAACGCTGTGTGCGCGCGCCGCGGCGAAGGCTTCGGCCTTCAGCGGCAAGGTGATGTTCGCACCGACACCGCCTTCGGCCGCGAAGCGCGACAAGGCCGTGGCCAAGGTGCCGGGCGCGACATCGATGGCGTCGTAGCGCAGCGCGATGCCGAGCTGGTGCGCGAAGGCACGATGGATCACCGGCGATTTCGAATGCCCGACCGGATGCCCGAACACCGCATAGCGGGCGAGGGTGACGTTCAGGTCATCGACCAGCTTCGGGGCTTCGAACATGGTGCTCTCCATCGTCGCGTTGCCGCGAGCATAGACCCGGCGGCGGGCGAGCTGGAACCAGCGCGAGCCCTCCCATGCTTCGGTAGTATTGATCGAATCGCCCACCGGAACGACCGACCCTTGGCGGACACGCTCGATCTCACCTCGACGCTGCAACAGGCGCGGCATGGCGACGCAGCCGCGCTTGATGCGTTGTTTCCGCTGGTCTACGAAGAACTGCGTCGGCTCGCGCGCGGACTGATGCATCGCGAACGCGGTGCACATACGTTGCAGACCACCGCACTCGTGCACGAGGCTTATCTGCGTCTTGTCGGCCAGCATTCGCTGGATCCGGCCGATCGTCGTTATTTCTTCGGCTTGGCGGCGACGATGATGCGTCGCATCCTGGTGAACCATGCTCGCGACCATGCCGCCCAGAAACGCGGCGACGGCATCGAGCTGCTCAGTCTCTCGGCGGCGGCGGACGTGTCGGACGAAGGTTTCGACCTGATCGGTCTGCACGAATCGCTGGACGAACTCGCCAAGCTGGACACGCGCCAGGCCCGCGTGGTCGAACTCAAGTTCTTCGCTGGCCTGGAACTGACCGAGATCGCCGACGTGCTCGACATCTCGCTGGCCACGGTCAAGCGCGACTGGACGATGGCGCGGCTATGGCTGTCGCGCGAACTGGCACCATGAATTCGCGGCGCGATCCCGCACGCTGGCGGTTGGTTCAGTCGGCCCTCGACGGGTTGATCGATCTGCCAGTGCATGAGCGCGACGCTGCACTGCGAACCCTCGCGACGCAAGACACGGCGCTGGCCGACGAAGTCGCGGAACTGCTGCGGCAACTCGATGCGCCAGCGTTGCCCGAGTGCTTGCCGACCGTTTGCCTGCCCGCCGAGGCCTTGGGCGACGATCCGGCCATCGGCACGCGCTTTGGTGCCTTCGTCGTCGATGCGCGCATCGGTGAAGGCGGATCGGGCGTGGTGTATCGGGCACATCGCGACGGCGACTACGCGCAGACCGTGGCCATCAAGCGCATCGCCGGTGCGCGTCTCGACTTGCTCGGCACGCGCCGGCTGCAACACGAACGCGACGTGCTGGCGCAGCTCGACCATCCCGGCATCGTGCGCCTGATCGATGCCGGCGTCGCCACCGATGGCCGGCCCTATCTCGCACTCGAATACGTCGACGGTCTCACCTGGGATCGCCACGTCGTCGAAACCCATCCGGATGCCGCCACGCGGCTCGCGCTGTTCCTACAGGTCTGCGACGCCGTTGCCTACGCGCACCAGCGCCTGCTCGTACATCGCGACCTGAAGCCCGCCAACCTGATGGTGACGCGCGACGGCCAGGCGAAGCTCCTCGACTATGGCATCGCCAAGCTGCTCGAAGGTGATGCAACGAGCACGATGACGCGCGACTTCGGCAGTTCGTTGACGCCCGCCTATGCCGCGCCCGAACAATTGCGCGGCGAACCCGTGACCACCGCCACCGACGTGCATGCGCTCGGCTTGCTGCTGTACGAAACCCTGTGCGGCACGCATCCGTTCCGCAGGCCCGGACAATCCGCCGAAGCACTGCAGCAGGCGCTGCGCGAACAGTCGGCGCCGCTGCTGTCGCGGCAACCGGGCTTGATCGCGATGCCGAAGTCGTGGCGGCAGGATCTCGAACGTGTCATCGCCAAGGCGCTCGACAAGGATGCAAGCCAGCGCTACGCCACCGCGCACGAGCTCGGCGACGACGTTCGGGCGGTGCGTGACGGGCGCCCGGTACGTGCGCGTCACGCGACGGCTGCTTACGTGTTGCGCCGCTTCATCGGGCGCCATCGCATCGCGGTTGCGGCCAGCGTGCTCGCCGTCGCGGCATTGATCGGCACCACCAGCTGGGCGCTGTGGCAGTCCCGGGTCGCCGCCGAACAACATGCACGTGCCGAACGTCGCTTCGAGGACGTGCACCACTTCGCAAGCCAGGTGCTGTTCGGCTATCACGAACGCATCCGCAAGCTGTCGGGGTCGATGGACGTGCAACGCAGCATCGTCGCCGACGCATTGCGTTACCTCGAATCGCTGCAGGCCGAAGCCGGCGACGAACCGCGCCTGCTCGTCGACATCGCCGAGGCCTATCTGCGCGTCGGCGACATCCAGGGCAGCTCCTACGGGCCGAACATCGGCGACTTCGTCGGTGCCGCCCGGAGCTACGACCGTGTCGCGGACGTGCTTGCGACGCTCGACCACCTCGGCGTGCAGTCGTCGCAGGTGACACTCGCACGCGCGAACCTGCGCTCGCGTCGCGCCGACATCGCGCACCAGGCTTCACAGCTCGATGTCGCGCGTCGCTTGTTCCAGGAGGCGATCGCCGAGTTCGAGGCGCTGCCGGAAGCTCGCTTGAACGAGATTGATGTCGTCGTCGAATACACCGCCGTGCTCGACCACTATGCCGACCTGCTCGGTCGCGAAGGGGGCGGCTCATTGAATGAGGTCGCCGCAGCACGCGATCAGCAGGCCAAGGCGCGACGGATTCGCGAAGCCGCGCTGCAACTCCATCCGGATGATGCGCGCCTGCGTTTCGGGCGTTACCAGAGCGAGCTGCGCGACGGCGAGTACTGGCTTGGGCAAGGCGACATGGCCCAGGCCGAAGCTGTATTGAGCAAGGCGCTGGCGACGGTCACGGCGCTGTCTGAGCAGTCACCCGACGATGTGTTCTATCGCTACGAACAGGCGCTGGTGCAATCGCGGCTGGTACCGGTGCGCGATGCGCTCGGCCAACTCGACGCCTCGATCGTGGCGGCACTGCAGGCGCTCGCGACCACCGAAGCCTTGCTCGCCCGCGACCCCGAGCACGACACGTTGCAGCAGGCGGTTGCAGCCAGTGCCGGTTGGGCGGCGAAACAGCTGCTGAAGGCACAGCGCGCCGACGAGGCGGTTCCAATCGTGAAGCGCCAGCGCGAGATCGCGACCTTGCGCCTCGACGCTGCGCCCGACAATCCGGAAGGCGTGTCCGCCTTGTCGGTCGCGATCCGGCGCGAGGGCGACATCGCCGAGGCGCAGGGCAACTATCGAGATGCGATCGTCCGTCATCGCGAGGCACTGGCGCTGCAGGACCGCCACGCGTCGTTGTCGCCGGATTTCATGCAGACGCGGAACCTGTCGCTGACGCACATCGGTCGCAACCAGATGAAGCTCGGCGACATTGCAGGGGCACGCGTCACTCTCGCGCAAGCTGTCGGCGACTTCGAGCAATTGGTGGCCACGAATCCGGAAGCGCCACGTTACCGCGACGATCTCGCCGAGGTGCTGGCGCTGTCCGCGGAAGCCTGGCTGGCCTCGCCGGCAGATCGCACACGCGCCGCGCGCGCCGCGGATGCTGCGTTCGCGATCTGGTCCATGGATGAAAGCGCGGGCCGACTGAGCCAGCCAGCGCAGGCGCGTCGCGACGGATTGCGACGCGCGCTGCGCCCTTGAGTGCGTCAGCGATCGAGGCGCCAATCGACACTGTTGAGGGTTCCGCTGAACAGGCTGTTGAGCTGGGCCTGGAAGCCACCGCAGGCGTCGCTGGTCGTCGGAATCGAAAACTGCGGATCGGAGACGTCGATCGTGGTCGCTCCACTGTTGCCGCTCATGCCCCAGGACACCGGCGAGAACCGGCATTCGCCGCCAATGTTGATTGGCGCACCGTTGAGGCTGATGGATTGCAAGCGGAGCTGCATGCCGGCGAAGGACAGGGATGCCGCGCCGCTCACCGGCGCCAGTCCGAATCCGCCGCCCGCATCGATCCACTGAAGTCGCGTGGTCAGCAGCCCGAAGTCGGTCATTCCGGACAAGGTCATCGGCGCGATCTGGGCGAATCCCGCGAACTGACCCTGTGCGCCGAGCACGCCATCGACCCAGGAGTCCTGCGGTATCGGCGCCATCACGCCATCCACGACGACCTGTCCGGACAGTGCATGCGCCGCATAGGCTGTCGCGGGTGTTGCCGGCAACACGGCGTCTCCGAAGCCGTCGGCAAATACGACGTCCGTGCGCAATGCGGTCCCGTCGAAGCGGAGGTCGTAGGGATAGTTTTCGCCGTTCGAGAACGCTGCCACAACCACCACCACGCGGCCGTTCGCAGGCACGGCCAGACCGGAGATGCGGCTGCAACGGTCCAGGTTCGGACTTGGCGCATCGTCGTTGTAGGCGATGCAGTTCTGGCTCGGCGCATTCGGGTCGAAACTGTCGGCGTAGGCCATCATCACCGTGTCGCGATTGACGTCGCAGCTTGCACTGCCGTCACCGCCTGGCGGCT
This sequence comes from Pseudomonadota bacterium, assembly GCA_022705045.1. Lineage (GTDB taxonomy): Bacteria > Pseudomonadota > Gammaproteobacteria > Xanthomonadales > Ahniellaceae > JADKHK01. The sequence goes on along the minus strand of JAKJFE010000013.1, from coordinate 33,579 downwards.
GCGTGCGCACGTCGAGCACGAGTTCGACGTTGTTCGGATTTCCAAGTACGACGGTGTCGTAATACACCGCGTTTGCCGCGCTGCCGGCGAGTGTGGTGCAGTCCTGGCGCAACCGGTGGAACGTCCCGTCGCCGCTGCCGAAAGCGAGCGCGAGCGCCTGCGGTGCGCGCGACAGGAATGCCGGTTCGGTCTGACCCGCGCTTGCACTGTCGGCAGACAGACCGGCAAGCACCAGCACGAGGAAACGATCTGGAAACATCGCTCGCATGGCCGTTGCCTCAGTCTTCGCGCGTCAGCACGACGCCGTCGACGATGAGCAATTCGACGACCTCGGCATTGCCGGTGGGCACTTCGTAAATCCAGTGCTGTTCGCTGCCGAGCGTCAGACGTGACCCCGACACGGCGTAGCGGCCGCCGCCCGCGCGACTCGACGTCGCGCTGATCTCGCTCGCGGCGCTGGTTGACGCGATCGATCCGGTACTGCCCGAACGGTATCCGCCAGCGCCGTCGAATTGCAGATCGAAGGCGTTGCTGACGCCGCCGTAGGAGGCACCGCCGTAATAGCGACCCTTCAGGCGCGACGGATCCGCGATGCGCTGGATCGGTGCGAAGGGTGCGCCGTAGAACTGGAAGCCGCCGCCGCTGCGATCCAGGCGCAGTTCCCCATCCTGCACCGAGCCATCGCCCCATTCGATGCGCAGGTTGTTGCCATTGCGCACGTAGCGGCCGGCATTCTTCGGCACGGCTGCGGCATGGGCATCGAAGTCGAACTGTTCAAGGTCGCCCTTGGCGGCATACGCGACTCGGCTACCGCGAAACACATAGACGACATTCGAGAGCTGCCCGCCGGTGAATTCGGAACGCAGGTAGGCGCCTTCGGGCACCGCGCCGCCCGCAGCGCCGCAAGCGAACAACAAGGGCAGGATCATTCCCATCCACATCGATTTGAAACGCATGTTTCCTCCGTAGCGCAAGGCAAGCGGCCAGCAGGGCCGCATCAGGTCGACTGTCGACCTTCACGGGGAAACGCACGGAATAGGGACGAAACGGCTCAGGCCGCGACGCGATAGCTGCCTCGACCCGCAGACTTGGCCGCGTACAACGCGCCGTCGGCCCGGTGCAGCCAGGCATCGGCCTCCTCGCCAGGATCGGTATTGAAGGCGATGCCGATGCTGGTACCGACGGCGATGTCGGTGTCGATGTAGCGCACCGGCCGACGCATCGCGGCAAGAATCGCTTCGGCCACGCGTTCGGCGTCGCCGACCTCGCGCACGTCTTCGAGCAACACGACGAACTCGTCGCCGGCCAGGCGCGCCACGGTGTCGGTTGCGCGGGTGGCCGCCTTCAGCCGCCGCGCAAACTCGACCAGCACGGCATCACCGCCGGCGTGGCCGTGACGGTCGTTGATGGCCTTGAACTTGTCGACATCGAGATACAGCAGGGCGCGCGCTGCCCCGTGGCGCTGCGCACGCGCGGCCGAGCCGGCGATCGTGTCGTACAGGCGATAGCGGTTCGCGAGCCGCGTCAATGCATCGAACTCGGCCATCACCCGCAGCTGGTCTTCGGCCTGCTTCAACTCGGTCTGGTCGAGGATCATGCCGAAGACGCCGACGACGGTGCCGTCGTCGGCACATTTCGGCTGGTAGCTGCCGCGCAGGAAGCGCGGGCCGTCGGCGCGATGCTGGCGCAGCTCGAACTGGGTGCCGTGCCCGGCCAGCGCGCGATCGAGATGCGGCAGGACTTGCGCATACACCTGTTCCCCGAGGATCTCGCGCACGGGACGACCGGTGATCTCGGCCAGCGGCTTGCCGATCGCACGTTCGTAGGCGGCGTTGTTGAAGCGGTAGACATGTTCGGGATCAATGATCGACACCGCTGCCGGAATGTTGTCGGCGATCAGCTGCAGACGACGCTCGGCGGTCTGCGCCGAGATCTCGGCCTGCTTCTGTGCAGTGATGTCGAAACTCAGCGCGAACACGCCCTGGACGCCGCCGTTGGCGGTCACGTCCGGCACGTAGTGGGTTCGGTAGTAGTAGAACTGGTCGCGTACGACACGGCTGCCCTCGAACGACACGCTCTCGCCAGCGAACGCGCGCGACAACCGCGACTCGATCTCGGCATAGAGCTCGGCACCGCAGATTTCCGCGAAACCGCGACCGAGCAGCGACGCCGCGTCGACGCCGAAGCGGCGCCCGACATCGGCATTCGCGAAACGGACATCGCGGTTGCCATCGAGATACAGGATCAAGGCCGGCATCGCATCGGTGATCTTGCGGATGAAATCGCGGCTGCGCGCCACGCGTTCCTCGCTGTCGCGCACCAATTTCTGTTGCCGCAGCGATTCCGTACGCGCATCGATCAGGCGCTCGACCACGGTGGTCAGGTGCCGCAGCGATTCGCGCTGCGTGGCATCGAGCTGGCGTGGCGCCCGGTCGATCACGCACAAGGCGCCGAGCGCATGCCCGCTGCCGGTGACGAGCGGCATGCCGGCATAGAACCGCACATGGGCGTCGCCGAGCACGAACGGGTTGTTGCGGAAACGCTCGTCGGCAGTCGCATCGTCGACTTCCAGCGGCGTCGGTTCGAGGATGGTGTGGGCGCAGAACGCGTCCTCGCGCGGCGTCTCCGGGTCGTCGATGCCGACACTGGCCTTGAACCACTGGCGGTCGCGATCGATCAGGGTGATGGCCGCCATCGGCACACCGCAGATCGACGCTGCGAGCGCGACGATGGCGTCGAACACGGCTTCGTGCTCGCTGTCGAGCAATTGCGTTTCAGCGAGCGCGACGAGGCGTTCAGCCTCGTTCGCAGGCATGGGAATCGAATGCACGTCACCCCCCGGTGGACGGTTGTCAGGCAAGTCTAAGCAGCCGCTCCGTCACTTGCATCAAGTCGATGTGAAGTCCTCAGGCGGCCAGCCCGTAGCTGTGCAACAGCGCCGCCGGATCGAGTTCGCGGCCGCGGAAGGCGACGAAGCTGTCGAGTGCCGGACGCGATCCGCCGACGGCCAGCACGTGGGTGCGGAAGGCGCGGCCGGTGTCGGCATTGGTGATGCCTTCCGCTTCGAAGCGCGCGAACGCATCCGCCGACAACACTTCGGCCCACAGATAGCTGTAGTAGCCGGCGGCGTAACCGCCCGAGAAGATGTGGGTGAAACTGTTCGGGAATCGCTGCCAGTGCGGCGGGTGGATGACCGCGACTTCCGCGCGCACGGCGGCCAGCGTGTCGAGCACGCGTGCGCCACGGGCCGGTTCGAACGCGAGATGCAGGCGGAAATCGAACAGCGCGAACTCGAGCTGGCGTACCAGGAACAGTCCCGCCTGATAGTGCTTTGCCGCGAGCATGCGATCGAACAAGGTCTGTGGCAGCGGCGCACCGCTCTGCCAATGCGCGGCGACCAGATCCAGCGTTTCGCGATGCCAGCCGAAGTTCTCCATGAACTGGCTTGGCAGTTCCACCGCATCCCATTCCACGCCCTCGATGCCGGACAGGCTCGGGTAGTCGATCTCGGTCAGCAGATGGTGCAGGCCGTGGCCGAACTCGTGGAACAGGGTGAGCACATCGTCGTGCGTGAGCAAGCTCGGCAGTTCCGCCGTCGGCGGCGCGAAGTTGCAGGTCAGGAAGGCTTGCGGACGCTGCAGCACATCGATGCGTTTGCGCGAGCGCGCCACGTCCATCCAGGCGCCGCCACGTTTGCCGCTGCGTGCGAACAGATCGAGGTAGACGACCGCGAAAGCGTCGCCGCGGTCATCGACGAGATCGAAGCAGCGCGCGTCCGCGTGCCACAAGTCGACGCCGGTTCGTTCGACCAGCTTCACGCCGAACACGCGCTCGGTCAGCACGTGCAGGCCAGCCATCACGCGTTCGAGCGGGAAGTAGGGCTTCAGTTCCTCTTCGCTCAATGCGTAACGGTCGATGCGCAGCTTCTCGCTGGCGTAGGCGACATCCCAGGGCTGCAAGGTCTCGATACCGAAACGTGCCCGCGCGAACTCGGCGAGTTCGACGATCTCGCGCTCGGCGACCGGTTTGGCGCGCGCCGCCAGGTCATGCAGGAAATGCAGGACGCGCTCGGGCGTCTCGGCCATCTTGGTCGCCAGCGATTCCTCGGCCGCGTTCGCAAAACCGAGCAGCTGCGCCGCTTCGTGACGCAGGGCCATGATCTGGTCGATGCGCGGACCGTTGTCGAAGCGACCCGCATTCGGGCCCTGGTCCGACGCGCGTGTCTGGTAGGCGGTGTAGACCTGTTCGCGCAGGGCGCGATCGTCGGCGTGCATCATCAATGCCTGGTACACCGGCGGCTGCAAGGTGATGCGCAGTCCGTCGATCTTCGCGTCATGCGCCGCCTGTCGCAGCTGTGCCAGCGCGGACTCCGGCAATCCCGCCAGGCGCGCATCGCCTTCGGGCAGATCCAGCGTCCAGGCTTCGGTGGCATCGAGCACGGCCTGTTCGAACTCGGTCGACAGCCGCGACAGCTCGGTCGCGATCACGCGGTAGCGTTGCTGCTTCTCGGCTGGCAGGTCGACACCGGCGAGACGGAAATCGAGCAGGGCGTCGTCGACGAGTTTGCGCGCCGCCGCCGGCAAGGCATCGAAATCGGACCGCGCGCGGATCGCCCGCACCGCCGCACACAGGCCCGCGTGTTGCCCGATCTCGGTCCCGAAGTCGGTCAGCAGTTCGATCGCCTCGCCATAGACCGCGCGCAATTCCGGCGTGTCGCGGACATTGTGCAAATGCCCGACCGGCGCGAAGCAGCGGTTCAACGCGTCCTCGCAGTTTTCCCAAGCCAGCATCAACGCGTCGAAGCGATGCTGCGACGGATCCGCGACGAGCTGTTCGATGCGTGCACGATAGTCGGCGATGCGCGCCTCGACCGCCGGCAACACGTGTTCGGGGCGGATATCGGAATAGGCGACGAACTCGTCGTCGCGCAGCAGCGGGTTGGTGGTGGTCATCATTTTTCCTGATCAAAACGACCCGGCCCCGCACTGGGCGGGGCCGGGGAGTCGTTCACTTCATCGATGCAAATGCCCTTCGAGCGTAGGCGCCTGCGTCTTTCTTCTGTTGCCTTAGCTGCGCGACCTCGGATTTCTTCAACCGATCGGAAACCAATGAGGTAGCCGGCTTCTTCTGCGGTGAGCGCGTTTGGCTCGATGCCGAACTGCTGGCGGATTTCATCTCCGAACCTCCTATCGATCTCGCGTACGACTTTGGCCTTGCAAACTAGGCTACCAGAGCGTGACGCGTCGACCAATGTAACGATGCCGACAATACTCCCGCCATGCACCTGAATGTAGGACGCCAAGTCAGCGATAGTCCCTCCGAGCGTCATGACATCGTCGACGATCACATAACGTCCGTTCGGGACGACCTCGCCCTCGAACTCGGCCGGGGCGATCAATCGCTCCATTGCGTCCGCACCCGTGTGATAGACGCGATTGGCCTGGACGATCTCGTCGTCAAGCAAAGACCCGCAGTGCTCGGCCAGATACGCCGACAGAACGATCGGAATTGCGTTGTCGCCTGCCGATTCTCTGGCATGCGGCGCGACGAAGATCGTGGTCGTGTCGAACTCCGCCATGCGCATCTTCAGTGGTACAGCCAGATCGCTCACCAGCTGGATTGCTGCGTCGACATTTCCAGCTTTGGCCTCAATGTAATTCGGATGGGACTTGATGGCCTGATCGTTCCGAAAGACGGACAGCGGCGCCTGAAGCGAGGCTGGAACCGCCAGACTTCGATGGCGAATTGTCGTTGTTGAGCTCACCTTCTCTCCTGATCTGGGTCGTTCGGCGCACCGACAGAATAGTCCGCCTCCGTGGCACATGCCGTAGCATCCGCGCATGAGCCACGCTTCACCCGACCGCTACCGTTTCATCGAACTGTTCGGCCAGGTGCCGTGGTTCGCGACGCTGCCCGAGGACGCACGCGCGGCGCTGGCGTCGGGCTGTCGATGGCGCCGCATTGCCGGCGGCGAGGCGCTGTTCTACGAAGGCGAGGCCTCGGACGCGGTGTATCTGCTGGTGCATGGCAGCCTGGCGGCGTTCCAGAACCAGCGCGACGGCACGCCGCGCCTGATCGGGCAGATCATGGCCGGCGAAACCGTCGGCGAACTCGGCGTGCTGGTGTCTCGACCGCGTTCGGCGACGATCCGCGCGCTGCGCGACAGCGAACTGATCGTGCTGCCGGCGGAACACCTGGAAGCGATGACCGAAGCGTTCCCGCAGGCCATGCTCGGCCTGGCGCGGCTGGCGCTGCGCCGTCGCGGCGAGTTGCAACCGCACGACGCCGCGCCGCGCACGATGGCCTTGCTGCCGCAGTCCGCCGGTGTCGATCTCGGCGCCGTCGCGGCGCAACTGGCGGAGGCGCTGGCGCCGTTCGGTAGCGTGCGCACGCTGGACAGCCAGGCCGCCGGGGGTGAGGCGGGCGACTATCACGCCATCGAGATCGGTTCGCGCTTCGTGCTCTACGTCGCCGACGGCGACGATGTGGCCTGGCGCGACCAGTGCCGTCGCCAGGCCGACGTGTTGCTGTTCGCGGTGCGCGCGGCCGAACATGCGCCGCTGTCGGACGAATGGCCGGAAGCGCAGGACACGCAGGTCGCGCGGCAACAGCATCTGTTGCTGATCCACGACGCCAAGCCCCGCTTCGGCGCCGCGCGACGCTGGCATGCGCACTGCCCGCACGCGGCTCTGCATCATCTGCGCGACGCCGCCGACATGGCGCGGTTGGCGCGCCTGATCGCCGGACGCAGCCTCGCCCTGGTGTTGTCGGGCGGTGGTGCACGCGGCTTCGCGCACATCGGCGTGGTGCGCGCGCTGCGCGAAGCCGGGCTGCAGATCGACAGCGTCGCCGGCACCTCGATCGGCGCCGTGATCGGCGCGGCGGTGGCGGCGGAATGGTCGATCGAGGAAATGACCGAACGCTTCCGGCAGGTGTTCTACGACCAGAATCCGTTGTCCGATTACACGTTGCCGCTGGTGTCGCTGGTGTCGGGCCGCAAGATGTCGCGACTGCTGCAGGACACTTATGGCGAACGCGACATCGAGGATCTGCTGCTGCCGTATTTCTGCGTCTCCGCGAACCTGACGCGCGGCGACGCGATGATCCACCGCGAAGGCAAGCTGTGGCAGGCCCTGCGTGCCTCGGCTGCGATTCCGGGTCTGGTACCGCCAGTGTTCAAGGGTGGCGAAGTGTTCGTCGACGGCGGCGTCGTCAACAACCTGCCGGTGGACCTGATGCGTCAGCAACATCGCGGTGAGGTGATCGCGGTCGACATCGGCGGCGACTACGCCCTGCACACCACGGTCGACGAATACGAATTGCCGCCGGCCTGGCGGCTCTGGGTCGAGAGCCGTACCAGCCATCGCCGTCCGACCCTGCGCGAAATCCTGCTGCGCGCCGGCATGGTCAACTCCGGCGCGCAGACCATTGCGGCACGCGCACAGACCAGCCTGCTGATCCAACCCAAGCTCGCCGACATCGGTCTGCTCGACTGGCAGAGTTACTACCGCGCGATCGATCGCGGCTATCAGCACGCGTTGCGTCAGATCGGCGGACCCAAGGACGCACTCGCCGACGAAACGCCGGTGTTCTGATCACTCGAAGCCGTCGCCGAACATCGCGTTGGCGTCGTATCCCGCAGCCTCGGTCAGTACCGCCGCATTCATCTTCAGCACGCCACCGCCCATGGCCAGCGCGTTGCTGATCGTGCCTGGCACGTCATTGGTCTTGTGGTAACCCGGATACAGGTCGTAGTCGTATTCGATGACCAGCAACGATGGCACGTCGTACTCGATGAAGGGCATGTGGTCGGAACCGAACGGATTCGTCGAGGTGTGCGGCACCAGTTCGGTCGCATAGTCGGCCACGGCGTTCTGGAATTGGGGAAACACAGTCGACAGGGCGGATGAAGTTTCCAGCAGCACATCGAGCTGCGTGTTCTGCGAGTAGCCGATCATGTCCATGATCAAGGCCAGCTTGATCTTCGGCAGATGACCGTTGGGTCGCAGCGCGTCCTCGACCCAGCGCGTGCTGCCGATCAGACCCTGCTCTTCCCCCGAGAAACACGTGAAGACCATCGTGCGTTTCGGCGGAAAACGCGTGAACACTTCGGCCATTTCGAGCACGGCCGCGCAGCCGGACGCATTGTCTTCGGCACCGGGCGCGGCAGCACCGCTGGCGCCATTGGTCTGGATCGAATCGTAGTGCGCGCCGACGATGATCCATTCGTCCGGCAAGCTCGTGCCGGTGAGTGTGCCGATGACATTGACCTGGGGCACGGCCACGCTGCCGGTCATCGGGAAGGCGTAGGTCGAGGTCTGCAGCCCGAGGTTGCCGAACTCGCCGAGCAACCAGTCACGCGCGTTGGCTATGCCGCTGCGGCGACTGGAGCGGTCGTAAGTCGCGAGATGCGACAACACGCCGAACCAGCGGTCGCGATCGACGGCATCGACGCGTTGCTGCACATCGGGATTCGCGGCGCGTTTGGCCCGGTCGATCAGACCGCGCGCACGCCAGTCCTGGGCGATGCTGCGATTGGGCACCACCGGCCGCCATTCCGACACCTCGGGCAGACGGTACGGCAACAGCGTGGCTGGTGCGCGCACCAGCGTGTATCGCCCGGCGCGTGCGATGGCGGGCAAGGGCGCGCTCGGATGGATGGCGCAACCACGCGCCTGCAGGGCGAGATCGTCGGGTTTGATCCAGCCGAGGTCGTCCAATACGCGTTCGCCATCGACCAGTTCCGTCCAGGCCGTGGCCGGCGCGGCCACCAGCAGGCGGTCGTCGAGTTCCAGCCACCAGCCGCCCTGGTCCTCGATGGTCTGCGTATAGCGGGCGACATCCTGCTGCGACATCGTGCCGAGCGCGACGGTGGCGGCCGGCATCGGCAGGGCCGTGGTCAGGCCCATCTGCAAACCGAGAGCGAGCGAGGAGAGCATGATTGAATGGATTCCGTGGTTATTCGAAGCCGTCACGCAACACCGGCGGTTCGAAACCCGCGGCATCGGTCAGCACGGCGATATTCATCTTCAGGATGCCGCCGCCCATCTGTTGCGCACGGGTGATGTTCGCCGGCAGGTCCGTGGTCTTGTGATAATGCTGATAGCCCTCGGGCCGCATCGTCGCGTGATAGCTGTAGTCGTTCTCGATCGTCAGCAGGGACGGCACGCCGAGGTTGATGAAGGGCATGTGGTCGGAACAGCAGGCACTGGTGTCGGTGATCACGCGCAGTTCCGGTGCATAGGTCGCGGCCGCCGTCGCGAAGGGCGTGAACACGGTCGAGAGGCTGCTGCTGGTTTCCAGCAACACGTCGAGATCGGCGTCGCCGGAGTAACCGATCATGTCCATGATCACGGCCAGATCGACCTTGGCCAGGTCGCCGCTGCTCTGCAACGACTGGGCATACGCCGAGCCGCCATACAAACCCTGTTCTTCGCCGGCGAAACAGACGAAAACCATCGTGCGTTGCGGCGGAAACTGCGAGAACACGCGCGCCGCCTCGACGACACCGGCGCAGCCGGACGCATTGTCTTCCGCACCCGGCGACTGGCTCGGGTCGTTGATGCTTTGCTGGCGCGAGTCGTAGTGCCCGCCGACGATGACCCACTCGTCCGGGTACACACTGCCGGTACGGCGGGCGATCACGTTTTCGACCTGGGTCGCGGTACCGCCGATGAGGAAGGTCTGGGTCGAGACCTGCAGGCCGAGCGCGCCGAATTCGCCGATCAGCCAGTCGCGCGCCTGATCGATGCCACTGCCGTAGGAGGATCGGTCGTAACTCGCAAGCGTCGACAGCGTGTCGAACCAGCGTTGCGTGTCGATGGCGTCGACGCGCTGCTGCACGTCCGGGTCGGGCGCAGCCTTGGCCATGTGCAACAAACCGCGCGCGCGCAGATCCTTGGTGATGGCGCGGTTCGGCACCACGGGCCGCCACTCGGACACATCCGGCGCCTTGTACGGCAGCAGCGTGGCCGGCGTGCGCACCAGGGCGAAGCGGCCGGTGTCGGCAATCGCCGGCAAGGCCGGTCCTTCATCCACGCCACAGGCGCGCGTCTGCAATGCGAGATCGTCGGGACGGATCCAGCCGAGGTCGGCGACGACGCGTTCACCGGCGAGCAGATCCGGCAGCCGCGCTGGCGGCGCCGCGACCAGCAGCCGGTTCTCCATCTCCAGCCACCAGCCGCCGTCGGCTTCGACCTGGCGCGTGTAGCGGTCGAGTTCGAATTGCGGATGATGGTCGAGCGCGATCAACGCCGCCGGCATCGGCAGCGCCGTGGTCAGGCCCATCTGCAATCCGAGCGCGAGCGGGGAAATCATGGTCGACATCCGGCATCCGGGCCGCGAGTCTAGCGCCGCCCGGCCACGACGACGTTGCGGCGTCGATCACGTTATCGTTTGTCCGTACGCGAGGAACGACGTTGATGAGTAACGAGCAGCACTGGCAACAGGTGTACACGACCAAGGCGATCGATGCGGTGAGCTGGTATCGGCCGCATCTCGACCGTTCGCTGGCCTTCATCGATGCGCTGGGGCTCGATCACGATGCGCCGATCATCGATATCGGTGCCGGTGCGTCGACGCTGGTCGACGATCTGCTCGCACGCGGCTTTCGCGATCTCGCCGTCAACGATCTCGCCGAGGCGGCGCTGGCGCAGGTGCGGGCGCGACTCGCCGCGTCCACCACAGAGACGCGGGTGCATTGCCGTGTCGGCGACATCACCACGCTCGATCTGCCTGCCGCACACTACGCGCTGTGGCATGACCGCGCCGTGTTCCACTTCCTGACCGAAGCGGCGCAACGCGATGCGTACGTCGCTCAGGCCGCACGCGCGGTGCGGCACGGCGGCCACCTGATGATCGCGACCTTCGCCGCCGACGGTCCCGAACGCTGTAGCGGCCTGCCCGTGCAGCGCTACGACGCCGACACACTCGCCGCCGTCTTCGCACCGCACTTCGAACGCCTCAACGACGCGCGCGAACAACATCCGACACCCTTCGGCACCACGCAGTCGTTCCAGTACGTGCTGCTGCGGCGCCATTGATCGACGCTTCGGAGAACCCGCATGCACCAGACCCTGCAGATCACGCCCTTCATGCACGTGCCCGACCTCAATGCCGCCCTGGCGTTCTTCGTCGACGTGCTCGGCTTCCGCATCGTGTTGCAGTTGGTCAGACGATCGTCTGACCGCCGCTCCACGCGTCGATTCTTGCTTCAAAAGGAGCGCATCAAATCATCGCGACTGGTAGCTTTCGACATACAGCTCAAACGCTAGGCAGAGGTCTGTTCGGGTATCAATACCGTCATCGCTTCGTTAGATTCTCTCCGAACTTCGACAGGTTCGATTGTGGGCACAGCACTTCAATCTGCTCGAAGTCGTTGAAACTCACCCTTTGAGCGAAAGCAGGGTTGCAAACCCTGCCGCAAAATACGTCAGCAAGGCAATCGCCCAAATCATGACGTGTTCGCCACCATGTGTGACCCACACGTACGTCATCGGATAGCCGACGACGATGCAGGCGACTGCGGCAGCGTCGCCTTGCTTGCCTTGAGTACCGATAAGTCGAACCAGGATGATCGCAATTGGAACCAGGCTCAACAGCGAAGCACCTGCGGCAGAGTCGAACGCGATTCTGCCAAAGAAAGGCCCCGCCATGGGTGACACGCCGAGCAAGATCAGCAGTGACGCCAACACGTGAGTTCCCTTTGCAGGCGTTGCATCTTCAGTCGCCACGCTTCAGCTTCCGATCAAAGAAATCCAAGATGGCATTGTTGGCATGCTTCTTCATCCACGGTGCGGCGATGCCGTGTTTGCCGCCGGGGTAGGTCATCAGTTCGAAGGCCTTGCCGCGTTGTTGCAGGGCGCTCATGAGCTTGGTGCTGTTGGTGAACAGCACGTTGTCGTCGGCCATGCCGTGGATCAGGAACAGGTCCGAGGTCATGCCGTCGAGATGGGCGAACACGCTGCTCTGCCCGTAACCGTCGGCGTTGTCCTTGGGATGATCCATGTAGCGTTCGGTGTAGTGCGTGTCGTACAGCGCCCAGTCGGTGACTGGTGCGCCGGCCACGACCGCCGAGAAATCCGAGGACGCCTGACCGAGCACCTGCAGGGCCATGTAGCCGCCGTAGCTCCAGCCGTAGAAGCCGATCTTCTCGCCGTCGATCCACGGTTGCGCGCGCAGCCACTTCACGCCTTCGCGCTGGTCGACGACTTCGACCGAGCCCATCTTGCGGAACAAGGCTTCCTCGAAGGCCTTGCCACGGCGGTACATGCCGCGGTTGTCGAGCTGGAACACGACGAAGCCGTTGCGCGTCAACACCTGGATGAAGCCTTCGGTCCAGCTTTGCGTCACGTATTGGCCGTGTGGTCCGCCGTAGATGTAGACGATGGCCGGATACTTCTTCGCGGCATCGAAACCCGCCGGCTTGAACACGCGGTACAGCAGCTTCTGACTCTCGGCGCCGGTGATCTCGCCGAACTCCGGCACCGAATGCTCGGCCGCGTAGGGCCAATACGGATGGCCTTCCTTCAACTCGTTGGCTTCGAGCACGGCCAGTTCGGCACCACTCGCGTCGAACAGACGCACCCGCGGTGGCGTGCGCGGATCGGAATGGGTGGCGACGAACACGTTCGCGAGTTTCGGAAAGCTGGCGTTGTGCATGCCGGCCTCGTGCGTGATCTGCTGCACTTCCTTCACCGGCAGCGACAGCGGCGTCATGTACACCTGCTTCTGCGTCGGATCGGGACCGCCCGAAGCAAAGAACACGCGGTCGTTGTGTTCGTCGACCGCGAGCAGGTTGTCGACGACCCAGCCTTCCGGCGTCAACGCATGCTTCAGCGCACCATCGCGACCATGCAGGTACAGCCGCTTGAAGCCATCGCGTTCGCTGGCCCAGATGAAGTCGCCGCTGTCGAGGAACTGCAGGTCATCGTGCAGATTGACCCAAGTGTCGCTGGTCTCGCTCAGCAAGGTCGAGATGATGCCGTCTTCCGCCGACCAGGCGCGCAGGTCGAGCGTGCGCTGGTTGCGCGATTGCACCTGGTAGCTGAGGGCGCTGCCGTCGGCGAACCATTCGGCGCGCGCGAGATAGATGTCGGTGTCGTCGCCGAGATCGATCCAGCGTGTGTTCGCCACGGCCGGGAGCAGGGCGGCTCCGGCTTGTCGGTCCATCAGCGCCGCTGGCGCCGCCTCGCTCATGCGGATGACGCCGAGTTGGATCGTCGCATTCGCCTGGCCCGCCGCCGGATAACGTTGCTCGACCACGGTGGTGTCTTCGGCATTGATCTCGAAGCGACGCTGCACCGGCACCGGCGATTCGTCGACGCGCGCGAAAGCGATCATCGAGTCGTCGGGCGCCCACCAGTAGCCTTCGAAACGGCCCATCTCTTCCTGGGCGATGAATTCGGCGCTGCCGTTGCTGATCAGGCCGCCGCCATCGGTGGTGAGCTGGATCGAGCGATCGGTCTTGAGTTCGATGACCCACAGGTTCTGGTTGCGCACGAAGCTGACATAGTTGCCCTTCGGCGACACCTTGGCCTCGGTGGCGAATCCGAGTTCCTTGTTCGTCAGCTTGCGCACCCGGCTGGCCTGCTGGGTCTCGTCGGCGACGAGGTCGTACAGGAACAGTTCGCCGTTGAGCGGGAACAGCAGCTTGGCGCCATCCGGCGAGAAGCCGTATTCGATGATGCCTTTCAGGCTCGCGGTACGCGCGCGTTCGCGCTTCGCCTTCTCCTCGTCGGAGAGTTGCTCGTCTTCAGGCAGCAGCACCTTGGAGTCGACCAGCAGCCGCGTCTGTTTCGACGCGATGTCGTATTCCCACAGATCGAGCTGGAACTGGTCGCTGTCCTTGCCGCGCAGGAAGGTCACACGCTTGCCGTCCGGCGACACCTTCAGATTCTGCGGCGTCTTGCCGGCCAGCGCCGGCGCCTCGACCAGGCGGTCCATGGTCAGTTGTTCGGCTTGCAGGTTCGTCATCGGCCACACCATTGCAACGGCCAGTGCGGCCGCGGTGAATACGTTGCGCATCGGTTCGCTCCCAAGGGACGGCGTGTTCTAGCACCGTGGGGGCGATGGCGGAAGCGACCCGTACGCAGATCGGGATGAAGCGCCTACTTGCCGATGCAGAAACTCGAAAAAATCACGCCGAGCAGATTGTCGCTGCTGAATTCTCCGGTGATCTCGGACAGCGCGTGCTGGGCGAGGCGGAGTTCTTCGGCGACGAGTTCACCGGCGCGGTCGTGCACGAGGCGATGGCGGGCGTTCGCGAGTGATTCGCGCACGCGCTGCAATGCCGCGACATGGCGGGCACGGGCGCTGAAGCTGCCTTCGGCGCCTTCGCCGAGGCCCGCATGCTGGCGGATGGCGGCACGCAGTCCATCGAGGCCGACGCCGGTCTTCGCCGACACGTGCACGTGATCATTCGCATCGACGCGTTCGATGGCGGAACGGTCGGCGAGATCGGATTTGTTGTGTACGACGAGTACGGCAGCGCCACGCGGCACTTCGGCACGCAGGGTGTCGATGCGTGCTTCGTCATCGGGCGCGACCACGAGGATCGCGAGGTCGGCCTGCGCGAGTTCGTTGCGGGCGCGGCGTATGCCCTCGGATTCGATGACATCGGGCGATTCGCGCAAGCCGGCGGTATCGACCAGGGTGATCTCGATGCCATCGATGTTCACGGCTTCGCGCAACAGGTCGCGGGTGGTCCCGGCGATGTCGGTGACGATGGCGCGGTCACTGCCGGTGAGTGCATTCAACAGGCTCGACTTGCCCGCATTCGGCGCGCCGATGATGACCGCGTGCAAGCCGTCACGCAGACGCTGGCCGCGTTCGGCGTCGCGCAGCAGCGCATCGAGCGACGACGCAATCGCGTCGAGCCTGGCGAGGATCTGGCCGTCGGCAAGGAAATCGATTTCCTCTTCGGGAAAATCGATCGCGGCTTCGACATGCAGGCGCGCATCGATCAAGGATTTCAGCAACGCATTCACGCGCGCCGAGAACTCGCCCTGCAGCGAACGCAAGGCGGCGCGCGCCTGGGCGTCGGACTGTGCGGCGATCAGGTCGGCGATCGCTTCGGCTTGCGCGAGATCGATCTTGCCGTTGAGGAAGGCGCGTTCGGAGAATTCACCCGCGCGGGCATGACGCGCACCGAGTTCGATGCAGCGCGCCAGCAGTCGCGCCAGCACCACGGGCGCGCCGTGGATCTGCAGTTCGACGACGTCTTCGCCGGTGAACGAATGCGGTGCGGGAAACCAGAGCGCAAGGCCACGGTCGATCAATTCGCCGCGGGCGTCGCGCATCGCGACGTAATGCGCGTGGCGCGGCTGCAGGTCGATGGCGGCCAGCGTGCGCGCGATGGCGGAGGCATCGGCGCCCGAGAGACGCACGATGCCGATACCGCCGGCACCCGGCGCCGTGGCCACGGCCGCGATGGTGTCGCGCGGCCGCATCGGCTTACGCCGCCTTCTTGTCGCCGGCCTCGATGCGCTTGGTGATGATCCACTGCTGCGCCAGGCCGAGCGCACCATTCACGGTCCAGTACAGGACCAGTCCGGCCGGGAAGAAGGCCATCGTGATCGAGAACACCAGCGGCATGTACTGCAGCACCTTCTGCTGGATCGGATCCATGCCGGCCGGCGAGGGCGACATCTTCTGCGTGATCCACATGATCGCCGCGTTCGCGACCGGCAGCACGAAGTAGGGATCACGCGACGACAGGTTGGTCAGCCAGCCGATGAAGGGCGCGTGGCGCAACTCGACCGATTCCAGCAACACCCAGTACAGCGCGATGAAGATCGGGAACTGCAGCAGCAAGGGCAGACAGCCACCCACTGGATTGATCTTCTCCTTCGAATACAGCTCCATCATCGCCTGATTGAACTTCTGGCGATCTTCGCCGTAGCGCTGCTTCAGCGCCTCGATGCGCGGCTGCACCTTGCGCATGCGCGCCATCGAGCGGTACTGCGTTTCCGACAGCGGATACAGCAGCAGCTTGACCAGCAACGTTGTCAGGATGATGGCGAAGCCCCAGTTGCCGACCAGCTTGTGCAGGTGGTTGAGCAACCAGAACACCGGCTTCGCGAAGATCGTGACCTTGCCGTAGTCGATGGTCAGGCCAAGGCCGGGCGCGATGCTGTCGAGCTTTTCCTGCTGCTTCGGACCGACGTACAGACGGGTCGATCGGGTTGCGTTGGCGCCGGCCGCGACCTTGAACGCCGGACCCATCTGGCGGATCAGGTAACGCGGCGCGCCCTGGTCGGTGATGACCGAGGTGCTGTAGGCCTGGGCCTCGTTCGCTTCCGGAATCCAGGCCGCGAAGAAGTAGTGCTGCTGCTGCGCCGCCCAACCACCGGTGATGGTCTTGTTCAACGGCTCTTCGGCGAAATTGTCGAACTTGAGTTTTTCGAACTTGTCTTCCGGGCTGTACCAGGCGGCGCCGACGAAACTGTACTGCTCGGGATTGGTGAACGAGAACTTGCGGTTCACGATCGGCGAGGTGCGCGTCAGCTGGGTGTAGGCACTGGCCGACCACTCCGCGGGCGAGGCGTTGTCGACGGTGGTCGCCATGTCGATCGTGTAATCGCCACGCTTGACCGTGAAGGTCTTGCGCACGGTGATGCCGTCGCGCGTCCAGGTCAGCGGAATCTCGACACGGTCCTGGCCTTCGCCGAGGCGGTATTCATCCTGGGTGGCGGCGAACACGGCGCGATGGTCGGGCGCGGTCGAATTCGCCGACACCAGGCCCGACTGCGCGACGAAGAAATGTTCACCGGCCGGGTCGAACAACTGCACCGTGGGCGTGGCTTCGCCGGCATTCACCGGGAACTGGCGCAGGTTGGCCTTGCTGATCGTGCCGCCTCGCGTATCGATCTCGAGTTCGAGCACGTCGCTGACGACGCGCACGATCCTGGCCGGCGCTTCGTTGGCCGCGGTGACCGGTGCTTCGACGTCACCTGTAGCCGCTGCGGCGGCGGCAGGTGCGTTGTCGGCCGAAGGCAGGTCGGCGTTGCTCGGCGGAGCGGGGCGGTCCGGATCGGCGGCGGTCGGTACCGGCATCGGCGCGATGCGGTGGTAGTCGTTCTGCCAGGCATTCCAAAGCAGGAAGCCGAGGGCCGCCAGCGCGATCCAGAGAAAACTGCGCGCGTTGTTCATTGGGGGATTCGCTACGAAGGGAAAGGGGCTCAGGGCGCGTCGTTCGCTGCCCGGGCAAGGTCGGCGATTGTGCCGGGCGCGGGCGCCGGCTTCAACGCGGCGAGGCGGTCGAACAGTTTTTCCACATCGGCGCGAATCGCCTTGGCATCGGCCTGGGCGATGTCGCCACGGGCCACCACGACGAAGGCATACGCGGGCAATGCACCGCGCCGCAGCCGGAACGCTTCACGCACGATGCGCTTGATGCGATTGCGATCGTTCGCCTTCGGCACGCTGCGCTTCGGCACGGTGATGCCTAGCCTGGTCGCGGCATCAGCCACGACCAGACCCCGGAAAAGCTTCGAGCCGGCGCTGAGGCCGGCTCGAAAGGCGAGATCAAACTCGTGCTTGGCCAGGATGCGCGCGCTACGCGGGAAGCCCGCGGCGGACATCTGGACCAGCCTGATTACGGGATCAGGCGGGCGCGGCCCTTGGCGCGGCGGGCATTCAGGATCTTGCGGCCGCCCTTGGTCGCCATGCGGGCACGGAATCCGTGGTCACGGACTCGCTTGAGATTGCTCGGTTGAAACGTGCGCTTCGTGGCCATGACTGCACCGTTGGATGGGTTGACAAAAAAGGGCGCGAATCTTATGCAGTTCGGGACCTTGCGTCAACCCCGGGCCCGAACCGCGGCCGTCCGGCGGGGTCGATGGCGCTGGTACACTGGGCGGCCTGACGCGCAATGCGTCGTTTTCACGCGCGCGGCATCGATGCAATCACTCTGGGAACGCCTGCTGGACCGTCTCGAAACGGAATACAGCGAGCAGGACATTCTGACCTGGCTGAAGCCCTTGCAGGTGGGTGGCAGCGAAGGCGTACTGCGCCTGCTGGCGCCGAACGCCTTCGTGCTGGACGTCGTCCGCGAACGCTTTCTGTCGCGCATCGAAGCGGTCGCACAACACCTCGATGGCGGCGACCTGGTGGTCCGTCTCGATGTCGGCTCGACCCCGCGCGTCGAACCTGCACGCAGCGCGACGACCAACAACGGCACCGTGGCCGTGCCGTTCGATCCCGAATTCGAGACCAACCTCGACCCGCATTACACCTTCGACAATTTCGTCGAGGGCAAGTCGAACGAACTCGGCCGCGCCGCCGCGTACCAGGTGGCGTTGCACCCGGGCCGGCGCGAATCGAATCCCTTGCTGCTGTATGGCGGCACCGGACTCGGCAAGACCCATCTGATGTATGCCGCCGGCAACCTGATGCGCAAGAACAACCCCGGCTTCCGCGTGCTGTACCAGCGTTCGGAACAGTTCGTCGCGGCGATGATCCGCGCGCTGCAGAGCAAGACCATCGACGAGTTCAAGAACCGCTACCGCTCGGTCGACGCGCTGCTGATCGACGACATCCAGTTCTTCGCCGGCAAGGACCGCACCCAGGAAGAGTTCTTCCACACCTTCAATGCGCTGTTCGAGTCGAACCAGCAGATCATCCTGACCTGCGACCGTTACCCGAAGGAAATCAGCGACCTCGAACCGCGCCTGACCTCGCGTCTCGGCTGGGGTTTGCCGGTGGCGATCGAACCCCCGGACTTCGAGACTCGCGCCGCCATCCTGCTGCGCAAGGCCGAACTCAAGGGCGTGACCTTGCCGGAAGACGTGGCGTTCATGATCGCGCGGCGCATGCGGTCGCATGTGCGCGACCTCGAAGGGGCATTGAATACCCTGTCCGCGCGCGCGCACTTCACCGGCCGCGCCATCACCATCGAATTCGCCCAGGAAGCCTTGCGCGACCTGCTGACGGTGCAGGAGCGCACGCTCAGCATCCCGAACATCCAGAAGGTGACCGCCGACTACTTCCAGTTGCGCGTGGCCGACCTGTTGTCGAAGCGCCGTACGCGCCAACTGGCGCGGGCGCGCCAGACCGCCATGGCCCTGACCAAGGAACTGACCTCGCACTCGCTGCCCGAGATCGGCGACGCCTTCGGTGGCCGTGACCACACCACGGTGCTGCATGCCTGCCGCCTGATCGCCGAACTGCGCGACACCGACGGCAAAACCCGCGAAGACTGGGACAAGCTGATCCGCGCCCTCACCGGCTGAGCAACGGCAACAAGTTGAGGAAAAGGCGCCGAAAGCCGTGTGGACAACTTCTGGACGAGAGTTATCCACAATCGTTCCACGGGCCTCAAGGGATTTGACCCACAAGATTTGCCGGGGCTGGGACGCTAGGGACACAACAGGTTGTGGGTCGATATTGCAGTTATCCCCAGCCCCCATCATCATCACCATCTTCATATAAACAAGAAGATGAAAGAGGGAGGCTCATGCGCTTCAGCATCCAGCGGGAAGCCCTGCTCAAACCCTTGACCCAGGTGGTGGGCGTGGTCGAACGCCGCCAGACCTTGCCAGTGCTCGCCAATGTCCTGGTCGAAGTCACCAATGGCTCGGTGGGTTTTACCGGTTCCGATCTCGAGGTCGAGTTGTCGGCACGTTGTTCGGTGGAAGACAGCGAGGACGGTGTGACCACACTGCCGGCGCGCAAGCTGTTCGATATTGTGCGCGCATTGCCGGATGGCAGCCGTATCGACCTGAGTCAGAGCGGCGAACGCGTGACGCTGAAAGCGGGTCGCAGCCGCTTCACCTTGTCGACCTTGCCGGCCACGGAATTCCCGACCGTGGACGACATCGACGTGGTCGAACGCGTCACCCTGACCGAAGCGACCCTGAAGGAATTGATCGACCGCACCTCGTTCGCGATGGCGCACCAGGATGTGCGCTACTACTTGAACGGCATGCTGCTCGACCTGCGCGAAGCCGCACTCCGCTGTGTCGCCACCGATGGTCATCGCCTGGCGCTCTGCGAGACCACCGCGGATGTCGCGATCAAGGCCAAGCGCCAGATCATCATTCCGCGCAAGGGTGTGATCGAGCTGCAGCGCCTGCTGGATGGCGATGGCCAGCTCGAACTCGAATTCGGCAAGAATCATCTGCGTGTCACCCGTTCGGATTTCATCTTCACGTCGAAACTCATCGACGGCCGTTTCCCGGATTACGAGGCGGTCATTCCGATCGGCGCCGACAAGATCGTGCAGTTGCCGCGAGACGAGTTGCGCATGGCGCTGCAGCGCGTCGCCATCCTGTCGAACGAGAAGTATCGCGGCGTGAAGCTCGACGTGGCGCCGGGCAAGCTGACGATCGTCGCGCACAACCCGGAACAGGAAGAGGCGACCGAGGTGCTGGAAGTCCAGACCGTGGTCGATCACCTCAGCGTCGGCTTCAACGTGAATTACCTGCAGGACGCGTTGTCGTCCCTGCGTGGTGTCAACGTGATGCTGTGCCTGCGCGACGGCAATTCCAGCTGCCTGGTGCGTGATGCCGACAACGACCGTTCGCGTCATGTCGTGATGCCGTTGCGCCTGTGACGGTCGCATCGTTCCGATACCAACCTCTGCGGCCCCGGCGACCCCGGGGCCGTTGTCGTTCTGGCCGATGAAGATCCTGCGCCTCGACATCGATGGACTGCGCTGCGTGCAGCACGCCCACATCTCGGCTGGAGATGGTGTGCACCTGCTGGTCGGTCCCAATGGTGCGGGGAAGACCACGGTGCTGGAGGCGCTGCATCTGCTCGGGTACGGCCGCAGTTTCCGGAGCGGTCAGCGCGATGCGGTGATTCGCCGTGGCGCTGAGCACAGCCTGGTCTTCGCCGAACTTGAACGCGGCGGCGGGCGACACCGTGTCGGCTTGCGGCGGGCTGCATCTGATTGGTCGGCGCGGATTGACGAGGTCGATGTGGCCGGTTTGGTCGATCTGTTCCGGATCTGTCCGGTGGTCTGTTTCGAACCTGGTTCGCATGCATTGATTTCCGGCCCGGCCGAGTTGCGTCGAGCCTACCTGGACTGGTCTGTGTTCCACGTGGAACCGGATTTCCTCCCGGTCTGGCGACGGCACCAGCGTGCGCTGAAGCAACGTAACGCCGGATTGCGCTCGGGGTGGGTCGATGCACTGCTCGAACCCTGGGAGCAGGAGTTGGCAGACGCTGCGCTCCAGATCGCCACCATCCGCCAACGCGTGCTTGACGAGTTGAGAGGGCCGGTCATCGACAAGGCGAATGCCTTTCTTGCGGAGCTCGGAGACGTCTCGCTGATCCTTTCGGCAGGATTCGGGGATCGCCCGACCGATTCCGTCGAGAACCTGATGGCCGCTTATGCCGAGGCGCGTCCCCTGGATCGGGATCGCGGTCACACCCGATTCGGTGTGCATCGCGCGGACTGGTCGCTGGCGTTCGCGCTGGCGCCGCGCCGCGAACACTTGTCGCGGGGTCAGGAGAAACTCGCTGCCCTGATCATGGAACTGGCCCAGGTCGAACACTTCCGGACTCGCACACAGGAATGGCCGGTGTTGCTTCTGGACGATCTGGCCTCGGAACTTGATCGTGAGCATCAACAGCGGGTGCTGGACTGGATGTTCGAGGCTGGACTGCAGGTCTGGATCACTGGCACCGAGGTGCCGACGTCGCTACAGGGCCGAACCGAACCCTGGCATCTGTTCCACGTGGAACAGGGGGCAATCACGCCGGCTTGATATACTTCCACATTGTTTCGCGACCCGTCACCGACCCGATTCCCGGGTGCCGGTCTGTCGCCCACCGGAAATCCGCATGACCGAGCAACAGTACGACAGCAGTTCCATCAAGGTGCTCAAGGGCCTCGACGCCGTCCGCAAACGTCCCGGCATGTACATCGGCGACACCGACGACGGCACCGGCCTGCACCACATGGTCTTCGAAGTCGTCGACAACGCCATCGACGAAGCCTTGGCGGGTCATTGCGACACGGTACTGGTCACGATCCATGGCGACGGTTCGGTCTCGGTGCTCGACAACGGCCGCGGCATCCCGGTCGGCATGCATGAGGAAGGGCGATCGACCGCCGAAGTCGTCATGACCGTGCTGCACGCGGGCGGCAAGTTCGACGACAACAGCTACAAGGTCTCGGGCGGCCTGCACGGCGTCGGCGTGTCGGTGGTGAATGCGCTGTCGTCGACGCTCTGGCTCGACATCTGGCGTGAAGGCTTCCACCACCAGCAGGAATACGGCCTCGGCGAGCCGAAGTACCCGCTGAAGCGGGTCGAAGCGAGCACGAAGCGTGGCACCCAGGTGCGTTTCCTGCCGAGCACCGAAATTTTCTCCGACGTCGAATTCCACTACGACATCCTGGCCAAGCGTCTGCGCGAACTCGCGTTCCTGAATTCGGGCGTGCGCATCGAATTGCGCGACGAACGCGGCGAGGGCAAGCACGACGTGTTCGCCTACGAAGGCGGCATCCGCAGCTTCGTCGAACACCTGGCGCACACGCGTACCGCATTGCATCCGAACGTGGTCAGCTTCATCGGCATGAGCGACGACATCGCCGTCGATGTGGCGCTGCAATGGACCGATGCCTACGAAGAGCGCATGTTCTGCTTCACCAACAACATCCCGCAGCGCGACGGCGGCACCCATCTCGCCGGTTTCCGTGCGGCGCTGACGCGTACGCTCGGCAACTACATCGAGGCGTCCAATCTGCTCAAGCAGGCCAAGGTCTCGCCGACCGGCGACGACATGCGCGAAGGCATGATTGCGGTGTTGTCGGTCAAGGTGCCGGACCCCAAGTTCAGTTCGCAGACCAAGGACAAGCTGGTCTCGTCGGAAGTGAAGGGCGCGGTCGAATCGGTGATCGGCAACAAGTTCGCCGAGTTCCTGCAGGAAAATCCGGCGGTCGCGCGTGCGATCTGCGAGAAGGTGGTCGATGCCGCGCGTGCCCGCGAAGCCGCCCGCAAGGCGCGCGAACTGACGCGCCGCAAGGGCGCGCTCGACATCGCCGGCCTGCCGGGCAAGCTCGCCGATTGCCAGGAAAAGGATCCGGCGTTGTCCGAACTGTTCCTGGTCGAGGGTGACTCCGCCGGTGGTTCCGCGAAGCAGGGTCGCAACCGTCGCACCCAGGCCATCCTCCCGCTCAAGGGCAAGATCCTGAATGTCGAGAAGGCGCGCTTCGACAAAATGCTCGGTTCGGCCGAGGTCGGCACCCTGATCACCGCACTGGGTTGCGGCATCGGCAAGGACGAGTTCGACATCAACAAGCTGCGTTACCACCGCATCATCATCATGACCGACGCGGACGTCGACGGCTCGCACATCCGCACCCTGCTGCTGACTTTCTTCTACCGGCAGATGCCGGAGCTGATCGAGCGCGGCTACGTCTACATCGGCCTGCCGCCGCTGTTCAAACTGAAGCAGGGCAAGCAGGAGATGTACCTGAAGGACGAGGCCGCGCTGGCCGCCTACCTGATCAACAACGCCGTCGAGGACGCCGAGCTGCATCCGAGCAGCGACACGCCGCCGATCCGCGGCGCCGCGCTGGAAAAACTGCTGCGCGACTACCAGGCCGCCAAGGACCAGATCGAACGTCTGGCGACGCGGGTCGATGCGAACTTCCTCGCTGCCTTGCTCGATGTCGCGCCGATCGATACCGCATTGCTGGCCGATCACGCCGCGTTGTCGGCTTGGGCGCAGCAGGTCACCGGACGTCTGAACACCCGCGGTCTCGGCCGTCCGCAGTACGAGATCGTTGTCGAAGCCGCGACCGCCGAGCAGGGCGCCGCGTTACGCATCCGCAAGCTGCACCATGGGCTGTCGACCGACAGCATCGTTCCCGGACAGTTCTTCCTGTCCACCGACTATGCACCCATCGCTGAAATAACCAAACAAATCAATGGCTTGATTGCTGGCGACGGACGCGTGCAACGTGGTTCGCGCCAGGCGCCGGCCAGCGATTTCCATGCAGTGCAGCAATGGTTGATGGAGGAGGCCAAGCGCGGCCGCACCATCCAGCGCTTCAAGGGTCTCGGCGAAATGAATCCGGAACAGTTGTGGGAAACCACGGTGAATCCGGAAACGCGACGCATGCTCCAGGTGCGCATCGAAGATGCCGTCGCTGCCGACCTGATCTTCTCGACCTTGATGGGTGACGTGGTCGAGCCGCGGCGCGAGTTCATCGAATCGAACGCGTTGCGCGTCGCCAACCTCGACGTGTGAGACAGGCGGGATGTCGCGCTTCGCGGTCGTCATCCCGCAGTTGCCCGATTACCCGCACAGCCGGGCCTTCGACGAGATCGCGCTGACGCTGGTCGAAGGTCTGAATGCACTCGGCCACGACGCCGTGCGTAGCGACCATGCCCGCCATGACGATCGCCGCAGCATCGTGCTGGCACCGCAGCTCCTCCATTTGTGGCCGCATTCGGTGCCGGAAGACGCCATCCTCTACAACCTGGAACAGATCGACCGCGCCAGTACCTGGATCACGCCGGAACTGCTGCAGCGCTTCCGACGCCATACCCTGTGGGACTACAGCGAACGCAACCGTGAGGCGCTCGCATCCCGGCACGGCATCACCCACGCGACGTTGCTGCCGGTCGGTTACAGCCCCGGTCTGGAACGCATCGCGCAGGGCGATCGGCAGGATGTGGACGTGTTGTTCTATGGCTCGCCGAACGACCGGCGCATTGCCGTGCTCGAGACATTGGCGCGCTTCGGCGTGAAGGTGCATCCGTTGTTCGGGGTGTACGGCGCCGAACGCGACGCCTGGATCGCACGTTCGAAGATCGTGCTCAACATGCACTACTACGACGCCCAGGTGTTCGAGCAGGTGCGCGTGTCCTACCTGCTCGCGAACGCCTGTTTCGTGGTGTCGGAAAGCGGCGATCCGGACGCCGAACGCGAATGGCAGGACGGCCTCGCGTTCGCACCCTATGCCCAACTCGTGGACACCTGTCTCGGCTACCTCGAGCGTGATCGCGCCCGCGACCGCATCCGTCTGCGTGGCCGCGAACTGATGCGGTCGCGGCCGCAATCGACCTACCTGGCGCGACTCGTCGGCACGGCTGCCCAGTAGCCTGCGACGCATGGCTATACTCGCGCGGATACGGGGATCCTCAGACGCGCACCATGAAGAAGACACAGCTCTACCTGCTTGCCCTGATCCTCGCGACCGCCGGCATCGCCGGTTTCTATTACAAGTGGAAAGTGCTGCGATTCCCGGTCGAGCCGCAGAGTGAAAGCGAAATCTGGGAAGTGCAGGCGCGGGTCGAGTTCAATGCGCGCAGCGGGCCGAACAAGGTCACCCTGCAGATCCCGCACAACCCGCCCGGGTACTCGGTGATCGACGAGAATTTCGTCGCCCGCAACTACGGCATGAACATCGAACGCGTGCGTGGCGCGCGCGAGGTGCAGTGGCAGATCCGGCGCGCCAACGGGACGCAGGCGCTGTACTACAAGGCGACCATCTATCGCGACGAACACCCGACCGCCGAGCCGATCGAACCGAAGCCGCCCGAACAGCGCACTCACGAGGAACCCTTCGCGACCGCGCGCGCCACCTTGCTCGATCAGGTGCGCGAACGTTCGGTCGATTCGACCACCTTTGCGGGCGAACTCGTACGCCAGCTCAATGCGACCAAGCCGAGCCAGGAAGTCGAACTGCTGCTCGGCAAGAACGACAAGGCCGAACATCGCGCCCTGCTCGCCATCGACCTGCTCGCCGATCGGCAGATTTCGGCACGCCTGATGTACGGCTTCGAACTCAACGACGGCAGCGTCGATACCGAACTGCAGCCTTTCCTGCGCATCTGGGATACCGAACTGAAGCAATGGCGGACCATCGATGCCCGCAGTGGTGCTGAGGGCTTGCCCGAGAACCTGTTCGTCTGGAGCACGGCGCAAAAGCCGGTGCTGGTGGTCGACGACAATCCGCGTGCGAACGTGACCTTCTCGCTGCAACGCAGCCTTGCCGATGCACTCGATACCGCAAAGGAAAACCTGCGCAGCCGCGACGAGAACTTCATCGCCTATTCGCTGCTGAACCTCCCGATCGAAACCCAGCAGACCTTCAAGATCCTGCTGCTGGTGCCGGTCGGCGCCTTCATCATGCTGATCCTGCGCAACCTCGTCGGCATCAAGACCTTCGGTACCTTCATGCCGGTGCTGGTCGCGCTCGCATTCAACTGGACCGGCCTGATTGCGGGTCTGGTGCTGTTCGCCACCATCATCAGCCTCGGCCTGCTGGTGCGCTTCTACATGGAGCGGCTGAAACTGCTGCTGGTCCCGCGATTGACCGCGGTGCTGATCGTGGTGGTGCTGCTGATGGCCCTGGTCTCGGTCGTGTCGAACAAGCTCGGTCTGAACGTCGGGCTGAGCGTCGCGCTGTTCCCGATGATCATCCTGACCATGACCATCGAGCGCGTGTCGGTGGCCTGGGAAGAACGCGGTGCCGCGTATTCGATCAAGCAGACGCTGGGTTCGCTCGCGATCGCGGCGCTGGCCTACACGGCCATGGGTCAGCCACGCCTGCAACACCTGATTTTCGTGTTCCCGGAGCTGCTGCTGGTCCTGCTGGCGGTGACCCTGATTCTCGGCCGCTACTCCGGCTACCGGCTGAGCGAACTGTTCCGTTTCCGTGCGCTTGCGCGCGACCCGGATCCGATCGCACCGCCGCCGGCGAAGGCGGACGCGGCACCGGGGGCCTGACATGGGGTTCTTCAATCCGTTCGC
This sequence comes from Pseudomonadota bacterium, assembly GCA_022705045.1. Taxonomy (GTDB): domain Bacteria; phylum Pseudomonadota; class Gammaproteobacteria; order Xanthomonadales; family Ahniellaceae; genus JADKHK01. The sequence continues at coordinate 6,864 of JAKJFE010000013.1, read as the reverse complement.
GACGGCGAAACGGCTGCGTCAGATCGGCCTGATGGGCATCGGTCAGCGCAACGCCGAATTCGTGCTCGCCTACAACCAGCGCAAGTTCTACCCGCGCGTGGACGACAAGCTGATCACCAAGAAGATGGCGATCAAGGCCGGTTTGCCGGTGCCCGATCTCTATGCCGTGGTGCGCGAAGAGCACGAGATCGAAGAGGTGCACGAGAAGATCAAGGACCGCGAATCCTTCGTCGTGAAACCGGCGCATGGTTCGGGCGGCGACGGCATTCTCGTCATCACCGGCCGCCGCGGCGACAAGTACCGTCGCTCGAACGGCTCGTTCATGACCCGCGACGAGTTCAATCACCATCTCTCGAACATGCTGTCTGGCTTGTTCTCGCTGGGCGGCCAGCCCGACCACATCCTGATCGAATACTGCGTGCAGTTCGATCCGATCTTCGAACACGTCAGCTACAAGGGCGTGCCGGACATCCGCATCATCAGCTTCCTCGGTTATCCGGTGATGGCGATGATCCGCCTGCCGACGCGACTGTCGGACGGCAAGGCCAACCTGCACCAGGGCGCGATCGGTGTCGGCATCGACATCCCGACCGGCACCACCCGTCGTGGCGTCTGGAACTCCGAGATCATCCGCGAGCATCCGGATACCGAGCACTCCATTGCCGGTTTGCAGATCCCGCGCTGGGACGATTTGCTGATGATCGGTGCCAAGGCCTACGAGTTGTGCGAGCTCGGTTATGTCGGTGTCGACATCGTGCTCGACAAGGATCTCGGTCCGCTGGTCCTGGAACTGAACGCGCGCCCCGGTCTCGCCATCCAGATCGCCAACGGCAACGGCGCGTTGCATCGGTTGCGCAAAGTGCAGGAACTCGAACGCAGCGGTCAGTTGTCGAAAGACCCGGCCGAACGCGTCGCGTTCGCGAAGGCGAATTTTCCGACCACCTGATTCCGTACCGTCGTTGTCTGGGAGGGCAGAGACCATGCGGCAACTTCGAATCGCGGCACTCGCAGTCGTAATCGTGCTTGCCTTCGGCGGCTGCGCGACCAACCCGAGCGGTCGCTCGCAGATGCTGCTGATCGGCGACGCCCAGGTGAACCAGATGGGCCTCACTGCCTTCAACCAGATGAAGGCCAGCGACAAATTGTCGAACGATCCGGCCAAGCAGCGGTATGCGGAATGCGTGACCCGCGCCATCGTCGCGCAGCTCGATCCGGCATGGCGCCAACTGCCTTGGGAAGTCGCGGTGTTCAACCACACCGCGGCGAACGCGTTCGCGCTGCCGGGTGGCAAGGTCGGCGTGCATACCGGATTGCTGAAAGTGGCGACCACGCCGGATGAACTCGCGGCGGTGATCGGCCACGAAATCGCGCATGTCACGCATCGCCACGGTGCTGAACGCATTTCGCAGGGCATGGCGGCGGAAGTCGCGATGGCGGCGACCCAGGCCTACGTCGGCCGCAAGCAGTCGCCGGAAGAGGCGAGAACCGCGCTGGCGCTGCTTGGTGTCGGTGCCCAAATCGGCGTGATGTTGCCATTCTCGCGACTGCACGAACGGGAAGCCGACGTGGCCGGACAAATGTTGATGGTCAAGGCCGGATTCGACCCGCAGGCCGCGGTGTCGCTTTGGGAGAAGATGCACGCGGCGGACCCGGCGCGGCCACCCCAGTGGCTTTCGACACATCCGGATCCGGAACAACGGCGCGAGAGTCTGGCGGCACGCGTGAACGAGTTGCGAAACCTGCGCGATGCGGCGGTGACCCGACCGGACTGCACGGTTCCTTCGGGTTCAGCTCCGTAACATTCAAACAACGCCGCTTGTGACACTGTAACGTCGCGGCTACGCTTCGCGGCCTTTTTGCTGGCAGGACGCTGGCGCTGGTTTCTTTGTGGAGGGGTAAACCATGAAACGTCTTGCATTCCCGATCGCCGTCGCACTGCTTTCTGGTGCCGTGCTGGTCGCCGTCCCGTTCTCGGCTGCACTGGCCCAGATCGAAACCGGGGGCGTCGACAAGCGCGCCGCAAACACCCGCGCCGCGCGCAACGCCGAAAAGAACAAGACGAAGCAGGCGACGGAGAATCCGTACCCCAACGCCTCGCGCAAGGAACCCGAAGCGAAAGCATCGAGCAAGCTCGGCAAGAAGATCGACAAGGCGGTGAAGGCCCTCTACGACGAGAAATACGAGGAGGCCGAGCAGAACTTCAACGATGTGCTCGCCGACGCCAAGGCCAACGACTACGAGAAGGCGATGGCCTATCAAGGTCTCGCCAACATCGCCAACGACCGTGACGACGATGTCGCCAAGGTGCTCGAATACACCAAGAAGTCGCTTGATCTGAATGCGCTGCCCAACGTCACCCACTTCGGTGCGCTGCTGCAGTACGCCAACCTCAGTATGAGCGAAGAGAAATACGCCGACGCGGTCACGACCATCGACCAGTGGCTGGCACAGACCGGCACCGAGAAGGACACCGCCTACGCCATCAAGGCGCAGTCTTTGTATCGCCTCGAAAAGCTCGACGAGGCCGCGGCCGCGGTCCGCAAGGCGATCGCGCTGTCCGAGAAGCCCAACGAGGGTTGGTACCAGCTGCTGATGGCCTGCTACTACGAACAGGACAAGTTCGCCGAAGCCGTGGTCGAGGGCGAAGCGGCACTCAAGGTTCTGCCGGGCAGCAAGGCGATCACCCGTCTGCTGGGCAACGTGTATATCCAAGCCGAACAGCCCGACAAGGCGGTGGCGCTGCTCTCGGCGGCCTACCAGTCGGGCATGATGACCACCGAGTCCGAGATCAAGCAGCTGTATCAGCTGTACAACTTCGGTGAACGCCCGCTCGAGGCGATCAAGGTCATCGAAGACGGTCTGGCCAAGGGCGTGCTGCCGCGCAACCTCGATCACCTGCGTGCACTCGGTGATTCCTATCGCCTGGCCGAAAAGCCGGTCGATGCGGCCCGGGTGTTCGGTGAAGCGGCGCAGTTCGCGACCGACGGCGAAGTGAAGTTCCTGCAGGCCTACACCTTGTACGAGGTGGCCGGCAACTTCGAAGGCGACAAATCGGCCGAAGCCGCCAAGCTCACCGAAGCCCGCGCGGCCGTGCAGGAAGCGCTGAAGAAGACGCCGTTCAAGAGCGAAGGTCAGGCCTGGATTCTGCTCGGCAACTGCGAACTGGAACTCGGCAACAAGCCGGCGGCCATCGCGGCCTACCAGAAGGCGACCGGCTTCGAGGCGACGCGAGCGAGCGCTGAAAGCTGGTTGAAGAACGCAGCCAGAATGTGATGCAGTTCACGGACCGCCAACCCCTTGGGGCGAAGCGGTGCGTTACGCGGCTGTAACGTGCAGGGAACATGCTGCGCGGAGGCTGGAACGAATACAACTGGCCGTGGTTATAATCGCGACCCCCTTGACCGGCCATGTGCCGGGCAAGGGACCGAATCCACGGCCTCCGCAGAACCGAGACCCCCATGTCGAGTATTGATAACGACACCGAAACAGGCTTCAGCTGGCGCCGCGTCGCCGGCCAGTCGTTCGCGTTGGCCCTGCACGCCGGAGCCTTCATGTTCCTCGTTGCGCCGGTCAAACCGCCGGACGCCGTCGTGGACGAGAAAGATCAGGTGATCGACGTCACCTTCATCGAGCCGCCGCCGCCGCCGCCGCCGCCGCCGCCGCCGCCGCCGGAGCCGCCGAAGGAAATCAAGAAAGTCGTCGAGAACAAGCCGCAGCCGGTGGCACCGCCGCCGCCGCCGGTCGACGACCGCCCGGTGTTCGACGAACCGACCGAAATGGCCGAGGAAGCGACGCCGCCCGCGCCGCCTGCGCCGCCGGCTCCGGCCCTGCCGGAGAACATCGGTGCCTCGGAAGACCCGAGTTATCGCAAGATGCGTCCGCCGCGCTACCCGCCGGCTGCCGCGCGTCGCCGTCTGCAGGGCGAAGTCGTCCTGGTCGTCACTGTCGGTATCGACGGCACGCCGCTGAAAGTCGAAATCCAGAAGTCGAGCCGCCACCGCGAACTCGATCAGGAAGCGGTGAAAGCGGTCAAACAGTGGAAGTTCAACCCCGAGAAACGCGACGGCCGCCCGGTCGAGGGCCGCGTCCTCGTTCCCATCAAGTTCACGCTCAACTCCTAAGGGTATTGCCATGCAACAAGACCAGACGACCCAGCCTGCCGATGCCGCGGCTGTTCCTGCCGAAGCTACGACGGCTGCTGCGAGCATGCCCGAAGCGACGACTGCACCGGCTGATGCCGGCGCCGATGCCGCCCTTGCCGGCGACTCGTCGAATGCCGCTGCCCTGCAGCAGATGGGTTTCGATCACCTGATCCAGAACTTCGACTGGGTTGGCTGGGTGGTGTTCGTCACCCTCGTGCTGATGTCGATCGTCAGCTGGATCTACACGGTGATGAACGCGATCCGCAACACCTCGATCACCGGCAAGATGGAGAAGGTCATCCGTACCTTCTGGGAAACCCCGTCCGCCGCCGACGCCGTGCGTTTCATGGAAGAGCAGCCGAAGGGCGAGCCGTTCTCGAAGATCGCGCTCGACTGCGCCTCGGCCGCTGCCCACCATCAGCGTCATGAAGGTTCGCGTCTGGTCGAAGCCCTGAACCGTTCCGAGTTCATCGACCGCGCCCTGCGTCAGGCCGTGGCCCGTGAAAGCTCGAAGCTGGAAAATGGTCTGACCTGGCTGGCCACCACCGGTTCGTCGGCACCGTTCGTCGGCCTGCTCGGTACCGTGTGGGGCATCTACCACGCCCTGCTGAACATCGGTGCGGCCGGTACGGCCGACATCACCGTCGTCGCGGGTCCGGTCGGCGAAGCGCTGATCATGACCGCCATCGGTCTGTTCGTCGCGATCCCGGCGGTGCTGGCTTACAACTTCTTCTCGCGCAGCAACCGCAAGATCATGGCCCGCTTCGACGAATTCGCGCACGACCTGCACGACTTCTTCGCCACCGGTTCGCGCGTCGAAGGCGCGGCGCCGAAGGCAGCGAAGAAGTAATCGAAGCCGTATCGGGAGCCCGCGATGGGAATGTCAGCAGGTGGTAACGACGGTGGCGTGATGGCGGAAATCAACGTCACGCCGCTCGTCGACGTGATGTTGGTGCTGCTGATCATTTTCATGATCACGACGCCGATGATGAACCACAAGGTCAAGGTCGATCTTCCGACCAAGACGGTCCTCAAGCTTGAGGAAGAGAAGGCCACACCGATGACCTTGGCGATCGATGACGCCGGCCAGATGTATCTCGACGACGCGCTGATCGATCAGCGCGCCCTCGAGGACCGCCTGCGCCGCGAGGCCCTGAGGACGCCGCAGCCGATGATCGAGCTGCGCGCCGACCGGACCACGCAGTACAAGCAGATCGCCGAGGCCATGGCCACGGTCAAGAACGCCGGCATCCGCAAGCTCGGCTTCATCACCGAGCCGTCCAAGTAAACCGCAGGAGCGCATCATGGCTTTCGCAAGCAACAACTCCGGCGGCCCGATGTCGGAAATCAACGTCACGCCGCTCGTCGACGTGATGTTGGTGCTGCTGATCATCTTCATGATCACGGCACCGGCGGCGACCAACCGAATCCTGATCGACGTGCCGCAGAAGTCGACGCAGCCGCCGCCGAAGGATCCGCCGCCGCCGATCGACCTCGGCATCCGTGCCAACGGCGACCTGTTCTGGAACGGCCAGCCGATCACGCTGGAAATCCTGAAGCTGCAGATCGAGTTCGAGGCCAAGAAGAATCCGCAGCCGGTGCTGCAGATCCAGGCCGACGACCAGACCGCATACCAGGTGCTCGCGGACGTGATGGGTACCGCGAAGAACGTCGGTTACAAAAAGATCGGTTTCGCGTCGCCGGAAGGCTGATTCGACCTACCGCAGCAAGAATCGAGAAGGCCGGTCGCGAGACCGGCCTTTTTCTTTGCGCGCTTCTCAGTGCGCGGCGCAGATCGCGCGATAGCGTCGAACGGTTTCGGCGAGGCCGTCGTAGAGCGCGTCGTTGACCAGTGCGTGGCCGATCGACACTTCGGCGATCGGTCCGGCGGCAGAGAGCAGCGGCGCCAAGTTCAATTGATCGAGATCGTGGCCGGCATTCACTGCGAGGCCGGCAGCACGGGCGTCCGCTGAGGTCCGTGCACAGGCGCCGAGTTCGGCTGCGCTATTGCCGGTAGCGAAGGCGTTAGCATAGGGGCCGGTATAGATCTCGATGCGGTCGGCACCGAGTTCGCGCAGGTCAACGCCCCACGTGGATCCGGCATCGACGAAGAGGCTGACCCGAGCGCCCATACGTTTCAGGCGCGCGATCACCGGCGCCAGCCGCTCGCGGTCGCGGCCGACGTCAAAACCGTGATCGGACGTGATCTGCGCATCGCCGTCCGGCACCAGCGTGACTTGGGCCGGCCGCACCGCTTCGACCAGTTCGATGAAACCCGGATAGCCGAGCGCATTCGATCCGGCGAAGGGATTGCCCTCGATGTTGAATTCGACCGTCAGCATGTCCGCGAGCGCGAACACGTCGTCGGGCCGCACATGGCGCAGGTCCGGTCGCGGATGCACGGTGATGCCGTCGGCACCGGCAGCGATGGCCACGCGGGCCGCGGCGATCATGTCGGGCAGGGAGCCGCCGCGCGAATTGCGCAGCACGGCGATCTTGTTCAGGTTCACGCTCAGGCAGGTCATGACGCCAGTGTGCCGGCCCGTGGCCGCCACGAGCAAGGTCAACAATGCTGAAACGCCGCTTCCGCCGGGCAGGCGCTGTGGTGAAATGCCGCCATGCCGGTAGCCGCAGCCCGCAAACTGCTGAATTGCCTCGTGTGCCTGGCTGCCTTTGCCGGCGCGGTGAGCACTTTTGCGAGTGAGGTGGGCGACACCCAAGT
>JAKJFE010000012.1 GCA_022705045.1 Pseudomonadota bacterium | reverse complement strand
AATCGCCGCCGAGCGACGTCGTATCGTCGACGCGATGTTCGAAGCGCCGGAACCGATAGCCATCGAATCGCAACAGGCCCTTCTGCGTGCCGATCCAGAGATAGCCATCGGCACCCTGCGCCAGCGCCGTGATCACGCCGTTGGGAATGTCGTCCTCGCTGCCGACGGTGTCGAGCACGCGTTCGCCGAAATCGAACGGACGCGGACCCGCTTCGGCGATGGCCGGCGCCTGCCAGGCAAGGAGACACGACAGCAGCACGGCGATGCTCCGCCATTTGCCCGCCCATCGCTCCCGCATCATGCCTGCACCCCGTGGGTCCGACCGTTGCCCTGACCCGGGATCATAGCGAGCGGCTGTGCGTCGTCGGCGCGGCATCGATCCGTTGTCTTGACCGCGCGGCCGGAACCCGGACACTCTGGCGTACGCCGCGACCGGGCGATCCGCGAGACTGTTGCTTCATGGTGCCCAACGACATCGCCGCCTACGTCTCCCGACGCTTTGCCCCGAACGAACAGGGCCATGCCTTGCGCGAACTGGCGTCGGCCGTGCAGGCCGATGGCACGCCGGCCACGGCACAGATGCTGCGCTGCGCACTGGTGAACAGCAGCGGCCAGCTCGCAACCCTGCAATTCGAGCTGTCCTGGCTCGCGAGCAGCAGCGAAGACGTCATCCTCAACGCCGAGTTCGGCCGCCAGAACGGCGCATGGACACGCCTGCGCGACCTGTCCCAGCCGTTTTCCGCGACCGACTGAGGGTGCGGATCGGCTCGGTGTTCGCCGGCTGTGACGCGCCACATCGCAAAGCCACCGCCATCCGCATTGCCGATGTCCGGGTCATCTTCGACGTGGGTCAACGCAATCTCAGGCACCGCTGCAGCGAGATGCAATCAGATGTGAAAGCAAATACCGCCTCGGACCGCAGCTCTTGCTTCGCACGCGATCCAGTTGCGCGACGGATCATCGAGAACGAGCGCGAAGCCAGGCTGAACGCGATTTACGACATCATTTTGCGCAGTTCATCGGCGAGTTCGATGATGCGTTTCGGACGCTTCAGCCTCGGCAGCAAGTCGTCGACGATCGCCAAGTAGCGAGCGACGCGGGCGTGATCCTGTCGCATCCAGGCAAGCTTGGCCGCAGCAGCAGAAATTTCGGCCTGATCGAACAAGGCACCATTGCTTTCGAGCTCGCTACGGTAGCGATCCAAGGTTTGATCGAGTGCGGGCGTATTCAGCTCTGCACGCCGTTCGCAGAGCGCAAGCTGCAGCCTAGACCAGTAGGCATACTGCGAGGGGTCGAGTCGAGTCGGCTTGGGGTTTTCCTTTAGTGCCTGCTCGAGACGCCCCAGTTTCGCCAATGCAATGCATTCGAGGATCTGCCGTCGCTGCTTGATGGACGTGGTCTGCGAGAACTCCTGTCGGCGGCGAACCAAGGCGAGCATTTCCTCGTATTCACCTTGTGCCAGCAGCGCTTCGGCAAGACAGATCGTCACCTCTCCCGGGCGCGACTGCCCGGCTTTCGCGGCCGTCGCGATCTGCGCTCGACAAAACGCCTCGGCTTCGGCAAACCGGTCGAGATCCAGCAGCGCACTCGCCTGCTCGCTGGAAATGCACCCGAAACAAGGCCACGACACATCGATCCTCGCCATCGCTTCGACCGCTGCAGCCAAACGCTCCTCGCCGTATCCCGGTCCGTCCAGAGCCCCGTAGGCGATACAGACGTCCTGGGTCACACAGATACTCTGCGGACATTCACGCGCAGATTCCTGATGTGCAAAGTCGAGCAAGTCGATGACTTCAGCCAAGCCGCTGGATACATCACGCCGGTGGGCGAGACGACTCTGCGCGAGCCAATGGCGGAGAAAAACCTCGACCCAAGGCAAGTCCAACCCCCGCGCAAGCGCCAATCCTTCAGGGACCATGGCCTCGGCGGCCTCGTGGCGTCCGTAGCAGACGGCAGGCGGCAAATCGTCGATGATCTCGGCCAGGCGATGATGCCCGGCATCACGCAAGTCATAACCCACCTGTCCCACCCAACGCCAGATATCCATCAGGGCGTCTCCAGCTCGGCGGTCAAGGCCTCGCAGAACATCTGCATCGCGCGCTCCATGTCCGTTGCGACCGCGTCCGACATCATCGCGATCAATGGCTGCAACATCGCCAGCGCACGTTGTCGCCTGGGCTCGGGCAATGCCGGCAGCATTCGAATCACGGGATTCGCATGGTTCAGATACATCCGCACGGGCGCATCGGCGGTGATGGTACGCGTGAACTGGCGCGCCAGCCCGAGCACAGCCTGGCCAATGCGTCGATCCGCTTCGTCACTTTCAATTCGCCGCTTGAGCATCGCTTCGCGATCGGTAATGAGCGCGAACGGAAGGTGCGCGGGCTCGAAGGTGCAGACCTGAACCTTCCGATCCGGCGCCGAAAACCCGGATTCGAGCGTGGATCGTGACTCTTCGTCGATGACTGCGTCCCGAAACACGCTGCGGTCTCCAGTGTCAGTCCCGAGGGAGACCAGCTTTCCACCACGCTTCTGCAGGTAGCGGGCACAGAATGGTGCCGCGCCAAAGCGCCTGCCGAGCACGATCGGTTGTTTCAACGCACGCATCAGAATCGATTCGAAGCCGACCCGCTCTTCCTGAGTCAGATAGACCGAGCGGTTTCCCCTCGCCAACAACGCCGGCAAGGTCAGGTCACCTTCCGTCGTCGGCACCGTCAGCTGTTCGGCCATCAAATCGAACAGCCCTTCGTCGGCCAGCGCTGCACCGAGCAGCGCCTCATTGTGGCGACCGAGTACCCGCCGCCAGGTCGCGGCATCATTGGTGGCGATCTCGCGCAGACCGTCGATCAATCGCTGCCTGAGCACCTCGGCGACACGGTCGTACTGAGCATCTTGCTTCAGCGACTCGCGACTGGCTGTCGGCTGCAATGCGGCACTCTCGATCACCGCGCCGACGAATCCCGCCCAGCGCGGCAACAAGTCGCGCTCCTCGTCACTGATCAGCATGCCACGCACGAATACGCCAACGTTACGGTTGTCGCTGCTTGAGTAGGTGCTGCCATCCTGCACCCAGATCAGACCGGACAATTGCGCATCTGGCACATCGACGGTGATGGTCGTCATCGGCGCGAACGTCGGCTCGAAGCGACTCGCGAATTCCAACGACAGGGTTCGACGGCGCAACGGACTCAGATCCGTGCGGCGCCATGGCGGAGAGTCCGCATTGACCGGCTCGCCCCCGTTCAAATCGACCGGATGAATCAGCAACGAACAGTAGCGCCGCAGCCAGGCCAGCACGACATCGGCATCCGCGAGCTCCGGCAACCCCGGCTTGAGCGTCAGACGCACTTCGGTTCCGATCGGCCGCGATTCTGCACGCTCGACCGAATAGGTCTCGCCACTACGACTGACGAAGCGATGCGCCTGATCCGGCGTGCGATACGAACAGGTCCACACTTCGACACGGTCGCTGACTGCAAACGCGGACAGAAAGCCCAGACCGAAATAGCCGATCAACCCCTCGCCCGCACCCTGATCGCGTAGCGCACGGGTGTAGCCGGTACCGACCGTGGCCAAGTAGGCATGGATCTCGTCCACCGTCAGACCAGCGCCGTTGTCGATGAAGCTGAGCGAATCATCCGTGACGCGAACGCTGATGGCCGGCGCGAACTCGTCCCGCGCTTCGAGCTTTCGCCGCACGCACGAATCATGGGCGTTCTGCACCAGTTCGCGAATCGCGACGAATGGGGTTGAATACAACGCCTCGCCGAGCACACGCATCAGTCCGGCGAGATCTACCTGGGTCTTTCTGATCGTCGTCGTCATGCGGACGAAATCACCCAATCTGGACTAGGGAACGAACAGCATAGCCGACCCCGACGGCAGGGCAGACCCGGACCGCGGCAGCAGAAAGGCGAGCTGGATCCCTGTCCCAAGGTACGAGTGCCGTGGCCATCACAACAGGTAAACTCGCCGCCTCACTCAGGAGGTCTCGATGTCGGTATCGACGCAGCCCGCGCCCACGCGCGGCAAATCGAAGGTGTATCCGGATGCGGCCGCGGCGCTGCGTGATCTGGTCGCGGACGGCCAGACGCTCGCAGTCGGCGGCTTCGGCCTGTGCGGCATTCCCGAGGCGCTGATCGCGGCGCTGCGCGACTCGGGCGTCAAGGGCCTGACCGCGATCTCGAACAACGCCGGCGTCGACGGCTTCGGCCTCGGCATGCTGCTGACGACACGCCAGATCCGGAAGATGATTTCGTCCTACGTCGGCGAGAACAAGGAGTTCGAACGCCAGTACCTGTCCGGCGAACTCGAACTCGAATTCAACCCGCAGGGCACGCTGGCCGAACGCCTGCGCGCCGGCGGTGCTGGTATCCCGGCCTTCTTCACCCGCACCGGCTACGGCACGATCGTTGCCGATGGAAAAGAGACGCGGCAGTTCGACGGTCACTGGTATGTGATGGAAACCGCGCTGAAGGCCGACGTGTCGCTGGTCAAGGCGTGGAAGGCGGACAAGGCCGGCAATCTGGTGTTTCGCAAGACCTCGCGCAACTTCAACCCGGCCTGCGCGATGGCCGGCAAGGTCTGTGTCGCCGAGGTCGAACAGATCGTCGAGATCGGCGCCATCGACCCGGACCAGGTTCACCTGCCCGGCATCTACGTCGATCGCATCGTGCTGAACGCGACGCCGGAGAAACGCATCGAACAGCGCACCGTTCGCCAAGGAGACAAGTGATGGCCTGGACCCGTGACGAAATGGCTCAGCGCGCCGCCAAGGAATTGAGCGACGGCGCCTACGTGAACCTCGGCATCGGCCTGCCGACCTTGGTGGCGAACTTCATTCCGGACGGCATGGACGTGTGGCTGCAGAGCGAGAACGGCCTGCTCGGCATCGGTCCGTTCCCGACCGAGGACGAAGTCGATGCCGACCTGATCAATGCCGGCAAGCAGACGGTCACCGCACGCGAAGGTGCCAGCTACTTCGGCAGTCACGATTCGTTCGCGATGATCCGCGGCGGCCACATCGACCTCGCCATCCTCGGCGCCATGCAAGTGACGCACGAGGGCGACCTCGCGAACTGGATGGTGCCCGGCAAGATGGTCAAGGGCATGGGCGGCGCGATGGACCTGGTCGCTGGCGTGCGTCGCGTCGTCGTGCTGATGGAGCACACGGCCAAGGGCGGCGAACACAAGATCGTGCCGAAATGCACGCTGCCGCTGACCGGCGTCGGCGTGGTCAACCGCATCATCACCGAACTCGCGGTGATGGACGTGACGCCGCAGGGCCTCAAGCTGGTCGAATCCGCGCCCGGCGTCACTACCGACGAACTGCGCGAGAAGACCGGCGTGCCGTTGCTCGCCGCGTGAACCCGCCGCGCTCGACCGACCCGTCGTTGCACGGCGACGCCGCACTGATCCGTGCGGTCGGTTTCGCTGCGCTGACCGCTGCCGTCGTGAATGTCATCGTCGGCGGCGGCATCTTCCGCCTGCCTTCGGCGCTCGGCGCCAACCTCGGCCCGGCGGCCCCGACCGCCTTCCTGCTCGGCGCACTCGCGATCCTGCCGATCGCACTCTGCTTTGCAGCAGCCGGAAGTCGCGTGTCGAGCAGTGGCGGACCCTACAGTTACGTCGACGCCGCGTTTGGCCCGTTCGCCGGATTCATCGCGGGTGGACTGATGTGGATCTGCAACATCGCTTCCAGCGCCGGCGTGGCCGCGGCACTCGCCGACCAGGCTGCGAACGCCTGGCCATTGCTGCAGCAGAGCGGTGCACGCGCTGCTTTCCTGGTCGCTGTCTACGCGCTGCTGATCACGTTGAATGCCTTCGGCGTGAAACTCGGCGCGCGCGCCATCGTTGCGCTCGCGACCTTGAAGTTGACGCCGCTGTTCGTGCTCGCCGGCATCGGTCTCGCCTTCGTCGACTGGGGTCGGATCGACTGGATCGCGGTGCCGTCCTGGGACGCACTCGGGGTATCGATGGTGATGGTGATGTTTGCGTATTCGGGCGCCGAGACCGCATTGATTCCCGGCGGCGAAGTGCGCAATCCGGCGCGCGACGTACCGCGCGCGACCCTGGCCGCGACCGCATTGGTGATCCTGCTCTATGTCGCGATCCAGGTGGTCGCCCAGGGCGTGCTCGGCCCCGCGCTCGCGACCAGCACCGCGCCGCTGGCCGACAGCGCCGGTGCGATCTGGTCGCCCGGCCGGACGTTGTTGCTGGCGACCGCTGGCCTCTCGATGTTCGGCTTCCTGATGGGCAACCTGCTCGGCACGTCGCGCGTCGTGTTCGCGCTCGGGCGCGATGGCGTGTTGCCGCGCGCACTCGGCCGCGTCACCGCAAGGCACCGCGTGCCGCTGGCAGCCATCCTGGTGCACGGCGGTGTCGCCTGCGCGCTGGCCCTCGCGGGCAATTTCGATTTCCTGGTCATCGTCTCCGCCGGCGCGAACTGCCTGGTCTACGTCGGCGTCAGCGCCGCCGCCTGGCGCCTGCAGCGCTTGGGCCGCGCCGACCACGGCACACCGTTCCTGCTCCGCGGCGGCGCGCTGGTGCCGCTGTTTGCCATCGGCGCGATGTTCGCGATCCTCGCGACGCTGAAGTCGGCGGAGTGGTCGGCGATCGGCATCGCGCTCGTACTGCTGGTCGCGATCCACGTCGGTCAACGCATACTCGCTGGACCGTCGTCGGCACAACGTCACTCGAGATAACGCGCGCGCTTCTTCGGCGTGACCTGGTCGAGGTCGACGAGGATCAACCCATCGACCGCGTTCGCGAAATCCGGGTCGGTGCCGAACGCGAGGAAACGCGCGCCGCCGGGTTCGCACAATTCGGTGTACTGCTTGTACAGCGTCGGCACGCGCGCACCGAGCGCGGCCAGGTTGTCGCGCAGCACGCGCATCGCCGAATCGGCGTCGAGATCATCGAACAGCGCCGAGACCGCATCGACGGCGAACGGCCGATGCGAGCGCGCGAGCGGCCGCGTCTCACCGTGAAATCGCTGGTAGTAGGCGACGAGCAAGGCGCGCGCCGTCGCCGACAATTCGGCACTGATCGAGACCGGACCGAACAATCGGCGTACGTGCGGATAGGCGCGCAGATAGGCGCCGATGCCGAGCCAAAGGTAGTCGAGGCTGCGCGAGCCCCAGTATTTCGGCAGCACGAAGCTGCGCCCGAGTTCCATCGCGCCGTCGAGCTGAGTCACCAGTTCGTCGGAGAAATCGAACAGGCTGGCCGTGTACAGACCCGACAAGCCCTGTGACGCCAGGATCGGCGCGCAACGACCGACCCGGTAGGCGCCGGCGATTTCGAGACGCTCGTCGTCCCAGAGCACGAGTTGGTCATAGTGCGCATCGTAGCGATCGAGATCGAGGCGTTTGCCGCTGCCCTCGCCGACCGCGCGGAAGGTGAACTCGCGCAGGCGCGCGATCTCGCGCATCAGCGGGCGATCGGCATCGAGCCGGCCGGCGCAGATGCGTTTGCCGTCCGGCGTGCGTCCGAGTTCCTGCAAGCCGCGCAGGTCGGCGAGCTGGTCGCGCAGTTTCGGCGCGTGCAGGATCGGCGTCGGTCGCGATGGCAACAGATCTTGCCCGCGCGCCAAAGCATCGACCGAACGCTGCATCAGCACGACGCGCTGCGCGGCCGTGTCGGCGCGTGCATGCAACTGCATCGGAGTGACCGGCACACCCACGCGCAGCTCGATGCGACGACCACGCCGCGTGTACATCTCGCGCGGCAGCATGGCCGTGCCGAGCAGCGGCGCGATGCGCGACAGACCATAGAACAAGCCCGAGTTCCGCCCCGACAGATGCACCGGGACGATTGGCGCATCCATCTTCTCGGCGAAGCGCAAGAAGCCGCGGCGCCAGCGCGCATCGCGCACCCCGCGAAACCCGAAGCGCGACACAGCACCGGCCGGAAACACGATCAAGGCCTGCTCCTCGGCCAGCGCCTGCTCGGCCGCAGCGATCGATTCGGACGATGGCTTGCCGCCGAGGATGCGCAGCGGCAGCAACAGGTCGGACAAGGCATCGAGCGACAACAGCAGATCGTTCGCAAGAATCTTCACGTCACGGCGCACGCTGCCGACACAGTGCAGCAGCGCCAGCGCGTCGATGGCGCCGAGCGGATGATTCGCGACGATCACGCAGCGCCCGGACTCGGGAATGCGCTCGCGTTCGACATGATCGACCAGGCAACGTGCATCGAGATGCTCCAGCGCGGCCTCGACGAAACCGAAGCCACGCAAGTGGCCGTTGCGACCGAGGAAGGCGTTGATCTCGCCGAGCCGCGACCAGCGCGACAACGCCCCGACCAGCGGCCGCGACACGCGTGCGCGATGGCCTTCGAACCAGCGCGGAAAGCGCGCCGCCAGCGTGTGTTCGAGATCGATCATGCCCTGCTCCGACGTCTGTGTCGGACCGGCACGCTAACGCGCGGCCACGTCATCGCCATTGCGGGCGGATGCGACCGCGATGACGGCGCCAAGACAGTTCCATGTCGACCACGCGGCAACCGGCGCTGAACAGGGCCGGCGCAAGCCGCTAAAGTGCTGCACCCGGCCGCCGATGCCGGTATAGTGCGCGGCCGTTTTTTCATCCCTCCATCCGAATCGAAGGATATTTGCCGAGATGAGCAGCTACCTCTTCACCTCCGAATCCGTTTCCGAAGGCCACCCGGACAAGATCGCCGACCAGATCTCCGACGCCGTTCTCGACGCCATCCTGGCGCAGGACAAGCGCGCCCGCGTCGCTTGCGAAACGATGGTGAAGACCGGCGCGGCGATCGTCGCCGGCGAAGTCACGACGTCGGCCTGGGTCGACATCGAGGCACTGGCGCGAAAGGTCATCAACGACATCGGCTACAACAATTCCGACGTCGGCTTCGACGGCCACACCTGCGCCATCATCAACATGCTCGGCAAGCAGTCGCCGGACATCAACCAGGGCGTCGATCGCAAGAAGCCGGAAGAACAGGGTGCGGGCGACCAGGGCCTGATGTTCGGTTATGCCTGCAACGAAGCACCGGAATACATGCCGGCGCCGATCTACTACTCGCACCGCCTGGTCGAGCAGCAGGCCAAGATCCGCAAGAAGAAGAACTCGCCGCTGCCGTGGCTGCGCCCGGACGCAAAGTCGCAGGTCACGCTGCGTTATGACGGCAACAAGATCGCCGGCATCGACGCCATCGTGCTTTCGACCCAGCATGACGAGAGCGTGAAGCACAAGCACCTCGTCGAAGGCGTGATGGAAGAGATCATCAAGCCGGTGCTGCCCACCAAGCTGATCGACAAGAAGACCAAGTTCCACATCAACCCGACCGGCAAGTTCGTGATCGGCGGACCGGTGGGCGATTGCGGCCTGACCGGCCGCAAGATCATCGTCGACAGCTACGGCGGCATGGCCCGCCATGGCGGTGGCGCGTTCTCGGGCAAGGATCCGTCCAAGGTCGATCGTTCGGCCGCGTATGCCGCACGCTACGTCGCGAAGAACATCGTCGCCGCGGGTCTCGCCGACAAGTGCGAAGTCCAGGTCAGCTACGCCATCGGCGTGGCCGAACCGACCTCGATTTCGGTCACCACGTTCGGCACCGGCAAGATCGGCGACGACAAGATCGAGAAGCTGATCCGCGCGCATTTCGACCTGCGTCCGTACGGCATCATCCAGATGCTCGACCTGATCCACCCGGTCTACCAGCCGACCGCGAGCTACGGCCACTTCGGCCGCAAGCCGTACGAGCACGAGTACACCAACAAGGACGGCAAGAAGGTCAAGGCCACCGCGTTCTCGTGGGAAAAAACCGACCGCGCCGAAGCCCTGCGCAAGGCCGCCGGCCTCAAGGGTTGATCGGTAGGAGCGCCGCGTGCGGCGCGATGCTGTTTGCCAGACGGCCCGCTCACGCGGGCCGTTTGCGTTACAGGGCTCACACCTCGGCGTAACGCCGCAGCAGGTTCGCGTGGGTCTTGTTGATCCGCTCGAACGTCACGCTGCGGCCCTCGCGCGCAAAGACCTCGTCGCGGGCCTGGGCGAGGTCCCAGAGCATGGTGCGGATGCCTTCGTCGCGGATGAAGCTCTGGATCCAGGCGACGACGACCAGACGTTCGCCGCGTGTGACCGGGTGCACCTGGTGCGTGTCGCCGGTGGCATAGGCGACCAGGTCGCCGGCAGCGAGCTTCGCGGTGATCGGGCCGATACCGGTTTGCAGTGCCAGTTCGCCGCCGTCGTAGTCGGCCGGATCGGACAGGAACAACGTCAGCGACAGATCGCTGCGGAACACGTGTTGCTCGCCCATCAGCGGCGCGTCGACATGGAGACCATAGGCCATGCCCGGCCGATAACGCGCAAGCATCAGGCCATGCAGCTGGTTCGGGCACGTCGCGAGACGAAAGGCCTCGTTGCGCTTCAGCGCCGCGAGCACGATGTGCCGGATTTCCGGCAACGCCGGATCGTCGTGTGCAATCTGTTCGTTATGTTTCGCGTCCTGTATCCGCGTGCCGGCGGTGGACAAGCCATCGACGAATCGGGCCTGCGCCGCGAGGGCACGCACCTGCGCGAGTTCGCCGGCGTCGAGCACGCCCGCGAACGGCAGCAGCATCATTCGAAGCCGTCCATGAAGATGTCCTTGCAGGGCGTCACCAGTTCCGATCGGCTGGCACCGTAGACGTCGACATTGTTGGTGTCGGTCGCCCCCGCGCTCGCCGCGGTATTGCCCGAAAAGCTGACGCCACATCCGCCGATGTCCGGCAGCGCAACCGGCAGGCCGTCGGGATTGCCCTGGTGTGCAGTCACCGCAGCCTGATCGAGCACGAAGATCGCGCCACCCAATCGACTGCCGACGCTGCCATTCGCGGCATTGCCCTGGAAGACCGTGTTGCGCAGATCGACCAGGCCGGCGCGCACGAAGATGGCGCCACCCAGGGCAGCACCGGTGCCCCCGGAAAAATTCGTCGCGGCCGTGGCCCCGAAGCCGCTCTTGCCGACCGTCGCCGCGAGGCCGTTCTCGAAATAACCCATCGCGCCGCCGCCTGCCCCGAAGCCGCCGTCGCCACCATTGCCGGGATTGCCGAGCGGAGAGCCGCCTCCGCCGCCGCCACCACCGCCGAATCCGCCCTTGCCGCCGTTGCCACCGAAGGCAGTCGTCGTCGATGCCGAAGTCGGTCCACCGGCACCGCCGCCGCCACCGAATCCGCCGAGGCCGCCGTTCTGGCCACCCTGATTGCTGGCCAGGCTGGCGCCACCGCCGCCACCGCCGCCGAATCCGCCCGCACCGGGCGGTGCCGGGAAGATGCCGCCGGAACCGCCCGCACCGCCATTCGGCAATCCTGCGGGCGAGCCGGGTGATGGACTGGACGTCGCAGGCGTCCCGCTGCCGCCGCCGCCCGATCCGAAACCGGTCGCATCGGCAGATACCGTGCCGGCACCGCCGGCGCCGTGCAGGCCGCCACCGCCACCCACTGCACCACCGAAGATCACGGCGCTGCCCGCGCCACCCGACACACCGGAATTGCTGAAGCGCATGCGGTCCAGCGTGACCGCGCCGTCGTAGATGAACAACGCGCCGCCCATGCCCGCACCGCCGCCACCGCCGAGTTGGCCGGCGCCGGCCACATATGCGCAGTTCTGCACGCCGAAGCGGCGCAGCACCACGCTGGGCGCGGCCGTGCCCGCGATCAACTCGCCGCCGATGACGATCGGCTGACCGCCACCGCCGCAATCGATCGCACTGGTCCCGAGCGCATCGCCGCGGATTTCCAGGGTGCTGACGATCGGCGGCAACGGCAGGGTCGGAGACATCGTGCCGGCCGGCAACTGGACCACGTCGGCGCCATTGCCGGCGACGCACCCGGAGACGCTGCTGTCGCCGTTGGCCGATTCAATGGCGGCCGCGAGGTCGCATTGCGCCGGCGTGCCGACGGTGATCGTCGCGGCCTGCGTCGCCGGCGCCCCGGTCAGGGCCAAGGCGACGGCCAGACTCAGCGCCGTGCGGCGCCCATGATGTGCACGCATGAAATTCCCCTGTCCCGAAGCCGCGAGCATAGCGGCGCCGTGATGCCACCGCGTGCGATCATGCGCGCATGAATGCCTTTTCCGCACTGAATCTGAGCGAGGCGCTGGTCAAGGGACTGGCGACCATCGACTACCACGACATGACGCCGATCCAGGCCGCGGCCCTGCCGCTGGTGCTGGCCGGGCATGACGTCATCGCACAAGCGCAAACCGGCAGCGGCAAGACCGCCGCATTCGCCCTCGGCCTGCTGCAGATGCTCGATGTCGGCACCGTGCAATTGCAGGGGCTGGTGCTCTGCCCGACGCGCGAACTTGCCGACCAGGTCAGCAAGGAGATCCGTCGCCTGGCACGACCGCTGCCGAACGTGAAGGTGCTGACCCTGTGCGGCGGCGTGTCCTTGCGCCCGCACCTCGCGTCACTGGCGCACGAGCCGCACTTGGTCGTCGGCACGCCCGGACGCATCCTCGAACTGCTGCGCAAGCAGGCGCTGTCGCTGAAAGCGCTGCAGATGCTGGTGCTGGACGAAGCCGACCGCATGCTCGACATGGGTTTCTCGGCCGACATCGAAGCCATCCTCAAGGCGGCGCCGAAGCAGCGTCAGACACTGATGTTCTCGGCCACCTTTCCGGACAGCGCACGCGCGATCGCCGAACGCCATCTGCGCGATCCGGAGACGATCACGATCGCCAACGGCGACGCCGGCCCGGACATCGAACAACGCGTCTACGAAGTCGCCGACGGCAGCCGCAAGCTTGATGCCCTGGTCGACCTGCTGGTGACCGAACGCCCCGCCTCGGCCATCGTCTTCTGCAACACCCGCGCCGATACCCGCGATGTCGCCGAGTCGCTGGATCGCTGCGGATTCTCGGTGCTGGCCCTGCACGGCGATCTCGACCAGCGCGAACGCGACGAGATGCTGGTGCGCTTCGCCAACCACAGTTGCACCATCCTCGTGGCCACCGATGTCGCCGCGCGCGGACTCGACATCAAGGAACTGCCGCTGGTCGTGAACTACGACGTCGCCAGCGATGCCGACGCCCACGTGCATCGCATCGGCCGCACCGGCCGTGCCGGCGCGCGCGGACTCGCGCTGACCTTGGCCACGCCACGGGATGCCGGTCGCCTCCTCGTCATCTCGGAACGCCCGGGGCAATCGCTGCAACGCACCGCATTGCCGCGAGTGGGCGGCAAGCCGCGACCGCTGCTGAGTTCGCACCTGACCATCGCCGTCGATGGCGGCCGCGCCGACAAACTGCGCCCCGGCGACCTGCTCGGCGCCTTGACCGGCGACACCGGCCTGCCCGGCGACGCGGTCGGCAAGATCGACATCTTCCCGACCCGCAGCTACGTCGCGATCCAGCGCAGCCACGCCGACGCCGCCCTGCACCGGCTTCGTGACGGCAAGATCAAGGGCCGCAGCTTCCGCGTGCGGCGCATCGGGCACTGATTCCGTCTGAGACTCGCTGATACAGGAAGCCAAGCTGCGTTGGGGGTTGGCGCGCGGAGGTTCGTCCTGCGTGTAGGTCGCGCGATGGTCGATGCGGCCTCACCCCACGGGAACCCGAATCCGATGAGTAACGTCGTCCGACACCGCGCCAACGCAGCGGCATGGCTGTTCGCGCTGAGCATCGCTGCTCCGGCTGCTGCCGTCGACTTCGTCGCACGCGATGTGCCGGTTCGGCACGAGGCCCGTTTCCTGCTTGCGGATCCGGTTCGCATTGCAGCCCACGACATCGCGGTCCGACAGATCGAACCGCAGGCACTCGACGCCGAACTGCTGACCGCGCGCTCGCGCTGGCTGAGGTTCGGCGACGATGGCCGCTGGCTCGGTGTCATCGGTGAATATCCGGGCACGCTGCGCCCGCTCGCCCAAGGAGGCGAATGGCTGGAAGCACGCGCACTGGCTACCACCGATGGCTCGGTCCATGCCGTTTGCGTTGCCGGGCGGACCGACATTCAACACCGGGCCCTGCGCGCGATACGTGTGGTCGATCGGGAGACGTGCGATGACTACGTCGAAGGCAGCAACGGCACGATGTGGTCCTGGAATGCGCGCGAAATCGTTCGCATCGATGATGACGGCGGCACCGGGATCACGATCAGACCCAGCGATCTGGATGTATCGGCAGGCGCCGAGTTCAGCGCGATGGCCACCATACCCGAGCACGGCCTGGCCTGGATCGCACTCGCCTGGGCAAACGGAAGCCCGAGCGAGGCACTCGCCGTTGTTCGTCTCGACGCGCAAGGCCGGGTGACGCATTCGTTCTCACCACCGTCCGTTTCGGGCGGACATGTCCGGATCAGCAGCGTGTTGCCCCTGCCCGATGGCCGAATCCTGGCGGTCGGGCTGACTCGGCCTGTCGGTGTCGGCAACAGCGACCTCTACCTCGCGAAGCTCGACGCGCAACTGCAACCCGTCTGGGTACGCAGCCACCACATCGGTCAATGGACCACGATCTCCACCGTGCACCGTTTCGACGACGACAAGGTGGCGGTCATCGGCGCCCGCGCCGCTGCCACCACGCTGGCGATGTTGTCCGATGCCGGCGACCTCCTTCGCGAGGGCGCGACGGACGACGTCATCAACCTGCAGCGCCATCACTTCAAGCAAAGCCGCGACGGCCGCCATCGGCTCTACCTCAATCGCGTCGTCGAAGGCGAACCCGACATCTTCGGTTCGGGCGGCACCGAGGACGCGCTGCTCGGCGCCGCATGGGAACTCGATCTCGACGGCATGATCAGCGACCTGGACATCGGCACGTTCCTGGGGGCAACCGATCTCGGGGATGGACGCCTGTGGGTACAAGGCTCGAATACAGCGCACAGCTGGCTGTTCGACGGCGACGATCGCGAGATGGGCCCGGTCCTGGCTGTGCCGGACATCGGCTCGGCCCACCTGTCCGACGCCCAGGACGGACGTCTGCTCGATGGCGGCGACGTCGTGCTGTACAAGACCGTCGCTGAGGACACTGCGCTGGATACCTTGCAGCGCATCGCGCCCGATGGCGAGGTGCGCTGGCGACGATCGGTGCCTTCTCTGTGGCCGCAGACCGGACGCTGGATCGGCGATTCGCACTACTGCGGATTGACGCAATCGACATTGGAATGCATCGCCCTGTCCGACGGCAGGTCGACGATGTCCATCGCACTGGGCGCTGGGATCGACGGATCGGCATCGTGGCTCGCGGGGAGCGGTGACACGGTCCTGCTTCTGACGCCCGAAGGTGCCGAGCAGGGCCGACTCCGCATGTTCGCGATGGACGGGCGGATGCTCCAAACGACCCCCACGGCATTTGGTCCGGTTGGCGTGCGGCACCGTTGGCAGAACGGCGACTGGCTCGTCGGCGAAGCCGCTTCCGCGACCGCACCGGCCGTGTTGCGGCGGGTTCGCACCGACGGACGCGAGGTCTGGCGTCGAGTCCT
The DNA here is from genome assembly GCA_022705045.1 of Pseudomonadota bacterium. Classification (GTDB taxonomy): domain Bacteria; phylum Pseudomonadota; class Gammaproteobacteria; order Xanthomonadales; family Ahniellaceae; genus JADKHK01. The sequence continues at coordinate 23,400 of JAKJFE010000012.1, read as the reverse complement.
CGCGCTCGGCGAGCATCTGGGCGATATCGCGGCGGATGAAGACCGGGTGTATGCCGTCCAGACTGCCGGGGCGCGACGTCAACAACTGCTGTTCATCGACGCGCTCGCGGGTCATGCCGTTGCGCCAGGCCAAGTTCTGGACAGCGACGAAGGTGCCCGGTTGTTGGTCGCGGCCGATGGCGCCGGCGCGGGCGTGGTGGGCGATGTGCGCACATCGGACGCGCCGCTGACGACCGGCGGAACCATCGCCTGGCGCGCATTTTCCAGGGACGGCATCCCGTTGATCGCACGGACCTGGCGCTGCCCGGGTACCTGTCGATCGATCGGCGACCGAATCCGCGCCACCGAACTGCAGTTGCTGGCCACGACCAGCCCACCCTTCGCCGAGTTCGCGCTGACCGCGCTCACGTTGCGGACACCCTTCGAAGCGCGTTCGATTCCGCGTGCCAGCGCAGGAGGCTGGAGCGGTGTATTCGTCGGCACCGACCAGACCTTCCGGGGTTATCTGCTCGACTACCTGCCGTCGTTCAACGCCGTGTTCGGCGCCTCGTTCGACAGCAACCGCAACGAACTCGCCGATCGGCGCAATCTCTATTGGGAAACTCTGCAGGGACGGGTCGACGCCCCGACGGACGCATTCATGCTCACGCGCTACCGGACATCAGGCGGCCGATTTGGACAAGCGCAGGACGCGACCATCGTTGTCCGCGGAACAACGAGCCTGCGTTTCGATGGCTGCGACCATGCCGAACTCATCGACGATACCGGTGGCACCCAGCCATCGGTCCAGATCAGGCATCTCCGACGCGCGGGACCACGCGCACAATCGTGCGTCCTGGACGATGGCCGCACCTTGCCCGCTGACATCGATGCGGCCCCACGCGGCGGATTCGATCCACGGCAATCCGGTGCCTGGACCTCGACCTCGGCACCCAACGAAGGGGTGATGCTCGGCATCCAGCCGCCCGGTGCAACGACGGTCGGCACCTTCTTCGCCGCCTGGTTCACACACTGGCCGGTGTCCGAGCCCGCCGACATGCCGATCGGCGATCACTGGTTCACGCTGCAGGGCGCGATCCCGGTGGACACCCAAGGCCGCGTCGATTTGACGATCTACCTGAGCATCACCGGGTCCTCGGGCGGCGTGCGTCCCGACAATGCGCGACGGGTCGGCATTGCAAGCTGGACCCTGGCCGCATGCGATCGGGCACGATTCGAGTATGCGTTCGATACGGCGGATGCGCTGGGATCATTCAGCGGACTGCGCGGTGGCCTCGAGTTTTCGCGCCCGGGCGCATGCAATGGCGGCCCTTGAGCGGTCGGCGATTGCAGCGAAGCGGCAATGACCGATGACACGGGCCGGATTCCGATGCTCGACTATGCTGCGTGAGCACACTGGAGCCCCGTCATGCGCAGAACCTGTATCGGCCTCATCGCCACCCTGCTCGCCGGAGCCGCTGCCGCCGAGGTGGTCGTGCTCGATATCGACCGCGCCGGCGCCGATGCGGTCGCCGCGCTGAAACAATCGCCCGGCGTCCGTGCCTGGGCCGAACTCGGCGACACGCTGGTTGTCGATGGCGACGCGCGCTTCATTCACGCGCAGCGCGAGCGTGTCTTGGCGAGCCTGCCGGTGCCGGGGATTGAAGCCCTCGCGTCGCGGGCGCAAGTGCACTGCGACGGGCAAGAAGCTGACCACGGGAAACATCGCGGAGACGACGTGCTGTTCGAACGTGCGCATTGGCAGCTGGTGCCTGCATTCGGCAAACGCGCGGACGATGAAATCCTGCGCCCAGGTCGCGTGGTGGCGCACCAACTCGGCAATCGTGCCGCCAAGCAACTGGCAACCGACGCGGACGTCGCCGCGCTCTTGGGCGAGATCCAGATCGCGACCTGGCGGCGCAACCTCCAGGCGCTCTCGGGCTTCAATCGCCAATCCGAGGCAGGCTACGGCGCAGCTGCAAATTGGCTGCAAGCACAATTCAACGCACTCGGCCTGGAGACCTCGCGGCAAAGCTTCACGGTGCCGGAAACGGTGCCGTCGAGCGGACGCAATTTCAACGTGCTGGGTCTGCAACGGGGCCTCGGTCAGGGATTGCTGATCGTCGGCGCGCATCTGGATTCACGAAACTCGTCGTTCAACGACCAGCAGCCCTCACCCGGCGCCGAAGACAACGCATCCGGCTGCGCAGCTGTGCTGGAAACCGCGCGTGTGCTGCGCGACTACCGCTTCGAAGCCGACATTCTCTACATCTGCTACGGACTCGAAGAACGCGGCCTTTACGGCGGACGTGCGCATGCTGCGGCGCAGACGCCGTCGCAGATCCTGGGCGTGATCAATATGGACATGATCGCCTACGACGGCGACAACCGGCTTGACGTGTCGCTGCAGGCGAATGCGCCGGGTTTCGGTCTGCAACAACGCCTTGCCGACAATGCGGCGCGCTATACCGACCTTGAGGTTGAGCTCGCCTTCCAGACCTGTTGCTCCGATCACCGCGCCTATTCGGACCTCGGCATGTCCGCCGTGCTGGTGATCGAGAACGACTACGTCACCTATCCGCAATACCACACGGTCGACGATGTGGCGGCCAACGTCAGCGACACGATGGCACACGAAGTGATGAAGATGTCGCTGGCCACGACCGTCGAGATTGCCCGACTGCGCGACGGCAGTCGCCACAGCGGCTATTGGTACGATCCCGCGCAGTCCGGACATGGTTTCCAGGTCGAACTGCAGGACAACAACCAGGTCTTCCTCACCTGGTACACCTTCGCCGCCAATGGCGAACGCCTGTGGGTCACAGCGATCGGCAGCGTGAACGGCAACACTGCGACCTTGAACGCCTACGAGGCGACGGGCGGCAGCTTCCCGCCGGCCTTCGACCCGACACAGGTGCAGGTGCTGCCCTGGGGCAGTTTCGAACTCACCTTCAACACCTGCGACCGGATGCATATCCGCTGGCTGCCGAACGCGCGCACCGGCCTGCCCGCTGGCGAAATGAACGCGGTGCGTTCCAGCGACCCGCTCGGCGGCGGTTGCGACGACAACTAGGGTGACGCGCCGAGCGCGGTCACGAATTCCGCCGCCGGCTGCGGTCGACCGAACAGGAAACCCTGGGCGAGATCGCAGCCCATGTCGCGCAGGCGGGCCAGCGTGGCTTCGTCTTCCACGCCTTCGGCCACCGCGACGAGATCGAGATGGTGGGCGAGATCGATCATCGAATGCACCAGCTGCGCCGAACGCGTGTTGACGCCGATGTCGAGCACGAATTCCTGATCGATCTTCAGCTCGGTGGCGGGAAACCGCTTGAGATAGGCGAAGGACGAATAGCCGATGCCGAAGTCGTCGATCGAGATGCCGAAACCGTGGTCGCGCAACTGGCCGAGCACGATGGCGCTGAGGCTCGGATCCTCCATGACCGAACTCTCGGTCACCTCGAGCACGATGTCGGTGGCCGGCACGTCCCAGATCGCGACGGCGTTCCGGAACTGTTCGACCAGGCCGGGCTCGTGAAACACCCGCGGACTGAGATTGATCGAGAAACGGAGGTGCTGCCCGCGTGCGCGCGCCGCGGCCGCGTGGCGCAGCGTGGTGTTGACGCTCCAGCGCGTCAGCGACTCGATCAAGCCGGTCTGTTCCGCGAGCAGCACGAAATCGGTCGGGCTGATGGCACCGTGCACATCGCTGTGCCAGCGCGCCAGCGACTCGGCGCCGATTACGCACCCGGAACGGATGTCCCACAGCGGCTGCAGGAAGACCTCCAGCCGGTTGTTGATGATCGCCTCGCGCAGATCGACATACGGCGGCTCGACACGCATGCGCTCCGGCTGGAACAGTTTGTAGCGGTCACGTGAGGTCAGCGCCTGCGCGAACGCCTGCTCGGCGGCACGACACAAGGCCTCCGCAACGTCGCCGTGTTCCGGGAACATCGCGATGCCGATGGTTGGCAATGCCTGCTGCAATCGGTCGCCGACCAGCAAGGGCTCACGAAACGCACGCACCAGCCGGTTTGCGGCCAGCAACGCATGGCCGCTGTCGCGAAGATTCGGCAGGATCAGCGCGAATGCGTTGTCGCCGATCGGCAGGATGCGGTCCTGAGGTCGCACGGCGCTGCGGATGCGGGTGCGCGCGGCCATGCTCAGGAAGTCACCGAACAGCTGGTGTTCTTCGCGGTGGCGATGCACCCGCAACAACAGGAATGCGAAGTGTTCGTGCGCCTCCACGGCACGCAACCGTTCGGCATCGAGTTCGCTCAGCACCTCGGAACGATTCAGCATCCCGGTCCCGTCCGCATCAGCCGAGGTACAGCTCGGTCGGATCGAGCCCGTAGGCACCCGGCTCCAGCGTCGTGACGATCTCGCGCAACGGAACCTCGCCCTCGGCCTGGGCCATCAGATCGAGCTCAATGAAGTTCTCGCGCAGCACCTTGTCCGCGGTCATCAGCAACATCACTCGCGGACGCAGCCGGCGTGCGTGGTTCTGGGCCATGACGATGGCCACCTCGCCGCTCGACAATTGCACCAGCGAACCGGTCGGATAGACGCTGAGGCACTGCATCAGCTGCTCGATCACCTCGCGCTGGAACAACTGGTCGCCGTGGCGATACAGCTGCTGCAGCGCATGGTGCGCGGACGCCGCCTTGCGGAACACGCGGGTGCTGGTCATGGCGTCGTAGGAATCGATCAGGCCGGCCATCCGCCCGAACAGGGGAATCTGATTGCGCATCAGTTTGTCGGGATAGCCGGAACCGTCGTGGCGCTCGTGATGGGTCAGCACCATCTCGCGCACGTCGGCATGGTGGATGCCGGCTTCCTCGATGATGCGCAGGCTGTTCTCGACATGCTTGCGTACCGCCTCGGTTTCTTCCGCCGTCAACGCTTCAGGCTTGGACAACAGCGATTCGTCGATTTCGGTCTTGCCGATGTCCATCAACAGGCCGCCGGTCGCGAGATTCACCAGCACGTCCTCGGTGAAGCCCATGTGCCGACCGAAGGCGGCGGCGAGCAGGCTGCAATGGATGGCGTGGCTGTATTCGTAGGCGTCGCGCTTGCGCAGCGCGGTGACCCAGAAATACGCGTCGGCGTTGCGCAGCACCGACTTCACCACCGGCACCACGGCGTTGCGCACGTCCTCGACGCTGACCTTGCGCCCGACCTTGACGTCGTCGAGGATCTTGGCGGCAAGTTGCGATGCCTGCGCATGCGCTTCGCGCGCGCGCGGCAGTTCCTCGTCGAGCGTGGCGGTATCGACGTGCCGGACCACGGCGCGCTGCTGCTCGTGCTGGCGCGGATGCGCCATGTAGCCCCGGATCGGGGTCTGGCTGCGCTGCACGTCGACAAAGACATGGTCGCAATGCTGGCGCAGCACCTCGATCTGCTTCGGGTTCTGCACCATGAACCCTTCCAGCGGAAACGGCAGACCGAGCCACGGGCGATCCAGCCGGTACACGTACATATCCAGCTTCAGATGATCGACATGTACTTGGCGTTCTTCGAGTTCCATGCGCTGCCCTGCCTGAGGGTCCGCTGGCCTACGGTCGATCCGACGCGGCCACCCCGGCCGCCGGACGGTTCCAGCATGCCACGATCGTCGTGAAGATGCGCGCTGTCGGATTGGACAGGCGCCCGGGCGCCATGACTGAACCGGCGATTCACGCGGCACAGATGATTCGTCGCTAGAATGCGCGTCGCATTTCCCGTCGAGGGGCGCTGCAAGACCGGCCGCATGGCCCGGGATCAGGCTCGACGGATGACTTTTCGAACGGCGCCCGCTCATCCAATGGAGCACACCTGATGAACGCTGTCGTTCAAACCCTGCCGTTTTCCGATTTCAAGGTCCGCGACATGGGCCAGGCCGAATGGGGCCGCAAGGAAATCGAGATCGCCGAGCACGAGATGCCGGGCCTGATGTCGATCCGCAAGAAATACGCCGCGTCGAAGCCGCTCAAGGGCGTGCGCGTGACCGGTTCGCTGCACATGACCATCCAGACCGCGGTGCTGATCGAGACCCTGGTCGACCTCGGCGCCTCGGTGCGCTGGGCCAGCTGCAACATCTTCTCGACCCAGGACCATGCCGCCGCCGCGATCGCCGCGGCCAAGGTGCCGGTGTTCGCGTGGAAGGGCGAGACGCTGGAAGAGTATTGGGACTGCACGCTCGATGCGGTCACGCATCCGGGCATGACCGGTCCGGAACTGGTCGTCGACGACGGCGGCGACGTCACCCTGCTGATCCACAAGGGCTACGAACTCGAACAGGGTTCGGACTGGGTCAACACGCCCAGCGGTTCGCACGAAGAGCAGATCATCAAGAACCTGCTGAAGCGCGTCGCCAAGGAACGTCCGGGCTTCTGGACCAAGGTCGTCAAGGACTGGAAGGGCGTGTCCGAAGAGACCACCACCGGCGTGCACCGTCTGTACCAGATGCTCGAACAGGGCAAGCTGCTGGTGCCGGCGATCAATGTGAATGACTCGGTCACCAAGTCGAAGTTCGACAACCTCTACGGCTGCCGCGAATCGCTGGCCGACGGTCTGAAGCGCGCGATGGACGTGATGCTGGCCGGCAAGGTCGCGGTCGTCTGCGGTTACGGCGATGTCGGCAAGGGTTCGGCGCACTCGCTGCGCGCGTACGGCTGCCGCGTCGTCGTCACCGAGATCGATCCGATCAACGCCCTGCAGGCGGCGATGGAAGGCTTCGAGGTCAACACCGTCGAATCGACGCTCGGCCGTGGCGACATCTACGTCACCACCACCGGCAACAAGGACGTGCTGACGCTTGAGCACATGCAGGCCATGAAGGACCAGGCCATCGTCTGCAACATCGGCCACTTCGACAACGAGATCCAGGTCGACAAGCTCAACGCTTCGGGCGCGACCAAGCTCAACATCAAGCCGCAGGTCGACAAGTACACCTTCAAGAACGGCAACAGCATCTTCCTGCTCGCCGAAGGCCGCCTCGTCAACCTCGGCTGCGCCACCGGCCACCCGAGCTTCGTGATGTCGAACTCGTTCTCGAACCAGACGCTGGCGCAGATCGACCTGTGGGCGAACAAGGACAAGTACGAAGCCAAGGTCTACATCCTGCCGAAGAAGCTCGACGAAGAAGTCGCGCGCCTGCACCTGGAAAAGATCGGCGTGAAACTGACCGTGCTCACCGACGAGCAGGCCGCCTATCTCGGCGTCGACAAGGCCGGCCCGTACAAGCCGGACCATTACCGCTACTGATCGACCGCTTCATCGCCGTAACGAAAACGCCGCGCCCACAGCGCGGCGTTTTTCTTTGGATGGGTTCAGACCGACCTTACCGGCTGGGCGGCAGCCTCCGGAAATATCGCTCGACGGCGAACCGTCCGATCTTGTCGCCCATGTCGCGACCCGCGTTGATCGAGAAGCGGTAGTGCACGCCGCCGTAGAGGCGAGCAAGGCTGACTTCGTCGACGAATTCCTGCGGCGTGTCGAAACGACGCAGCATCGTGTCTTCGTCGACGAGCACGATCGGCGGCGCGGTCGATCCGAACTCTTCGGCGATGACTGCGCCCAGCGCTGCCGCCGACATGCAATGGCCGCAGGGATACTCGGGATGCGGCGGAGTGCCGTCCAGCAGCGGTCGCCACTTGGCATCGGGCGAGGTCGCCTCGTTGCCATCGCGATCGGCGAGTCGAATGGCGGTGATCGGCCGCCAGAACATGTAGGCGTACTTGCCGTCCATCATCGAAACGTACGAGTCCGACCAGGCCATTTCCGCCAACGCCATGAAGCGTGCATCGTCGACGACATCGCGGCCGGGCCGATCGAGCAACTGCGGCAACACTTCACGCACATCGCGCGCCCAGAACTTGCCGATGTCGGTCTGCACGGGCGTTCGGTCGGGCGACTTCTTGCCGCCAAGACGCTTGATCTCGTTGAAATCCGCAGCCCAAGTCGTGCTGTCGAGCGCTGGCGGCGGCGGCGGCCGCAACTCTTCCGGCATCTTCAGGACCCAGGGGCGAACGCGTGCCGTATTCACGCCGACGCGCGGCACGGTGGGCACGTAGGCGCCGGGACTGCTCGGCTCGAACAACGGGTCGAGATGCTCTGCACCCGCGTCCTTGCGCGCGGCCAACACGGCTGCCGCGGCGCGGCGACCAATCTCGGCGCCGCCGTCGCGCGCGGTTTTCGACGCGACCGCATCTACGGTCTTCTTCAACGCGCCTTCGAACACCTCCGCCTCGCCCGGGCACAGCGCGACCAGCACGTCGTGCGCAGCGGTGGCGGCGGCCACGGTCATGTCGCTGTCGGGTGCCGCATTCAGGCCCGCGCTGTAAGGCTGGTAACGACCGGCGATGGCATTGACCGCGTCGAACATCGCCACATGGACGGCGGCACCTCGATCCAGCCAGCCTTCGTCCGCCTCGCATTTCTCGATGTGCTGATGCCAATCGAGCACCACACTCTCGATTACGCCGGCCTGCGCCCGCGGTGCCCAGATCATGCCCAGCGCACTGAGCACGCCCAATCCCCATCGTACCGAACCTGCCATGGTGCCCCTCCCATTGACCGAAGAACGATGCGACCGACGTTAACACGGCCCAATTCTGTTCCGGTCGGCACTCGGTTATCGTTCGCGGCGCATCCCGGGGAGATGCGATGTCTGCACCGTCGTCGTTTGCCGCTCTCGCGCGCGCCATGCATCACCGGCGCCATCGCGAGGCCTTGGCCCTGATCGACGATTTGCTGGCGCGTATGCCATCGGCCAGCCTGCAACGCCAGCGAGCCGCCTGTGCCGAGGCGATCGCGCTGGAGGAAGCGGCATCGGTTAGGCCACCGGAACTGGTGCGGGTCGATGCCAGCCTGTTCTCGTTCGACCAGCAACGCGACTGCAACGCGCCGGCGGCCGAATTGCGCACACTCGGCTTTGCGCCATTGCTGGATGCGGCGTCACCGGCCTTTTCGCGACGCGGCCTGGCCCCGATCCTGATCCGCTTCTACGGCGACGAATCCGGCGACAACCTGGTGATCCGGTTTTCGGCCGTGCTGCAACAGCGCCCAGCGCAGCTGCTCGCCTGCACTTCGATGTTTTCCGACGGACATGTCGTGATCGCCCAACGCGACGGCGACTGGCCGGTACCGACGGCCGCCGGCATCGACGTGAGCCGTCTGCCGCAGCGCGCCAGCCTGGTCGAACTGGTCACCCGCCACGTCGGCCACTGCGCCACGCACCTGCGTCGCAGCCCCGACCTGACGTGTCGGCCGCTGCGGACTTTGGCCGATTGCGACCGCGTCTGGCAGTCGATCGCCGCGAATTGAACCCGTCGATACCCGGAATCCTTCCGCTGGTCGGCTGCAGGCTCTTGTTTCGACGCTGATTTCCGCTAGGTTTGTGGTCTTCGTCACAATTCGACACACGCCATGAGCCTGCATCCCGATTTCAGCCGCTTCGCCGACGCCTTCAAGCAGGGCCGCCATCAGGAAGCGCTGGAACGCATCGACGCCCTGATCACGGCGAATCCGCAGGCCGCGGCCCTGTACTGGCATCGTGCGAACTGCCTGGAAAAGCTGGAACGGCACGCCGAGATCGCGGCGACGCTCGATCGTCTGCTGGCGTTGAAGCCGGACTATGCGCCCGCCATCGTCAAGCGCGTGCAATTCGCCGATCTCGGCCTGGATGAGGATCTGGGCGAACTTGACGACGAGAACGCGACTGAAGCCGAGCGTGCACGTATCGATGCCGAACAGCGCGCACAGGCGCTGGCGGCGTCGATGCGCAACGAGGCCGAGTTGCGGCGCGCACTCGCCATCGATCCGAACCTCGTCGACGGCTTGTTCCTGCTGTCGAACACGCTCCGCTACCGCGACGATGGCAACAGCCAAGTCGCCGAAGCCGATGCGCTGCTCGACCGTGCCATCGAACTCGCGCCGCTGCGGATCGACCTGATCGACGCGCGGGCGTCGCTGCGCCGTTCCGCGGCGATGCGATACGACAACGGTCCGGACGACGCCGACACCGTCAAGACCTTCTCCGGCCTGCGCTATTCACGCAGCCGCCTGGAAGCGGCGCTGGCCGACTACGAAACCGCCTTCGCGCTGAGTGACGAATACCGCTACGCCGTGCGCAAGGGCATGCTGTTGCACGATCTTGGCCGTTACGACGAAGCGCTGGCGGCCTACGACGAAGCCTTGGCGACGATGGCTGCGGATGATCCGAAACGCGGCTTCATCCTGGAGACACGCGCCAAGTCCGAACACAACGGTGCCGGCGAGCGAGAGCAGATGGCGCGCCTGATCGAATCGGGACTGATCGGCGACGGGAAGAATCGCAAACTCGACGAAGACATCGCGGCCCAGGCGCTGATCGCCGCAGCAAATGCCATTCGCGCCGGGAAGTCGGTCTCCGAGGCCATCGAGTCGCGTGTCAGCGACGATCCGGACACGTTGATGGCGACCAACATCGCGCAGCAGATCCTGAATGTCGCGCATGAGCCGCCCCCCGAACTCGAAATCGTCGATGCCGCCGACTATCCGGCCTACCAGCGCCGATTCGTCGACGCCGCGGCCCGCGACATCGGTGCGCTCGGCCTGCGCCACGTCGGCGATGCGGAAGCCAAGGGCCTGTTCCTGATGCTCGGCCAACGGGTGCTGCTCCGGTTCTTTGCCGACGACACCGGCGAGATCGGTGTCGCCAGCTTCGCGATGAAACCGAAATGGCCGGGCTTGATCGGCTTCCTGTTCCTGTTGCTGACCGGCAAGTGGCGCGTGCATCGTATGCTGGAATGCGTCAGCCAGTTCGACGACGGCACGCACCTGTCGACGCAGTACGACAATCCCTCGGTGTTCGAGTTCGGCGGGCGCGTGCAGATCGAGCGCCTGCCGCGCAAGACGCCGATGCGCGATCTGGTCGCCCGCCACATCGCCCGCGTCGCCCAGCACAAGCTGACGCATCCGACCCATGTCGCGATGACCGCCGACGATCTCGACGGCATGGAACGCCGCTGGCGCGAAGGCCAACGCGTCAAACGCGACTATCGCGCCTCGATCGGCTACATCACCGAGAGCGAACTGAAGCGACTGCTCGGCGTGCATCACGCCCGCTTCGGCGACAAGGTGAAGTCGCAGCTCGCCCTGCTCGCCGAGGACTGGGCCGGGCGCGACTGAGCGGTCGTTACACCGACGCGCGACACACGCGGTCGCGACCGCCGCCCTTGGCGCGATACAGCGCACCATCGACCTCGCTGAGGAAATGATCGGCATTGCCGTGGCGGGCGGCATCGAATGCGCCGACACCGATGCTCACGCGCACGCGCAGGTCGGTCCGTTCGGGCACGACGACGACCGCACCCAGACCGATGCGGAAGGCGTCGGCGCGTTCGGCGGCAGCGGCCTCCTCGTGATGCGGCACGATCACCGCGAACTCCTCGCCGCCGAGGCGCGCGCACAGTTCATGCTGACCGGCGAAGACGTGGCGCAGCTGGTCGGCGAACGCGACCAGACAGCGGTCGCCGACGCTGTGTCCATGAGCGTCGTTGATCTGCTTGAAGTGGTCGATGTCGAGCACCAGCAGCGACAGGCGACAGCCCTGGCGCTGGCATTCGCCGATGCGGCGTTCCAGCTCGGTCACGAACTGGCGGCGGTTCGCCAGACCGGTGAGATCGTCGGTCCGGCTCATCTGTTCGTAGCGGTCGCGTTGCTGGCGCAGCTCCTCCTCGAAATCGAGGCGGTGATGGAAGTCGCGATGGCTGCGCACCAGCGAACTGATCACGTAGACGAGATACACGGTCAGGCTGAAGGCCACGGCGCGATCGCGGTCCGGCGTCCACATCAGCATCGTGCTCGGCAGGTAGATCGCCATGATCGCCAGCATCGACGGCCAGAAGCGCATGCAATACGTGTTCGCGATCGCGGTCGCGAAGCCGGCGGCACCGATCAGCAGGGCGACGCGCGCATCGGCCAGCACCGGATCGATCAGGGTCCAGAAGACGACGCCGCCCCAGGTCGCGGCCGAGGCCTGGATGATGATCCATTGCAGGTCCAGCCAGCGCGTCAGCACCGCGGCACCGCCCTCGGCCGGCGGGCGGATCACCACACGCGCCACGGCCAGGCCGATGAAGACCAGCGCCAGCGCCGCGGACGCCCACGGATAGGTGCGCACCACCGGCGTGAACAGGCAGACCAGCACCCAGCCGAGCACGTAGAACGAGCCGCCGATGACCATGCGTCGCCGCGTCTCGGCCACTTCGTGGGCGAGACGACGCAGGTTCATTCCGGTCGAATCGAGATCGCGCTCCATCCTGGCCCCAAGCCACGACTGCCGTCGCGCGAACTTTACCGAATTGTCACGCGCCGTCAACAGGGCCTGCCCGCGTCACTCCATCGCTTCATCCGGACAGAAAGATATACTCCGGCATCCTTTGTCCGGACCAGCGCGATGACCGCGATCAGTTTCGAATTTTTCCCGCCCAAGACCGACGAACAGCGCGAGCAGCTGGAACGCAGCGTCCAGAAGCTGAAGGCGCGTTCACCCGAATATGTCTCGGTGACGTTTGGCGCCGGTGGTTCGACGCTGTCGTACACGCCGGAAACGGTGCGCCACCTGCGCCAGGAACACGGGCTCGATGTCGCCCCGCACCTCAGTTGCGTCGGCGGCACGCGCGCGGAAATCGCCAACCTGCTGCAGCTGTATCGCGCCCTCGGCTGCAAGCGTCTGGTCGCGCTGCGCGGCGACATGCCTTCGGGCATGGCTGCATTCGGCGACTTCCGCTACGCCAACGAGCTGGTCGAATTCATCCGCGCCGAAACCGGGGACTGGTTCCATATCGAAGTCGGTGCCTATCCGGAAACGCATCCGCAGGCCGACGACGCCTTCGTCGATCTCGCCAATCTCAAGCGCAAGTTCGCGGCCGGCGCGAACGGCGCGATCACCCAGTACTTCTTCAACGCCGATGCCTATTTCCGTTTCCGCGACGACGCACGCCGCCTCGGCATCACCCAGCCAATCGTGCCGGGCATCATGCCGATCGGGAATTTCTCCCAGCTCAAGCGCTTCTCCGATCTCTGCGGCGCCGAAATCCCGCGCTGGATATCGAAGCGCATGCTGGCCTATGGCGACGATGCCGAATCGGTGCGCAGCTTCGGTGTCGAGATCGTCGCGAACCTGTGCCGACAACTGGTCGCCGGCGGCGTCGACGCGCTGCACTTCTACACGCTGAACCGCGCCAAGACCACGCTGGCCGTGATCGACGCGATCGGCTGAGTTCCACCATGCCGATGTCCGACGCCGCCCGCGCGCAGTGGCAGATCCATCTCTGCGTGCTGCTCTGGGGCTTCACCGCGATTCTCGGGAAATTGATTTCGCTGGCGGCGTTGCCGCTGGTGTGGTGGCGCATGGCCCTGGTCACGGCCCTGCTCGCATTCGTGCCGCGACTGTGGCGTGCATTGCGCACGATGTCGGCGCGACAGATCGCGGCCTTGATGGGCGTTGGTGTGGTCGTCGCGCTGCACTGGCTGACGTTCTACGCATCGATCAAGCTGTCGAATGCTTCGGTCGCCGCGACCTGCATGGCACTCGGCTCAGTATTCACGGCCCTGATCGAACCGTTCGCGGCGAAGCGCCGCTTTGCATTCGGCGAAGTCCTGCTCGGCATCGCCGCGATTCCGGGCGTGGTGCTTGTGGTTGGCGGCGTGCCGAGCGGCATGTGGACCGGCATCGCGGTCGGCGTGTTGTCGGCGGCCCTCGCGGCGTTGTTCGGCTCGTTGAACAAGCGCTACGTCGACGGCGCCGATCCGCTGGCCATGACCTTCCTCGAAATGGGCGCGGGCGTGTTGATGCTGAGTATCGCCGCGCCGCTGGCGTCCGGCTTCATCCCGCTGTTCGACGCGCCCCTGCTGGTCTGGCCCGACGCCCGCGACTTCGGCTACCTGCTGCTGCTCGCGGTCGCATGCACCCTGCTGCCGTTCGCGCTGTCCCTGGTCGTGCTCAAACACATGAGCGCCTTCAACGCACAACTCGCGATCAACCTGGAACCGGTCTACACCGTGCTGCTCGCCATCGTCCTGCTCAACGAACAACGCGAACTCACACCCATGTTCTACCTCGGCGTCGCCCTGCTCGTCGCCTGCGTCTTTGCGCCGGTGGTGTTTCGAGCAAGAGTTGCTGCAGCGGCCTAGCGTTGCGCTATCAGGGCCGGTGAATGCGAATCTTCTTGCCAGTCAGGACGACAAAGCAACGCTGCCAACCTTCGAGTTCCGGAACGATCGCGCTCACGGCGCCGACCAAGGCATCCGCGCCCGGCTCGGAGAGACGAACGAGCAGCAATCCCGGATGCGTGCCCGGCTTGAAGCGGCGCATGTCGGAGAAATCCAGATCCTGGGTGATGAAGAAGCGACCTTCGCGACCTGCTGCTTGCCAGACCGCAGCATCGTCGTGGCCCTTCAAGTCTTCATCGAGCACCGTGTCGACATCATGTCCGCGCCGAGCAAGAGCGTCGACGAGCCGGTGCGGAATGTTCTCGTCGAGCTTGATCTTCATGCGACTTCGGGCAACGGCGGCGCAGGCAGGTCTTCCTCGGCGGAGGCCGCTGCGAACGCAATGACCGCACGCACGGCATCCCGATTCAGGCTCGGGAAATCGGCCAGGATGCTGTCCACTTCTGCGCCTTCGGCCAAACTCGCAAGCACGGTACGAACGGTGACGCGCGTTCCGGCGATGACCGGCTCACCACCGCAGATGACGGGATTGCGCTGGATGTAGGCCTTGTAATCGATGCTCATGGATACCTCCACGGAATCAGTTTCGCCCGCTCATCGTAGCGAGTTGACGAAGTACGCGGCAGTCTTCCAGATGGCGCGAACTCACGCCCATTGTTCTACCTCGGTGTCGCCCTGCTCGTCGCCTGCGTGTTTGCGCCGGTGATGTTCAGGTTGCGCGAAAGTGATCGAAAAGCATCGTCATGATGCTTCACAAGCTGTCGAAGCCAGATTGACTTCGATCGACGTGATCGAAAGAGGATCGGCATGTTCGGTCGGCCATCTGAATTCCAGAGAAAAGAGCAGACCATCGACCAGCCATACGTCCACGACGTTGGCAGTTCCGGCCGCGCCGCGAATTGCGACGACGGCCAACTTGCACTCGCCAGCAACATCCAGAACGCGACGTGACTTGTCCAGCAGCGGCTTTCCGCCACGCATCGAATAGCAGTTGATCTCGCGAGCGCCATCCAAGCGTTGCACCAAATTGACCGCACGAATACGCGCTTCCCAACTCTCTTTCCTGGTATCGGTCAGTTCATTGGCAATCGCATCGAGAACACAGCGCTCGAAACTGGTGAAAGACGATGTTCCACGCCTAAACAGGCCGATCATTGAAGAAATCAAACGCTTCACGATTCCCGCCCTGAATCTTCGGCTTCGAACGAACCGGAGACAACGTTCCACCTTCCCACCGTCACCCGGTCGCGGTCTTCCATGTCGCGGAGGGTTTCGACGTTGGTGTAGCCGTCGCGTTCGAGGATGTGGCGGACGGCGGGGCCCTGGTCGTGGCCGTGTTCGAAGAGCAGCCAGCCGCCGGGCTTGAGACGGGCGCGGGCGTCGTGGCTGATCTCGCGGATGGCGGACAGGCCGTCGCCTTCGGGCGTGAGCGCCATGCGGGGTTCGAAGCGCAGGTCGCCTTGCAGCAGATGCGGATCGTCGCCGGCGACATACGGCGGATTCGAAGCAACGAGATCAAAGCGCAAGTCGGATTCGAGCGAGCGCTCCCATTCGCCAGGAATGCCCCAGAACCAGTGGCCGAGCACGAAGCGAAGATTCGTCAGCCCGAGGCGCTTCGCGTTCTCTTCGGCGACCGCGAGTGCGGCCTCGCTGGCATCGACCGCATGCACGATCGCGCGCGGACGCTCCTTCGCCAATGCGAGTGCGATCGCACCACTGCCGGTGCCGAGATCGATCAAGGTCAAGTCACGATCAGTCGGTAGCCGCAGCAAGGCCTGCTCGACCAGCACCTCGGTTTCCGGACGCGGCACCAGCACCGCCGGCGTCACCTTCAACGGCATGAACCAGAACTCGCGCAGGCCGGTGATGTAGGCGATCGGCTCGCCACGCACGCGTCGCACCAGCAACGCATCGACCTTGGCCTGCGCGTCGGCATCGAGTTCATCGCGCAACCGCGCATACAACGCGGCGCGCGTGAGCCCGAGCACATGCGTCAGCAGCAACTCGGCATCGAGCCGCGCCGACTCGGTGTTGAGCCGAGCCGCCGCGGCACGCAGCCACGCGTCGATCGTCATTCGCCCGCCTTCGCGGGCACCGATTCCTGCGGACGCGGTTCCAGCGGCGGCGGTTCGGCAGCGGGCGCCTTCGCCTTTGGCGCTGACCACTTCGACCACGCACCGCCGGCCGTCCAGCTCTCGAACGCGAAGCGCCCGATGCGGATCAGGAACCAGGCCATCCAGAACGCCCAGGCCAGCATCAGCGCGCGATACATCCACATCGGCAGCACCCAGGCGCTCGCATCGGGCAGACGACCCGCAGTCTGGTCGGCGAACCAGCGCAGATTGGTCGCCGTCGAACTGTGGCCGGTCACGTGCAGATCCGGATAACCGAGCAGGCCGCCGTTCAAGGCCACCAGCAACACGCTTGCGGCCACCAAGGCGGCGAACACCAGGGCGATCTGCGTCAGGTTGAACAACCAGAAGCGGCCCTCGCGCGACCAACGTGCGCGCGCCGCGAACGCGGCGAGCACGGCCACGAAGATCACCAGCGACCACCACGACACCGTCGAGAAACCGATGCCAAGCAGGAAGGCCTCGTGCAACTTGATCGGCAGGAAGCCACTGCGCGCAATCGCGAACGCGAGCAGCAGCATCACGATCAACTCGCCCCAGTACAACACCGCCGGCCCGATGCGCGGACCACTCGTGACCAGCACCCAACGATCAGACGGCAATTGCATCGCCAATTCGATATTCGACGCATGCGTACCGAGATCGATGACAGGCAGACGCGGATGCAGACCCGGCTCCGCGTTGATGCGCAACCCGACCTCGACCGCGTTCACGCCCGGCCGCAACGGCAGGCGCAACACGCCCTTCTCCGGGCGCAGGTTCAAGGTTTCGCCACGCACGACCACACGCAGCACCTCGGCATCAGCCGGCAGGATCAGCGCATGTTGTCCGCCTTGGGTCGCGCGCAGGCTCAACGACAAGGTGTGTTCACCGGAACGCTTGCCGAAACTGCTGTTCAGCGCCGCCTGGTCGATCGCGACGACGCGACCGGCCACGGCTTCGGGCCGCGACACCGCCAGCTGCAGCGACTCGCCCGGCAGCGGATGGAATTGCTGCAGCGTTGCGGTGTCTTCCGGATGCACGCCCGGCACGCCGCTGGCCTGCACGTTCCAGGTCGGGCTCGCGACCAGCTTCCAGATCTCGGCGCGTTGCGTCAGTTCGGGGGCCGACAAGGTCATCGCATCGACCGCTTCGAGCCGCGACACCCAGGCGAGTGCGCCATCACCATCGGCGAAACGCACCTGCACGGCACCGTCGATCACTTCGAATCCTTCGCTGGTCACGCGCTCACCCTTGAGCAAGGGCACCGCGATCGAGAACGCACCGGATTCCGGCGCGATGCGTTGCACCGTCGTCGCGACTTCCCAGTCGAGATCGAAGCGCAGTTCGCGCGTGACTACGACATACGGCTCGAAGCGTTGTGCGACGCCGGCACTCTGCGTCTCGCTGCTCGCCGACAGCCGTGTCAGCTCCAGCGTGCCGTTCGGCAACTGGCCATCCTCGATGCCTGCGGCTTCCCAACCGTCGCCGCTGAATTGCACATGCGCCGGAGACATCGGGAACGCGAGCGCGATCTGGTCCGCGGCCGCGACAGCGAAACGCAAGGCGACGCGATGCACGCCGCGCGGCACTTCGATCCAGACGGTGCCGGCGTCGTCGCGATGCAACGCGTTCACAGCAGTGGCATCGAGCTGCACGCCATCGAGTGCGAGCAACGTCGCGTTGCCAGGCAAAGGCAGGCCGACGCGTTCGGCGGCATGCACGGTCAACGCGACCTCGACGCTCTGATTCGTGGCGACGACTTCGGCACGCGCAACGGCGCCGCAGGTCGGTGCGCAGTCGGGCGCCTTCAGCAGGCGTTCGCGCAATTCCTTGATCAGTTCGGCATCGGGCAAGGTCTGTGCCTGCACGCCGCCGCCAAACACGAGGCCAGCAATCAACAGGGCGGCCGCACTGCGCTTCAGCGGGAACTTGGGTGTCCACGCGAACGCGACACCGACAAGACGTATGGCGATCACGGCGAACAACGCGGCAATGACGAAACGCGCGAGGCGGGTCAGCCACGGCGGCGACAGCCAGAGCTTTACTTCCTGGGTCTGCAGCACCGGCCCGGCCAGCTCGATCGAGTAGCTGCGCCAGTTCCACGACGGCTCGCCACCGCCGGCCTGGATCATGGTGTTGCTGGCGTAACGGCGCAGCTGCTTGGCTTTCCCAAGCAGAGCCACGTTGGTCACATCGCGTGCATTGGGAAGTTTCTGGACTTGTTCTGCCGTAAGCACCGTTGTCGATTCGACGCTGGACACATCCACTGGGCTTTCCGGGGCCGGCGCAGCCGCCGGCATCGGCGCTTCTTCGGCCACATTCTGGTCGTACATCGGTGCGTTGTCCGCTTGCTGCTGCACCATGCCCGCCGCCATCGTGTTGCGACCGTAGTAGTCGCTATAGGACGTGCGACCGTATTCGGCTTCGAGCTGCGGATGCAGGCCGAGGCGCAATTGCGTCGCGAGGAAGGGCACGGCCGCGAGCAGGGGCAGGATCAGCACGACCTGCGCGGCACGCATCGCCCAGCGCGGCAGCTTCTCGCGCCAGCGCGGCGACAGCAGCATCGCGGCGACGATGGCCAGCATCAGCGACCATTGCGGCACATCGGGCTCATGCCACGCGAGCAGCACGAACGCGGCCGGAATCAGGCCGGCCAGCTTGCCGAACGCGATCGCGAACAGGAACACGATCAGTGCCGCGACGAACACGTCCATCAGGTTCCAGCGATCGAGCCAGGCCGACGGCGCACGATCGGCCCCGGTCGCGGCGACCAGCTCGTAGCCGGGCGGCACGTTCAGCGTCGTCTGCACCGATTCGAAGGCCTGCTGCCAGCCGGTGGCGGGCAAGGTCGACGTCGCGCTGTCGATACGCGCCGTCGCATTCAGGCTCAGATCGCGCGAGCGCAGTTCGACGCCGCTGAAACCGGGATGGCGGCCTGACGTGATCAGCACCGGTTCGCCATTCTCGCTGGCGCGCATGGCCTTGAACGGCGGCGCGAGGTCGAGGCGCCAGTCGCGCAGCATCTGGCCGCTGACCTGGTCGCGCGCGGTGTAGCCGCCGCCGTCGTGATCGAGCCAGAGCGTGCGATTCAGATACAGGCGATTCTGGTCCTGCTCGGACAGGCCGCGCGAGCGTTCGGCGATGGTCAGGCCCTGCCCCGGTTCGAGCGCGAAGGCCGGCAGCTCGCGCCAGTCGTTCGGCACTTCGGCCAGCGCCGGATCGATCTGCGCCGCGCCTTCCGGTTCGGTCACACGCAAGGACGACTGCGCGCGATAACTCCAGATCTCGGCTTCGGGCCAGGGCGCCTCCAGCGTTCGCGTCTTCACCGCGGCCAACGGCGCGGTCGCGCGCGCAACCAGGGTCAGCCAGTGTTCGCCGGAGCGCACCTGCAGGATCAAGGTGCCGTCGGTATCAAGGCGCGCATTCAGATCGCCCGACAAGGACACCGGCACGAAACCCTCAGGCAGCACTAGCGCCAGTTTCTCCTCGCGACCCTTGCCGGAAACGGTGAACTTGAATCGTGTCTCGAGGCGCGCCGGGATACGGTCGTCGAGCTGGCGGAAGACATCGACCGCCAGACTGTCGCGTTCGGCCACCGCAGCGGCCACACGACCGAGCCAGAGCGCGTCGTCGTCGCGCTGCACGAACGGCTGGGCCACGCCGTCGAGACTGAGCGCGATGCGCGCGATCGATTCGGGCAGGGCGATCGATTCCGGGCGCTCGTCCCAAAGGAAACGGCCTTCGATGCGGTACTGGCCGGGCGCCAGCCAGACCACCGGCACACCGTCTTCGCTCGGCACCACGGGCAGGCTGCGGCCGTCCGCGGACACGTCCTGCGGCCAGTGTGTCTCGTCACCGGGCAGCGGCACCGCGGAACGCGCGTGCACGGTCACCGGCAAGGTGAAGCTCGCGCCGTCGTCGCGGGCCGACAACTGCAACTCGCCCGGCCACAGGCAGACGTGGGCCTCGTTGTCGCCGGCAAGGCTCGGGCAGGTCGCGGATTCGTGGCCTTCCAGCGCCCACGGCACCCAGTCGCGCAACACATCGGGGACCGGTGTCGGTGTCGCGAACGAGGTGCCGGACGCCGCCAGCGCCAGCAGGAAGCCATGCAACCAATGGACGCGCATCGAGGGTTCTCCGGTGGAGGGAAGCCGCTGCAACGCGGCATCCGTGTGCGAGGGGTTAGCGCAACAGGACCATGCCCAGTTCGGTCAGGCCGGCAACAACGAAGCCGCTGAGCAGGAAGATGTAGGCCCAGCGCAGGTACGGATATTTGTAGTGCGCGAGGTAGTAGCCGAGGCTGTAGAGGTCGTTCGCCATCAGCTGATACGCGGAACCGTCGGCTTTCATCCGCCCGGCGACCTCGTCGAGGAAGCGCTCGCGCGGAATCTGCGCGAAATGCCCGAAGAACAGGATGTTGAATTCCGCCGGCAGGGTCTGGTCGCGCACCTTCAGCGCCTTGAACTTGGGCAGCACCGCGAGGATGGCCAGGATCAGCGCCAGCATCGTGAACACCGCCAGCACCAGCGCACTCGGTCCGTGCAACTCGTCGCGACTGCGTCCGAGCGCCATCGTCAGCACGATCGACGACACGGTGATGATGATGTTGGCCTTGGTATCGGCCATCATGCTCATCTGCACATGATGCTGCTGCGCCGTACGCAGCACGTTGTCACCGGTGTTGCGCTCGGGAATCTCCGAAAACTGCTGCGGGTTCGCGTCCATGACCGTCCTGAGGC
The DNA here is from genome assembly GCA_022705045.1 of Pseudomonadota bacterium. Lineage (GTDB taxonomy): Bacteria > Pseudomonadota > Gammaproteobacteria > Xanthomonadales > Ahniellaceae > JADKHK01. Next base: position 2,372 of record JAKJFE010000012.1, on the reverse strand, counting down.
TCGATTCATCCCTAGTTTTGTAGCATTGCCGCCGGAAAGGAATGCCCCATCAGCCCATTGCCCATGTCCCGACTGTTTTCGCTGCTCCTGCTCGCCCTGCTGGGCGGCTGCCATCAAGCCTATTTCGGCACCATCAACATCGGCGCGGACGCGCCGCTGGTCGAGTCGCGCTCGGTCGTCTATGACGCCGAACGCGGCTTGGCCGTCGACATCTACCGCGCCACCGACGCACCCGCAAACGCACCGCTGATCCTGTTTTTCTACGGCGGCACCTGGCGCTACGGGCAACGCGAGTGGTACCGATTCGCCGGCGAATCGCTGGCCGACCATGGCTTCGTCGTGATGATTCCGGACTACCGGACCGCGCCGGACGTGACTTGGCCCGCCTTCATCGAGGATGCGGCGCGGGCCGCGTCGTTCGCGAAAACCCATGCCGCGCATTACGGCGCCGATCCGTCGAAGCTGTTCCTGATGGGTCATTCGGCGGGCGGCCACATCGCGGCCATGCTGGCGACCGATGCCCGCTGGCTCGGTGCCGTCGGCATGAAGCCGCGCGACTTCCGCGCCTTCATCGGCCTCGCCGGTCCCTACGACTTCCTGCCGATCTGGAACCCGCGGATGAAGGAGATTTTCCCGGACAACGGCGAACTGCAGGAGACGCAGCCGATCCATTTCGTCGACGGCGACGAACCACCGATGTTGCTGCTGCGTGGCGACCAGGACATCGTCGTCCTGCCACGTCACAACGAGGAAATGGCAGCACTACTGGGTACCGTCGGCGTGCCGGTGGAGGTGAAGACCTATGCTCAGGTCGGACACTCACAGATCGTCACTGCACTGGCGCGGGATCGCTCCGACCTCGCCCCGACGCTGCAGGACGTCGTCGACTACGTGAAGCGGATGAGCGATCCCTAAACTAAGCCGCCGGAATCAGCGTCTCGACGACGTGACCGACGTAGGCGTCGAACTCCTCGACGCTCATGCGCGTGAGCTTGAGCTGCAGCATCAATTGCAGGAAGCCGACATAGGCCGAATAGGCGAGGCGGGCGCGGTTCATCGCGTCCTTGCGCGAGAAGTTCAGAGACCGGTAGGCCTGCATCAGAAAATGGATGCGCCGCTGCGACACGCGCGCCATCACCGGCTGCACCACTGGATGATCGAGCGCCTTCAGCAACTCGCTGTAGAGCACGTGTGACCGCATTTCCTTGCTGGTGCGCACGAACAGTTCGCGCAGGCGTTCGGCCGGATCGGCGATTTCCTCCAGCGGCTCGAACACGGTTTCCTCGTCCAGCTTTTCCCAACGCTCTAGCGCCGCTTTCAGCAGTGCTTCGCGCGACGGGAAATGCCAGTAGAAGCTGCCCTTGGTGACACCCAGACGGCGCGCCAACGGCTCGACCGCGACGGCCGTGACGCCCTGTTCGGCCAGCAGATCCAGCGCACCGGCTTCCCAATCGGCGCTGGAGAGTCGGGTGCGGTCGGCGCGGGGATCGGCAGTCTGTGGTTGCGGCATGGCAGCGTGGACGGTTCGTGAAACAGGCAACGGAGCGTAACACCATACGCCGCCGTATTGACAAGCGCAGCGCAGCACGACCATACTCGGCCGTATGGTGAATCATGCCGCCCTCGCCGCCGTGCCCGACCTTCCGGTGACCCGCGAACTGCGTCGTTTCGTCGCCCGTGACGGCCTGAGCCTCGCGGTCGAACATTTCGGCGCATCGGTACAACGTCCGCTGGTGTTCGCACACGGCTTCGGCCAATCGCGACTGGCCTGGACCGGTGCCGCCGAACAGCTGGCGCGCGACGGGTTCCATTGTCTCGCACTCGACGGCCGCGGTCATGGCGACAGCGCATGGCAGGATGCCGACTCTTACGACATGGAACGCTTCGTCGACGATGCGCTGGCGCTGACTGCATCGCTGCCGCGCCGGCCGGTCTGGGTCGGCGCATCGATGGGCGGGCTGATCGGGATGATGGCCGAAGCCGCGCAGCCCGGGCTGTTCGAAGCGCTGGTGCTGGTCGACGTGACACCGCGCTGGGAAAGCGCCGGCGTCAACCGCATCCTCGATTTCATGCGCGCGCATCCGCAAGGATTCGCGTCGGTCGAGGAAGCCAGTGCGGCGGTGGCGGCCTATCTGCCGCATCGCGCGCAGCGCAGCGATCCCGGCCGTTTGCAGAAGATGCTGGTGCCGATGGGCAATGGTCGCCTGCGCTGGCATTGGGATCCGCGCCTGCTCGACACCGTCGCCGATGGCGGCGAACGCTACATCGCCGGACTCACGCAAGCCGCGAGCGCCCTGCGCCTGCCGGTGCTGCTGATCTCGGGCGGCCGCAGCGACGTGGTCTCGGACCACACCATCGACGAATTCCGCAAG
>JAKJFE010000115.1 GCA_022705045.1 Pseudomonadota bacterium | reverse complement strand
GAGCCGTGGCTGTCATTCCACGAGCGGCAGCATCATGCGCAGCAGCTGGCCGGTCTCCGGTGCCGTGGCCGGAATGCTGTCGAGCGTGCCGCCAAGTCGGGCCACGGTTTCACGCAGCAGTCCCAGCCCCAGGCGTCGCGACGTGTGATCGCGGGTGTGGCCATGTTGCGCGTCGAGCAGCAGTTCGCGCAGGGCGCCATCGTGATCGGACAGGGTCATCACGGCCTGGCCAGCTTCCTGGCGCAGCACCACGTCGATATTGCTGTCCGCCGGGTTGCGCCGCAGCGCATGGTCGAGCAGTTCGGCGCAGAGTTGCGTCAGGGTGTCGCGGTCGGCGGTGACGGTGGTTGCAGGCGCGAGCTGCGCACGCAGCCGCTGCTGGCGCTGGCGCGCACGCGCGTCGGCGTCGATCACGGCATGCTCGAGCACGTCCGACAGCAGCCCGGACTGGTCGGCGCGTTCGCCGGCCTCGGCCGATTCGCGCATGCGCAGCACGATCTGCATCAGTTCGCTGGCATGGCGCGCGATCGCTGCCATCGGTCGCGACAACTCCGGGTTCGCCGCATGCACCGCCAGCAGGCGCTCGGCGCTGCCGCGGATCTCGCTCAGCGGCGCCTGCAGATCTTCACCGGCCAGCGACAGCAGGCGCTGGTTGAGCTGCGCGGCGGCCTGTGCGCGCCGGCTCTGCGCTTCGGCATGCGCCAGCGCTTCCTGCAACGCCTCGCCCTGGTCCCGCAGGGCTTCGGCGCGGATGCGTCGCTCGCGCCCGATCCAGAACAGCAGCACGATCGCGACCAGCCCGGCGATGCCAAGCCCGAGTGCGCTGCGCAGCAGCAGGCGACTGCGCGCCAGTTCCGCCGCCTGTGTCGCCTCGTGTTCGCGCAGCAGGGCCAGTTCGGCGTCGGCCTGCTGGCGCTCGTAGCGGGCACGTACGACGGCGACGCGGGCCTCGTCCTGTTCGGCGCGGATCGCGGCGGTTTCGCGATCGATCTCGTCGATCAGGGCGACGGCCGGTTCGGCCTCGCCGCGCGCGGCGAGCACATCGGCGAGCTGGCGTTTGGCGGCCAGGCGGCGGTCCGGGTCGTCGCTGTCGTTGCTGCCGACCAGCGCGGCGCGTGCTTCGCGTTCGGCATTGATCAGGGCGTAGTCGCGGGCTTCGCCGTCGAGGCTGCGCGCCCGCAGCAGCCAGACTTCGGCGCGTGCACGCAGGGCGGCGGAACGACCGACCGCGTGTTCCAGGTCGCGGGCGATGGCTTCGCCGCGCTGGATGTCGGACAAGGCGGCGTCGAAGCGGCCGACGCGGGCGTGGGCGACACCGCGATTGGTCAGCGCCAGTCCTAGGCCGATGCGGTCGCCATCCTCCTCGTGTGCGGCGATGGCCTCGTCGAGCAGACGCACCGCCTGCTCGGTCGTGCCCGCTTCCAGGGCGAGCTCGGCGAGGTTGTTCAGCACCGCACCGACGCCCTTGCGGATGCCATGGGCGCGTTTCATGTCGAGCGCGCGCTGGTAGTGGTCGCGGGCGCGGGTGTTGTCGCCCAGCGCCGACAGGGTGTTGCCGAGGTTGGTCAGCACCGCGGACGCGCTGCCGAAGTTGCCGAGTGTCTCGTAGATCTTCAGCGCTTCGCCCTGCGCCGCGAGTGCTTCCGCGTGCAGGCCGCCGAGATCGAGGGTGATCCCGAGGTTGGCCTGGGCGCTGGCGTAGCCGGCCTGCTCGTGGGCATCGCGGGTCAGGGCGACGGCGCGTTCGAATTCGACCACGGCCTGGTCGTAACGCCCGCGCTGGCGTTCGATCGAACCGAGATTGACGCGTGCCGCCGCTTCACCCACCGGGTCATGCCGCTGCAGCGCCAGCGCCAATGCTTGTTGCGCCTTCTGCTGGGCCGCCTGCGGATCGCTGCGCAGCAGTTTCATCGCCGCCACGTTCAATTCCTTGACCGGGTCGACCGGTGCGGCGACCACGGACAGCGTCATCAGCCAGGCGCAGAACGCCCAGACTCGCCATCTGCGCTTGCCGGTGTCGCATCGCTGCATCGACCCGTCCCTGTACTCCGGGCGAGCTTAGCCCGTTCCGGTGAACGCGTCGTCGCGGCTCAGGCGTCAAACAAGGTCAGCAGGTCTTCCGAGGAAATCGTCGACAGCGTGGCCTCGCCGTGTTCGAGCACGGCATCGGCGATCTCGCGCTTCTTCTGCTTCAGCGCCGACATGCGTTCCTCGACGGTGCCGCGGCACTGCAGTTCGTAGATGAACACCGGCTTGTCCTGACCGATGCGGTGCGCGCGGTCGATGGCCTGCGCTTCCGCCGCCGGGTTCCACCACGGGTCGTACAGCACCACGGTGTCGGCGCGGGTCAGGTTCAAGCCCACGCCGCCGGCCTTCAGCGAGATCAGGAACACCGGCACCTGGCCGTCCTGGAAACGCGCGACCTGGACTTCGCGGCGCTTGGTGCTGCCATCCAGTCGCGCATAGGTGATGCCCTGCGCGATCAGCGCTTCCTGGATCAGGTCGAGCATGCGCGTGAACTGCGAGAACACCAGCACCGCGCGACCTTCGTCGACCAGGGTCGGGACCAGTTCCATCAGTGCGTCGAGCTTGGCCGACGAGGCGTCCTCGGCCTTGCGCCCGGCTTCGATGAGGCGCGGGTCGCAGCAGATCTGACGCAACTTCAGCAGGGCATCGAGGATGGTGATCTGCGACGCGCCGAAGCCCTGTGCAGACAGCGCTTCGCGCACGCGCGCCTCCATCTGCACGCGCACGGTTTCGTAGAGGTCGCGCTGCGCACCTTCGAGTTCCACCGGCTGCACGATCAGCGTGCGCGCCGGCAGGTCGCGTGCGACCTCGTTCTTGCGCCGGCGCAGCAGGAAGGGCGCGATGCGTTTGCGCAGGCGTTCGGCGGCGTCGATGTCGCGGTCGCGTTCGATCGGCTGGCGGAAGCGCGTGCGGAACTGTTCGTGGGTGCCGAGCAGGCCCGGGAAGGCGAGATCGAACTGTGCCTTCAGTTCGCCGAGATGGTTCTCGACCGGCGTACCGGTCAGGCACAGGCGACGCGCGGCATCGAGCTGCGAGGCCGCGGCGTGGCTGCGGCTGGCCGCATTCTTCAGCCATTGCGCTTCGTCGAAAATCGCCAGCGTGAAGCGCTGCGACTTCAGCTGTTCGATGTCGCGCCAGAGCAGCGCATAACTGGTGATGACCAGATCGGTGTCGCCGAGCGCTTCGAAATGTTCGTGGCGCTCGGCGCCGGCGAGCACACGCACGCGCAGCATCGGCGCGAACTTCTCGGCCTCGGCGCGCCAGTTGTCGACCACGCTGGTCGGGCACAGCACCAGGGCCGGTTGCGTGAGCGCACCGTCGTGTTTCAGTGCCGCGAGGTGCGCCAGCACCTGCACCGTCTTGCCGAGGCCCATGTCGTCGGCGAGCACGCCGCCGAACTGGAAGGCCTGCAGGAAATCGAGCCAGGCCAGGCCTTCCTTCTGGTAAGGCCGCAACTCGGCCTGGAAGCCCGGTGGCGGCTCGCGCGCTTCGACGCCGCGGAAGGCGCGCACGCGGGCGATGAAATCGGCGGCCTCCGGGCTTGGCATGAAGCGCCAGTCCGGCGACGGGTCGAGCGAGGCGACGCGTGCGCGCGGCAGGCCGATGCGGCCATCGCTTGAGGTGTCGAGGTCGGCCACGAGATCGAGCAGCGGCGTCAGGCGTTCGTTGGCGATGAACACGCGACGCCCGTCTGGCAGGGTCAGGCGCAGGCCGTCCGGGCGTTGTTCCTCGGGACGCGACAGCGCTTCGAGCAGGACCGGGACCAGATCCACCGGCTGGCCATCGACTTCGATGCCGAGACGAAGCGAGAACCAGTCGTTGCCGTCCTCGTCGACACGCAGGTCGAGTGCGCCGAGTTCGGGTTCGAGCGCGATCGGGAAATCGTCGGTCGAGCGCAATTCGATGTGGCTGGCGGCGGCGTCGCGGCGCAGTTCGCCGATCCAGGCCTGCAGTTCGCCGTTCTTCAGGCGTCCGTTCCAGTACCAGTGTTCGGCCGGGCCGGCGCTGCCGTGGCTGCTGCCCGGCTTGAAACCGTGGCGGGCGAGGAACTGGCTGGCGCGCGCTTCGGCTTCGACATCGCGACTCAGCACGTGCACGCGACCGTCGTCGCCGCGCCAGCGCAGTTCGTTGCTGCGGTCTCCGGCGCGCACTTCATGGCGGCCGTAACGGAAACCGAGATGCGCCGTCGCCTGGGTCAGCAGGTCGACACGATTCAGATACGGCGCGCCGCCGATCAGCACGACCGCGGTCGGCGCGATCGGCGAGGCCGGTGTCGTCGCCAGTGCCTGCGGCAGCGGCAGTTGCCCGCGCGGGAACAGTTTCGCGACCACGGCCGAGGCGAGTTCGACTTCATCCGGCGCCACCGCCGGCAGGTCGCGCAACTGCGCCAGTTCGGCGTCGTCGAGATCGCTGACGACCGGACCGATCGCGGCCTGCTCGACATCGAGGTAACGCCGGTAACGCGTGTTCGCGATCGCCACGCCATCGGGCTCGACGCGCAACTGCAGCTGCTGGTCGCCGCTGGCCGCCAGTTGCCAAGCCACCTGCAGCACACGCGGCGTGCCCGCGTGCAGCGGCGCACCCTGCAACTGGCCGAGACGCAGTTCGATGCCGAGCGCGAAGAACTGGCCCAGCATCGCGTCGATCGGCCCGTCGAACAGCAGCCAGTAGTCGCCGTCGATGTATTCGATGCCGTCGAAGCCGAGCAGGGAAAGGGCCGCGAGGCGTTCGTGCATCGGCCAGGCCTGCAGCATCTGCAGCACGCGCGGCGATTCCAGATCGACGCGGCGCGGATGCGACCAGCGTCCGTCACGGCCGCGGCGTGCGCGCAATGGCCGGAACAGCAGGCGTGCCGATTCGTCCAGCGTGACCAGCAGCAGCAATTCGGTCGGATCGCGTGCGAGCTCGCCCGCCGGCACGCGTTCGGCCAGCATTTCCCAGGCGCTGCGCGGCGGTGCCGGCAGGCTTTCGCGCGCCGGCGTGACGGCACGCAGCAGATGCTGGATCAAGGCCGCAGCATGTTTGCATTCGAAGCCGACCGGGCAACTGCAGTCGCTGAGCAGGGTCGGCCCGCGACCGCGCGGGTGCGTCAGCGTCAGGCTGGTCTCGTAGACATGCCCGCGCGTGCCGGTGACCTGGGCACTGACGCGGTGTTCGTCGAGGTGCAGCACATCGTGCACGGCACCGCGATCGGCCAGCGCGGTGCCGCGCGCCCACGCCGGTCCGAATTCGACCGGGAAGCGTTCCGCATGCGATTGCAGGTGATCGGTCAGTGTCATGGCGATGGGCAAAAGACCGCCCATCTTCGCAGAGCCGCGGCGGAATTACAGCGCCCTGTCGCGTCGGTTAGCATCGCCCGCACGCCACGGAGCCGAGCATGAGCCAGGACAAGCCCACGATCAGTCGCGAACAGGCCGAAGACGCGGTACGCGTGCTGCTGCGTTATGCCGGCGAAGACCCAGCGCGCGAAGGTCTGCTCGACACGCCGCGGCGCGTCGTTGATGCCTACGGCGACTGGTTCAGCGGCTACGCGCTGGATCCCGAGGACTATCTCAAGCGCACCTTCGAGGAGGTCGCTGGCTACGACGAGATGATCGTGCTGCGCGACATCTCCTACGAAAGCCATTGCGAACACCACATGGCGCCGATCATCGGCAAGGTGCACATCGGTTATCTGCCGGACGGTACCGTGGTCGGCATCAGCAAGCTGGCGCGCGTGGTCGAAGCCTATGCACGCCGTTTCCAGGTGCAGGAGAAGATGACCGCGCAGATCGCGCGCTGCATCGAGAAGGTGCTGAAGCCGCGCGGCGTTGGCGTGGTCGTCGAAGGTGCACACGAATGCATGACCACGCGCGGCATCCACAAGCGCGGCGTCAGCATGGTCACCTCGAAGATGCTCGGCAGCTTCCGCGACGACGCCCGCACCCGCGCCGAATTCCTGAACTTCATCGATATCGGGCCGGGGCGATAGACATTACAACTCATAAGTTGTTTTGTCGATAACAAATTATCGGTTGTTTTTTATCTGAACAAGCTTTAGGTTGTTGCGCACGCCAGCAGCAATCGAGGCTTCCCGTGGACCATGCCATCCGAACACCAGGCCAACTGCACGCCGTGCTGGCCAGCTTTCGTGACGTACGCGGCTACAGCCAGCGCGACATGGCCCGGAAACTCGGTATCACCCAGCAGGCGGTGTCGGCCTACGAACGCGAACCCGCGACCATGAGCGTCGAGCGGCTGATGAAAGTTCTGGCGGAGTTGAACGTCGAACTGGTGTTGCGCGAACGCGATTTGCCGGGAACGTCGCCCGCCAAGAGCGAGTGGTAAGTCATGACGCGGGCTTCGCAGGTCTTGGCCGTTTGGATGAATGGCGAACGGGTTGGCCACTGGCATGACGCCGCGAAGGAGCAACAGCGCTTCCGGTATGAAGCTTCCTGGCTGGCATCACCGGCGGCACGTCCGCTATCGCTGTCGCTGCCTTTTCTTCCAGGCAATGCCGAGCATCGCGGCCCGGCCGTTCATGCCTATTTCGACAACCTGCTGCCGGACAGCCAGCCGATACGCGCACGCATCGCCTCGCGCTACAAGACGCAGTCGCAGGAGGCCTTTGCCCTGCTACGCGAAATCGGTAGCGACTGCGTCGGCGCGGTTCAGCTGCTGCCCGAAGGCGAGCAACCGCAACAACTGCGGAGCATCCGTGGCCATCCGATTGCTGAGGCCGATATCGCGGACATCCTGGCGAATGTGACTGCATCGAACATCGTCGGTCGTCTCGCGAATGAGACCGAACTGCGCATCTCGATCGCGGGTGCGCAGGAAAAAACCGCCCTGCTCTGGCATCAGGAGCGATGGCAGCTGCCCATCGGAGCAACGCCGACCACGCACATCTTCAAGTTGCCGCTCGGACGAATCGCGACCCTGGGCGTGGACCTGTCGACATCGGTCGAGAACGAATGGCTGTGTTCCAAGCTCATCGCGGCTTATGGATTGCCGATAGCGCGTTGCGAGATGGCGCGATTTGGTGAACGTTCGGTCTTGATCGTCGAGCGATTCGATCGACGCTTGTCTGCAGATCGACAATGGTGGATGCGCCTGCCTCAGGAAGATTTCTGTCAGGCGCTGGCCGTGCCCTCATGGCAGAAGTACGAAGCCGACGGCGGCCCGGGCGTTCCCGCGGTGATGAAGATCCTGCTGGGCTCCGAAGAGCGTGATGCCGATCGGGAGCGCTTCATCCGCACGCAGATCCTGTTCTGGATGCTCGCTGCCATCGATGGCCATGCCAAGAACTTCAGCGTATCCATCGGTGCCGGCGGCACCTATCGGTCCACGCCACTCTACGACGTGATTTCCGCATGGCCGTTCGTCGGCGTCGGAGCCGGGAAAATGCCGCGCCGAAAGCTGAAGATGGCGATGGCCGTCCATGGCAAGAGCAAACACTACGATCTCGACACCATCCAGCGCCGACATTGGTTCGCGACCGCGCGCAAGTGCGGCTATGGCGCCGACATCGACGCGATGATCGACGACCTCGTCGAACGCACCCCGGCCGCGATTTCCCAGGTCGAATCCGCACTGCCTTCGTCGTTCCCCGAGTCCGTGGCCAGCCCCATCTTCGAGGGGCTGCGTAACAGCGCCATGAAGCTCGCCACGCAACGTGGTGTCATCGCATGAACAGCGCATCGTCAGCCGCGCTCTCCACCCTGCGTCGCGTCTTCGGCTACGAATCCTTCCGGCCGCCGCAGGACGAGATCGTCGCGCACGTGATCGATGGCGGCGATGCGCTGGTGCTGATGCCGACCGGCGGCGGCAAGTCGCTGTGTTACCAGATTCCAGCCCTGGTGCGACCGGGGTGCGCCATCGTGGTGTCGCCGCTGATCGCGCTGATGCAGGACCAGGTCGACGCGATGAACCAGCTCGGCGTGCGTGCCGCCTTCCTGAACTCGACGCTGGAAGCGCGCGCCGCGTTCGAGATCGAATCGCGTTTCCTCGACGGTCAGCTCAACCTGCTCTACGTCGCGCCCGAGCGCCTGCTGACCGAACGTTGCCTTGACCTGTTCGCGCAGGGCGAGATCGCGCTGTTCGCGATCGACGAAGCGCATTGCGTGTCGCAATGGGGTCACGATTTCCGTCCCGAATACCGCCAGCTTGGCGTGTTGCATGAACGCTGGCCCGAAGTGCCGCGTATGGCGCTGACCGCCACCGCCGACGAACGCACCCGCGCCGAAATCATCGAACGCCTGGCGCTGCACGATGCGCGCGTGTTCCTGTCCTCGTTCGACCGCAGCAACATCCGTTATCGCATCGTGCAGAAGGACGATGCCAAGCGGCAGTTGCGCGACTTCCTCAATGCACATCGCGACGCCGCCGGCATCGTCTACTGCATGTCGCGCAAGAAGGTCGAGGACACCGCTGCGTTCCTGGCCGATCTCGGTTTCACCGCCTTGCCGTATCACGCCGGACTCGATGCCGCGAAACGCGCCGAACACCAGCGCCGCTTCCTGCGCGAGGACGGCGTCATCATGGTCGCGACGATCGCGTTCGGCATGGGCATCGACAAGCCCGATGTGCGTTTCGTCGTGCACATGGACCTGCCGAAATCGCTCGAGGGTTATTACCAGGAGACCGGTCGTGCCGGCCGCGACGGGCTCGATTCGGAGGCCTTGCTGATCTACGGCCTCGGCGATCTGGTGCTGCTGCGGCAATGGATCGACCAGGGCGAGGCAAGCGAGGAACGCAAACGCTTCGAACACCAGCGCCTGAATGCCTTGCTCGCCTATTGCGAAGCCGGTGACTGTCGCCGCATTCCGCTGCTGGCGGCCTTCGACGAAGTGCATCCCGGTGCGTGCGGGAATTGCGACAACTGCCTGGAACCGCCGGAACGCATCGACGGCAGCGAACTCGCGCAGAAACTGATGAGTGCGATCTATCGCAGCGGTCAGCGTTTCGGTGCCCAGCATGTCATCGCCATCCTGCGTGGCGACCTGAACGAACGTATCGCCCAGTTCAAGCACGACGAACTCTCGACCTTCGGCATCGGCAGCGAGCTGAGTGCGAAGCAATGGGGCGCGGTCGTGCGCCAATTGCTCGCCGCCGGGTTGATCGATGTCGTCGGCGAATTCGGTTCCTTGGCGCTGAACAAATCGAGCCGGCGTGTGTTGCGCGGCGAGCAGTCCGTGTGGCTGCGTGCTCCAAGCGAGAAGCGCCGCGAGCGTCGACGTCGCGGTGTGCCTGTCGGCACCACGACGCATGGCGACGCGTTGTTCGAACGTCTGCGCGACTGGCGCGCCAAGACCGCGCGTGCGGCCGGGCTGCCGCCGTATGTGATCTTCCACGACGCGACGCTGGCGGCGATCGCGGCGGCGCATCCCGAATCGCACGATGACCTGGCCGGCATCAGCGGTATCGGTGCCAAGAAGCTGGAACGTTACGGCGACGAACTGCTGCGCGTGGTGGCGGCTACGGGATGAGTGAGTCGGATCCGGCGCTGCGCGCCTTGATCCGACC
>JAKJFE010000011.1 GCA_022705045.1 Pseudomonadota bacterium | reverse complement strand
TAGTCCGGCGTCTTCGACGAGCAGCCGATGCCCGACAGCTTGGCGACGCGATGCGGCTCGACGTCCATTTCCCAGCACGCCTGGATGATGGCCGCCGAGATCGAATCGTGGCCGCAGCCGGCACACAAGGTCGAGACGCGCCCCTCGTAGTCGCGACGCGTATAGCAAACCTTGTTCTGCGCGAGGCTTGGATGATGAAGCTTGGGTTTGGCGAGATAGGTCATGGCGTGCTCCGGGCGCGCATCTGTTCGGCGATCGCGGCGGTGATGAAACGTGCGGTGATCGGCGTGCCGTCGTAGTGCAGGATCTTCGGCAGTCGCGCCGGCGCGATCTCGAGTTCGTTGACCAGCATGCTGCGCAACTGCGCATCGCGGTTCTGTTCGACGACGAAGACCTGGTCGTGCGCATGGATGAAATCGCGGACGCTGTCCGGGAACGGGAACGCACGCAGGCGCATGGCGTCGACGTGCACGTCCATCGCCTCCAGAGCCTCCAGCGCCTCATGCATCGCGGGACTGGTCGAACCGAAGTAGATCACACCGAAGCGCGTCGGCTTCGCGGCTTCGCGGATCACCGGCTGCGGCACCAGCGTTTTCGCGGTGTCGAGCTTCTTCAGCAGGCGCTGCACGTTGTAGATGTAGTCCGGCCCGGTTTCCGAATACTGCGCATAGGCATTGCGCGTGGTGCCGCGGGTGAAGAAGCCACCCTTGGTCGGATGCGTGCCCGGATAGGTGCGGAACGGAATGCCATCACCATCGACATCGAGGTAGCGGCCAAAATCCTTCCCGGCATCGAGCTCTTCCGCCGTCATCACCTTGCCGCGGTCGTATTCGCGGACATCGTTCCATTCGAACGGCGCACACAGGCGCTGGTTCATGCCGATGTCGAGATCGGTCATGACGAACACCGGCGTTTGCAAGCGATCAGCCAGATCGAGCGCTGCGGCGGAATGGTCGAAACATTCCTTCGGATCTTCCGGGAACAGCAGGATGTGTTTGGTGTCGCCGTGCGAAGCGTAGGCGCAGGACAGCAGGTCGGCCTGCTGCGTGCGCGTCGGCATGCCGGTGGACGGACCGCCACGCTGCACGTTGATCAGCGTGATCGGAATCTCGGCGAAATACGCGAGGCCGAGGAACTCGGTCATCAGCGACACGCCCGGGCCCGACGTCGTCGTGAACGCACGCGCGCCATTCCACCCGGCACCGACCACCATGCCGACCGAGGCGATCTCGTCCTCGGCCTGGACGATGGCGTAGCGGTTCTTGCCGGTCTCCGGATCGACGCGAAGCTTCTGGCAATACGACTGGAAGGCCTCGGCCAGCGAACTCGACGGCGTGATCGGATACCAGGCGCAGACCGTCGCGCCGCCATAGACGCAACCGAGTGCGGCAGCCGAATTGCCGTCGACGAAGATGCGGTCGCCGACATTGTTGGCGCGTTGCACCGTGAGCCCGATGCGGCCGATGTGTTTCGTGGCGTAGTCGCGCCCGAGGTGCAGCGCCTTCACGTTCGAGTCGAGCAGCTTTTCCTTGCCCTTGTACTGCTCGGTGAACAACTGCTCGATGACACCCGGCTCGATGTCCAGCATCACCGACAGCGCACCGACGTAGAGGATGTTCTTGAACAGCTGGCGCTGGCGGGCGTCCGAATAGGTGGCGTTGCAGATCTCGGTCAGCGGCATGCCGATGACGGTGATGTCGTTTCGGAAGCGCGATGCTGGCAGCGGCTTGCTGCTGTCGTAGAACAGGTAGCCGCCGGGTTCGATCTCCTTGAGGTCGCCGTTCCAGGTCTGCGGATTCATCGCGACCATCAGGTCAACGCCGCCGCGCCGACCCAGCCAGCCGGCTTCGGTGACGCGGATTTCGTACCAGGTCGGCAGACCCTGGATGTTCGACGGGAAGATGTTGCGCGGACTCACCGGCACGCCCATGCGCAGGATGGCCTTCGCGAACAACTCGTTCGCCGAGGCCGAACCCGAGCCGTTGACGTTCGCGAACTTGACGACGAAGTCGTTGGTCGCGGTGAGCGATTGAGGCTTCAGTTGCGCGTTCATGCCGCGGCTCCGAGCTTGGACTTGCTCCGGCAACCGTCACCGGCCTTGGTCGTCTGCAACAGGAACTTCTGCATGTCCCAAGCACCGGTCGGGCAGCGTTCGGCGCACAGTCCGCAATGCAGGCACACGTCTTCGTCCTTGACCATCACCCGCCCCGTCTTCACGTTCTCAGACACGTACAGGTCCTGCGTCAGATTCAGGGCCGGCGCAGTCAGGCGTTTGCGCAGATCGGCTTCGTCGGCATTGAAAGTGAAGCTGATGCTGTCCATCGGACAGATGTCGACGCAGGCATCACATTCGATGCAGGCGTCCTTGATGAAGACGGTCTGCACGTCGCAATTGAGGCAGCGCGCGGCTTCCTTGCACGCCGTTTTCTCGTCGAAGCCGAGTTCGACTTCGACCTTGATGCTGGTCAGCGTCAATTCCTTCGGTGCCCAAGGCACGACGTAGCGTTCGTCGCGGGTGATCTCGTTGTCGTAGCTCCACTCGTGGATGCCCATCTTCTGCGAGGTCAGGTTCACCATCGGCGGCGGACGTTCGTTGACGTCCTCGCCGTTGAGGAACTTGTCGATCGAGACCGCCGCCTCGTGGCCGTGCGCGACCGCCCAGATGATGTTTTTCGGACCGAACGCGGCATCGCCGCCGAAGAAGACGTGTTTGATCGTCGACTGCAGCGAGGCTTTGTCGAGCACCGGCAGTCCCCACTGGTCGAACTCGAGGCCGATGTCGCGCTCGATCCACGGGAAGGAATTCTCCTGCCCGACCGCGATCAGCACGTCGTCGCATTCGACGCGCACGTCGGATTCACCGGTCGGCACCAGAGTGCGCCGGCCCTTGGCATCGAACTCGGCACGGACCAGCTCGAAGGTCATCGCGACGAGCTTGCCGTTGTCGTGTTCGAAGGTCTTCGGCACATGGAAGTTCAGGAACGGAATGCCTTCGTGCTGGGCGTCCTCCTTCTCCCATGGCGAGGCCTTCATCTCGTCGTAGCCCGAACGGACGATGACCTTCACGTCCTCGCCGCCGAGACGTTTCGCCGACCGGCAGCAATCCATCGCGGTGTTGCCGCCGCCGAGCACGATCACGCGCCGGCCGATCTTCTCGATGTGCTGGAACGACACCGAGGCCAGCCAGTCGATGCCGAGATGGATGTTGGCGGCGGCTTCCTTGCGGCCGGGCAAATCGAGATCACGGCCGCGCGGTGCACCGGAACCCACGAAGATGGCGTCCCAACCCTGTCCGATCAGGCCTTTCAGCGATTCGATGCGCGTGCCGCCGCGGAACTCGACGCCGAGTGCAGTGATGAAACCGCATTCCTCGTCGATCACCGATTCCGGCAGGCGGAAGCGCGGCACCTGGGTCCGCATGAAGCCGCCGGCCTTGGGGTCGGCGTCGAACACGGTGACGGCATAACCTTCAAGCGCGAGATCACGCGCCACCGTCATCGAGGCCGGGCCGGCACCGACACAGGCGACGCGTTTGCCGTTGCGCGGCTTGGTCGGCGGCGACGCGCTTGAGTCGACAGATCGCGACCGGTTCGGGTTTCTCGCCATTGCCCTCTTCGACACGGCCGCGCCGACAGGCCGGTTCGCAGGGGCGGTCGCAGGTGCGACCGAGGATGCCGGGGAAGACATTCGACCACCAGTTCACCATGTAGGCGGCATCGTGTTTGCCGGCGGCGATCAGGCGGATGTATTCGGGCACCGGCGTGTGCGCCGGACAGGCCCACTGGCAATCGACCACCTTGTGGAAATAGTCGGGATTGCGGATATCGGTCGGACGCATGCTTCTCCCCATCAGACGACAGACGAACGCACAGCGACAGCAGGATCAACAACGTTCCGAGTCTAGCCCGAAAGCAGGCTCCGGCAAGATCCGGATCAGACCGCCAAGGGTGCCGCCGACGCAGCCGGCATCGGTGCCCAGGTACCGAGTGCATCGCCCACGACATAGTGCACGCCGTCGCGGAACAACTCGCCCAATGGCGAGGGGTCGTCGATCCCCCGCATCACGACGAGCTTGCCGTGTTTCAGCGATTCCGCCACCAGGCGCATGCGCGATTCACGCCAGTCCTTCGACGGTGCCGACCAGTCGATCAGGTTCGCGTAGATGCTCGACAGACGACACAGGCGCTGCTGGTCGCGACCGACATCGGAGAAGCCGGACAGGCACAGGCGCACCCCGGTCGTCTGGATCGCTTCCAGGGCACGGCTTGCACGCGGCACATCGTCGACCAGCTGCGTCACGTCGAAGACCAGCACCAGCGCGTCGGCCTCGCATTGCAGGCCATGCAGGTCCGCACCCAGCCACTGCGGGAACGCGGGATCGAACAGGGTCTCGACGCTCATCGGCAACAGGAAACGCAGTTCCGGCATCACGGCTGATTCGCGTCGGGCGCGCTGCGCGAGCGCATGCACCTGCCAGCGATCGACGCCGCGCATGACGTTGAGCGACGTCGCGATCGGCAGGAAGGTGTCGCGTCCGATGCGAACGGCCTGCGATGCCCGCGGCGCGACCAGGGCGAAGTCGACGAGGAACTGGCTCGTGAGCTGCCCGCGCAAGGGCACCAGCGCGCGAAATCTGAATTCGGTGGTGTCGGCGATCAACGGTCGCCGCAGGATGGCGTGGGCAAGCCGCACGTCCGGTGTCACCTGGGCGTCGTCGCGACTGCGCGTGGCCCATTCGCTGCGACCGCCGCCCTGCTCGTGCGCCGCATGCACGGCATCGCTGACCCCAGCGAGCAGATCGTCGACGCTGGTGCCGGGTTCGTCGGCGCGTGCGCCGCCCAACGAGAAACTGACACGCACCGACGCGTCCGCCGACAACCAGCCACGCCCGGACAGGCGCGCACGCAGGTTCTCGGCGTCGATGCGCAGCGCGCCCTCGCTCGAGACCGGCAGCAGCGACAGGAAACTGAAGTCGCCGAGCGCGCAGACGCCCGACTTCAGCGCTGGTTCGCTCGCGATCGTCGTCCCGATCTGCTGCGCGAGATCGCCGGTGCGCACGAAACCCAGGCGTTTCGCGAGCGCCGGCACATCGTCGACGCTGAGCATGATCAGCCCGACGCATTCGCCGAGTTCGCCGCGACGCGCGCGTTCGATGTCGTGCACGAGGGTGGCGCGGTCGATCCGGCCACTGCGGGCGTCGACGACGCCCTCACCGGCGATACCGGCCGCGGCAATCTTGCGCGCCCGACCCATGCGGCTGGTCACCGACGCGAGCAGGTGCCGCGGCTTTATCGGCTTGGCCAGGAAATCGTCGCCGCCCATGCGGATGGCGTCGAAGCGCTTGTCGATGTCCTCTTCGCCGGACATGAACACGATCGGTGTCAGGGCCATGTCCGGACGTTCGCGGATCAACTGCGCGACCTCGATGCCGTTCATGTCGGGCAGGTACAGATCGAGCAGGACCAGATCGGGCCGAAACGCACCGATGGCTTCGAGTCCTTCGCGCGCCGTGTGCACGATCTGCGAACCGATGCCCTTGTGGGACAACACGTTGGCACAGAACATCGCCATAGCCGCGTCGTCATCGATGATCAGCACACGTGCATCGTCACGACTCTGGCGCAGGAACAGGCCCATCAGGCCATCGACCGCGCGCAATGCATCCGCGCCCTCGAGGACCGCATCGGCGCCGGCACGCTGCGCGAACAGGCGTTGCCGGACGTCGGTGCCGTCACACAGCGCCAGCGTCAGCGGTCGCCGCCGATGCTCGCTGCCGGCGCGTTCCACCGTCTCGATCATGCGCGCCAGCCCGGAGACGAAACCTTCGTCGACGATCAGCGCATGCGGCGGCAAGCTGCGCGCCTCGGCGATGGCACGATTGAGATCGCTGAAACTGCGCGCGACGAAACGCTCGTGCGCCAACTGCTGGACCAGACCGGGCAATTCGCGATCGTCGGCACGCAGATAGAAGACGATCCGGTGCTGGGACGGTTTCGCTGCCGGTGTCGCATTGCCCTGCAGCGGCGCGCCGGACACCTCGGCGAGATGCATCATCAAGCCGCGGGCACGCTCCCGTTGCGACGGATTCGCGGCATTGCCCGACTCGACCAGCGCCGACAGATAGACGGCGAGTTCCAGTGCCGCGTTCGCCACCGCCTCGGCGCCCGGTAGATCCGCTGCCGCGGCGAGATTGTCGACCTGTTCGTACAACTGCGCGATCTCGACGACCGGCCACTGTTCCACCAGCGACAGTCCGCGTGTGGCCAGCTCGCCCGCCAGGGCCGTCAATTTGTTCAGCGACGCCGGTGTCGGCCGTTTGTCCATGATCGGAATCTCGCCGCCCGCGCGGCGATCGTCAAGCACGACCAAAGTCCGAGGACGCATCGACCCTGTCCCGCGATGTCGCTAAGCTCCCACGCCCCGTTCGCGGTGCCGCCGTGTCTGAAACCCCGCTCCTGCAACGCCAGACCCTGACGCCGACGACGCTGAACGCGGAAGTGCGCGCGGCGCTGGAGCGCGGCTTCCCGCTGTTCTGGATCGAGGGCGAAGTCTCGAATTTCCTCAAGGCGAAATCCGGGCACCTGTATTTCTCGCTGAAGGATGCCGGCGCCCAGGTGCGCTGCGCGATGTGGCGGCCGCGGGCGATGCTGCTGCGCTTCGCACCCGCCGATGGGCAACACGTGCTGGCGCGGGCACGCGTCACCCTCTACGAGCCGCGCGGCGAGTTCCAGTTGCAGATCGAACATCTGGAACCGGCCGGACAAGGTGCGTTGCAGCGCGCGTTCGAGGAGCTGAAAGCGCGCCTCGCCAGCGAAGGCCTGTTCGACCCTGCACGAAAGCGCGCCCTGCACGCCTTCCCGCGCCGCATCGCCATCGTCAGTTCGGCCAGCGGCGCCGCGATCCGCGACGTCGTCAGCGTGTTGTCGCGCCGTTTTCCGCTGCTCGACGCCGACCTGTTCCCGAGCCTGGTGCAAGGCGCCGAGGCACCCGCACAACTGCGCGCGCAGCTCGACCGCATCGCGATGCTCGGTCGGCACGACCTCGTGCTGATCACCCGTGGCGGCGGATCGATCGAAGACCTGTTTGCGTTCAACGACGAAGCCCTGGCGCGACGCATCGCGTCGATGCCGATGCCGGTGGTGTCCGCGGTCGGTCATGAAGTCGACTTCACGATCGCGGATTTCGTGGCCGATCTGCGCGCACCGACGCCCTCGGCCGCAGCGGAACTGATCGCGCCATCCGGGGACGCATTGCGTGATCGACTCGACGCGCTGAAGCGACGGCTCGACCGCGCCGTCCGCCATCGTCTCGACCGTGATGCGCAACGCCTGGACCGCCTGCAGCTGCGGCTGCAGGCCCGCCATCCGTTGACCCGGCTCGGCGCACTCGGCGAACGCCTGCGCCATGTCCACGCGCGGCTGGTCCGTGTCCCGGCCCCCGCCATCGCCCGTCAACGCCAGCGCATCGAGCAACTGCAGGCACGCCTGCACCGCGCGGCCGCCCTCGAACGCATCGCCCTGCTGCGCAAGCGCGCCGAACACGCGCGCCTGCGCTTGCAAGCCGTCTGCGCGCGCGGCCTCGAGCATCGAGCGACACATCTGGCCGGTCTCGCGCGATCACTCAACGCCTTGAGCCCGCTGGCCACGCTGGAACGCGGCTATGCCATCGCCTTCGATGCGGCCGGGCGAACCGTACAGTCGGTCGAAGCCATCAAGCCGGATGACACGTTGCGGATCAAGGTTCGCGATGGCGAGATCGACGCACGTGTCGTCGCCGCCCGGCTTCAATCCGGATGAATCCACTCCGCCGCACCGTCGGCGTAGTGTTCGTGTTTCCAGATCGGCACGCGTGCCTTGATTTCGTCAATGACGTGGCGGCACGCGGCGAACGCCGCGTCGCGATGTGCGGCGGACACGCCGACGTACACGGCGATGTCGCCGATGCCGAGCAGGCCGACCCGGTGTTCCGCGACGATGCGGCGCACCGCGAACTTCGCCACGGCTTCATCGACGATGGCCTGACCTTCGCGTTCGGCCAGTGCCGCGTAGGCTTCGTAACGCAGCTCGGACACGGCGCGACCGCCATGATGGTCGCGCACGACACCATCGAAGCCGACGACGGCACCACAATGCGGATCATCGAGCGCACGGCGCAGCGCAGCGACATCGATACCGTGATCGTTGAGCCGGAAAAACGACATCGAGTCGACGTCCATGGTCAGCCTCCGGATACCGGCGGCAGAAACACGACTTCGTCGCCATCACGCAGGGCGTGATCCCAGGCCACGAAGGCACCGTTCAATGCGAGCCGGACGCGTTCGCGCGGCATCACGAAACCATGGCGGGTCGCCATCGCGGCGTACAGTGCGCAGGCGTCGCCCGCGTGCTCGACGGTCTCGCTGTCGATGCCGGCCGCATCACGCAGGCTCGCGAAATAGCGCAGGTGCACACGCATCAGACGGCTCCGCGATGATCGAAATCATCGCGCCCGCCGGACTTCGCAACCACGGCCACGCCTTCGATGCGGATCGCATGCGACAGTGCCTTGCACATGTCGTAAACCGTCGCGGCCGCGATCTGCACGCCAATCAGTGCTTCCATTTCGACCCCGGTCTTCGCGACCGCCGCAACGGTGCAGCGCAGACGCAAGGTGTCCGCGTCGATCCAGTCGTGCCCGAATGCGATCTTCTCGACCGGCAGCGGATGACAGAACGGCACGAGATCGTGCGTGCGTTTCACCGCCAGCGTGCCGGCGATCAGTGCGGTATCGATCACCGCGCCCTTGGCCGAGCGCAGATGTTGTACCCGCAAGGTTTCGGCGACTGCACGAGGAAACACGACACGCGCTTCGGCACAGGCTTCGCGCCGCGTCACCGCCTTGTCGCCGACATCGACCATGCGTGGACGACCTTCGGCATCGACATGGCTCAATCCGTCCGACATTCAGCCTCCCATGCGGAACATTTCGACGCGTGCCGCGGCTTCGCGTTCGCGTTCGGCGCGCAATTCGCTGTAACGATCGGCGCGCGCCGACCAGCGCGACGCGATGGCGGCGCGCAAACTTGCGTCATCCGCACCGAGCAGCGGCCGCAAAGCCACGCCTCGGGACGCGAACAGACACGTGAACCACTCGCCATCGGCCGAGACTCGTGCACGCGTGCAGTCGCCGCAGAACGGCGCGCTGACCGACGAGATGAAACCGATCTCGCCGCCGCCATCGACGTAGCGATAACGCTCGGCCACCTCGCCGGGTTGACTGCGCCCGACCGGCATCAGGGACCAGTGCTCGCCAATCCGCGCCAGCAGTTCGGCGCTGTCGACGACATCGGCCCGCGACCAGCGGTTGCAGGTGCCGACGTCCATGTATTCGATGAAACGCACGATGTGTGGCGTGCCGCGGAAATGCTCGGCCAGTGACAGAACGTCGTCTTCGTTGACGCCACGCTGCACGACGCAGTTGAACTTCAATCGGGCAAAACCCGCGGCTTCCGCGGCGGCGATGCCCGCGAACACCTCGGACACCTCGCCCTGACCGCCGCTCATGCGCTTGAAGACATCGGGATCCAGCGCATCCAGGCTGATGGTCAAGCGCTTCAGGCCGGCGCGCCGCAAGATCTCGGCGTGTTTCGGCAACAGCACCGCATTCGTGGTCAGTGCCAGATCCTCGACGCCCTCGATGCGCGCCAGGCGCTCGACGATCTCCGGCAACTCGGCCCGCAACAGGGGTTCACCGCCGGTCAGGCGCAGCTTGCGCACGCCCAGCGCCACGAAGGCACGTGCGATGCGCTCGATCTCGTCGGGTCGCAGCCAATCGCCTTTCGGCATGAAGGCCGAGGGCCCGCCAAAGCGTTCGACCGGCATGCAATACGGGCAACGGAAATTGCAGCGGTCGATGACCGAGATGCGCAGGTCGCGCAGCGGTCGCTGGCGCGGATCGAGCAAGGCGCTCATCGGACGCGTCCGCCGTGCTGGGCCAGCGTCGCGGCCTGCGTCGCATCCATGGGCGGTGCCAGCGCGAATGCATCACCGGCGCTCGCCACACGCAAGCCGGCTTGCGCGAACACGTCGCGGTCGCTGTGTTTCGCGTAGTGGTAAACGATCATGCGTGCGCGCGTCTCGGCGGAATACGCCGCCATCAGATCGTCCAGACCGGTGTGCGACGGATTGCCTTGCACGCCGCAGTCGTGTGCGATCAGCTCGGCGCCATCGGCATGAAAGGCGACGAGTTCGGGTATCGGCCGGGTGTCGCCGGTGAACAGGAAGCTGCCGCGCAGCGCGATGCCGAAGGCGGTGCGTGGCAGATGATGGCGCACCGCGAACACGTCGAACCAACAGCCACCATGCCAGAAGCCGCGATCGACCGGCACCAGCTGGAACGCATCCCAGAAGTTCGCGCCGCCTTCGGCCAGTGGACTCGGATAGTTCGCGACACGTTGCTGCAGGATCGGCACCAGATCGGCTGCGACGTACAGCTTCACGCGCCCGCGCCGCTCGGCATCGAAATAGACGCGATAGAACAGCCGCTCCAGCCCGCCGATGTGGTCGAAATGCGCATGCGTGACGAACAGCGCCTCGGGCACGTGGCCGTAACGTTCGAGAAAGGCCGAAAACGCCTCCTGACCGCAGTCGATCATCAGCAGCGGCGCGCCGTCGCGCTCAAGCACAACCGCAGCGGAACCGAGTTCCACCGCCTGCGCATTGCCGACTCCGAGAAAACGCAGCGCCAGGCTGCCATCCGTATCCATGCGAGGAGTTTAACGGGCTGAAGCCGCAGCTTGGACGGCCTGATCGTAGGCACGATGAAACGTCGTCCAGGACGCTCCGGCGACCAGCGCACCATGACCGAGCTTGCGCAGCGAGCGTGCGAGCCGATCGAGATTGCCGGCGAGCGAGGTCGCGAATGGCGCGACGCAGCGCGCGCGATCGAAGTCGATCAGCCACACACGCCCGGCTGCGTCGTACAGGACGTTGTGTGCGTTCAAGTCCGCATGCCAGAGGCCCGCCGCATGGAAGCGTGCGATCAGTGTGCCGAGCCCGGCCCAGTCGATGCTGGCATCACCCTGTGCCAGCCGTTCGGCCAAGGTGCACGCGCCCGCAATTTCGCGCGTCGCGAGATCGGCGCGATATCCAAGACCGTGGCGCTGGTACCGCGCCGCGACAACTTCCGGCACCGGCAATCCGATCTCCGCCAAGTGCTGGGTGATGCGGAATTCGCGGAATGGACGCGTTGCATCGGCGCCGGTCCACAGGAACAGGTCGCGGCTAAACTTCGCGATGATGCCGCCGCGCTGGTAGTGGCGCACGACCACACGTCCGCACGCCGCGTCGATACGACGGATCGCGCCGCGGCCGCGCCCGGTCTGGATCTCCCCTTCGATGTCGAACACGGCCCGCGCATCCGCGCGCTCCAGGGAAGGCGCGTGGATCAGACCAAGGTGTCCGTCGATGTGCACGCGCGCGGAAGCGGGACGCGTAGTGCCCGTGGCATCATTCATGACCGAAGTGTAACCAAGCCCCGAACGTGAGCGCAGCCGTCGAATCGATCTGCATTTTCCGCCTGTCCGCCCTCGGCGACATCACGCACATGCTGCCGCTGGTGCACCGCATCCGCGCGCATCGTCCTGATGCGCGCATCACTTGGATCATCGGCCGCTTCGAGGCCAAGCTGGTCGGCGATCTGCCGGGCATCGAGTTCATCGCCATCGACAAGAAGCAAGGTCTGGCTGCGGTCTGGCGCGAACTGCGCACCAGACTGCACGGACGCCGTTTCGACGCCCTGCTGCTGTGCCAGCTCGCGGCGCGCGCCAACCTGCTGAGCACGGCGATCCGGGCACGCCGTCGCATCGGCTACGAATGGGCGAAGTCCAAGGAAGGCCATAGCCTGTTCATCAACGAACGCATCGCGCCGGCCGCGGGTCGCCATGTGCTCGACACGCTGTATCGCTTCGGCGACGTGCTGGGCCTGCCGGACGCACCGAAATGCTGGGACATCCCGGTCAGCGACGCCGACCGCGCCTTCGCCGAGCAGCATCTGCCCGGTGAGCAGCCGACCTTGATCATCAGCCCCTGCTCCAGCCATGTGCTGCGGAACTGGCATGTCGCGGGGTATGCACGTGTCGCCGAACACGCGGCAAACAGACATGGCATGCGCGTGATGTTGTGTGGCGGACCGAGTGCGATCGAACGCGAAACGGGGTCGGCGATCGAGCGCGAAAGCAAGGTGCCCCTGATCAACCTGATCGGCAAGGACACGCTGAAACAAGCCTGTGCCCTGATGGCACGCGCGACCGCGGTGCTGACGCCGGACGCCGGACCGATGCACATCGCGAACGCGATGGGCACGCCTGTGCTCGGACTGCACGCCGCCACCGACAGCACACGTAGCGGCCCGTATTCGGACCTGCGCTGGACCGTCGACCGCTACGATGCAGCGGCACGCAAGTTCCTGAACAAGCCCGGCCCCGAACTGCCCTGGGGCAAACGCGTCGAGTTCCCGGGCGTGATGGACCTGATCGAGATCGACGCGGTGACCGAACGCCTTGACGCGCTGATGGCCGCGCGTCAGGCCTGAGGCTTGGCGCGGTAATCCTGGTAGCTCTTTTCTTCGACCAGGGCCGAGCCAAGCTTCACGTTGATCTCGCGCTTCACGCGCGCGCGCTCGTCGTTCTCGAAGTAGACGGCGCGGGCGAGGCGGATGAACTCGGCGTCGAATTCCTGCTTCGACTCCTTGATGCGGATGTCGTCCTCGATCATCCACAGGCGTTCGTTCACGGCCTTGAGCGCGGCCAGCAGATCGGCGATGTCGATCTTCGATTCCGCTCCCTTCGCCCAAGTCGTGCGCAATTCATCGAGTTCGCGGCGCACATTGGCGAGTTTTGCCGGATCGCTCATGCGCTCGGATTTGATTTCGAGGATGGCGACCTTGTCCAGCAACTCGCCAAACGACACGGGGACGGAAATCAGGCTCATCGAAGACTCCAAACGGTCGGCGCCGCCCTGAATCGAATCGGGCTGCGCCATGAAAAAAAGGGTTGTCTCGCGGATACCGAATCCGTATGATTCGCGCCCTTCGCAGCTTCGACCCGCTGCGTGCGTCATCCGGAGGGGTGGCAGAGTGGTCGATTGTACCTGATTCGAAATCAGGCGTGCCTTTACGGGCACCGAGGGTTCGAATCCCTCCCCCTCCGCCAATTCCCGCAAAGGGTATCGACGATCCCGGCTCCGGCCGGGATTTTCGTTTGCGGCGGCCAAACAGGCGCCACCGTCCACAATCGAGAGCATGCGATGAACCCGAGAATCCTTGTGATGCTGTCTCTATTCGTCACCAGTCATGCGGCCCTTGCCTTCGATGTTGCGGGTGTGAAGTCCGGGATGGGCCGGGCCGAAACCGCCGCACTGCTGGCGCCGTTGTTCCCCGCGGAAGAGGCGCTGGCGCCATCCGCCGCGCACGGCAAGACAGGGTTCTTCAACATCCATGCCTACGACCCGAACTGCCAAGCCAACACGTGTCTCGCCCAATATGCAGAGCAGAGCATGGAGACGCGTGCAACGGTGCGAAGCGCCAGTGTGACGGCCTCGTTCAACCAGGAAGATCGACTGGAAAGCATTCGGCTCGAACGACTGACGATGCCAACGCGCGGGCAATGCGCCTCCGAGGTTACATCTACATTCGAGTCTACCGTGGCACGGTTTGGTGAACCGGCACATTCGTCCAGGATGTCGCGAGGTGGCATAGAGACCCATCAGCATCAATGGGGAAACTGCGCTGCCGGCGGCGAATGCTACATGCTCGAATACAGCTGCGGCCGTCGCGGCGAAGTGACGATCGTGCAGACGCTGTCGAATTTCCCGAGATAAACCGCGACAGAGACCAACGACCAGCACTGCGCTCCCATTCTGAACCTACACTGGACCCGCCATCCACCGCCCGAGCCATCGGCGCGGGCGGATAAAACCAACTGACTCAGCCGTCGAACCGCCCGAGCGCCACGTCGACCGAGTCGGCAATGAGCTTGAGGAAAATCGTGCCCATGCCGGGGTGGAAGCGGTTCGGATCGTGCGAGCCGATGGCAAGCAGGCCGCGGTCGCGGATCGGGATGAGTACGGCGGAACGCACCTGCGATGCATGCTGGCCGAACAGGAACTCGAGCTTGTCGGCATTGATGCGGCCGCACAGCGGTTCGTTCTTGACGAAGAATTCGGCGAAGGCGCCCCAGTCGCGCGCCTCGCGCGGGGCGATCCGCAGCCAGTCGGCCTGGAAGCCTTCGACCGGACGGAACAGCGCCATGCGGACGAAGTCGGTATGGAAGTCTTCGGTCAGGGTCGCGACCACGCGCGCCAGCGTGTCGCCGAGCGAACCCGCGCGCATCAGCGACAGCGTGAAGCCGTGCACGCGCGCCATCAGCTGCTCATTCTCCTGCGCGACTTCGATCAGTTCCTGCAGGCGTCGCGTCAGCGCACGTGTCTTGTCGCGCAACACGTCGAGCTGATAACTCGCCAGCGACGTGCTCGCGCCCTGCTCGCGCGGCAGCTTCAGATTCATCGCCAGGTCGGGGAAATCGGCCAGGAAGTCGGGATGACGGCGCAGGAACGCGGCCACATCGTTGGCGTCGATCTCGCGACGCGGATTCAGATCACTCATCGTTCCACTCACCTTCGAAAACGGTTGTGGCCGGACCCGTCATCCACACCGGATGACCGGGACCGGTCCAGGAAATATCCAACTTGCCACCAGGCAACTGCACCTGCACGACGGCATCGACGCGATCCCAAATACGCATCACGGCGACGGCCGCACAGGCGCCGCTGCCGCAAGCCAGGGTTTCACCGACGCCGCGCTCGAACACGCGCAGGCGCACATGGCTGCGGTCGAGGACCTGCACGAAACCGACGTTGACGCGATCCGGAAACATCGGGTGCGTTTCGATGCGCGCGCCCAGCGCGAGCACTGGCGCGGCGGCGACATCCTCGACCGCGATCACCGCGTGCGGATTGCCCATCGATACCGCGCCGAACGCAATGGATTGACCGTCGAGTTCGAGCATGTAGCGCGGCGCGGTCGACGCCACCGCCAGCGGCACCTGCGCCGCGTCGAACTGCGGCACACCCATGTCAGCGCGGATGCGGCCATCGTCGAGCACATCCACCCGCACCGGACCCGACGGCCCCAGCAGACGGATGCCCTGTCCTCGCACCAGACCGCGATCGGCCAGCCAGCGCACCACGCAACGCAAGCCGTTGCCGCATTGGCCGGCAGTCGATCCGTCGGCGTTGTAGATGCCGTAGCGGAACGCGAACGCCACATCGTCGCTGCGTTCGATCGTCATCACCTGATCGCAGCCGACCCCGAAATGACGGTCGGCGAGCCGACGCGCCAGATCCGCGGACAAGGGCGTCGACGCATCGCGCAGATCAAGCACGACGAAGTCGTTGCCGATGCCGTGCATCTTGGTGAAACGCAGGCTCATTGCTTGGCCTGCGCCTCCGCCTTCGGTTCCGGGCGGACCAGATCGCCCTTCTGCCCGCAGGCCGCGAGCGTCAGGCACAGCAGCATCAAGGCAAGCAACAATTTAGCGCGCATGTTTGGCCTCGAAACCGTCTGCGGTGTCCGCGGAATCCTTGCCGCCTTCGAAACCGTCGCCGGCAGCGGATTCCACCGCGATGCCGAGCTGATCGAGGAAGAACGCATAGGCCAGCGCGACTTCTTCCAGACGACGGAAGCGACCGGACTTGCCGCCGTGGCCGGCTTCCATGTTCGTCTTCAACAGCAGCGGCGACGTGCCCGTCTTGGTCGCACGCAGCTTGGCCACCCACTTCGCCGGTTCGAAATACTGCACCTGGCTGTCGTGCAGGCCAGTGGTCACCAGCATCGCCGGATAGTCCTGCGCCGCGACGTTGTCATAAGGCGAATACGACAGCATGTAGTCGTAGAAGACCTTCTGCTTCGGATTGCCCCACTCGTCGAACTCGTTGGTCGTCAGCGGGATGGATTCGTCGAGCATGGTCGTGACCACGTCGACGAAGGGCACGTCGGCGACGATGGCGCGATAGCGGTCCGGTGCCATGTTCGCGACTGCACCCATCAGCAGGCCGCCGGCGCTGCCGCCTTGGGCGACCACGCGATTCTTCGCCGCGTAACCTTCGCGCACCAGGAAATCGGTGACGTCGATGAAGTCGTTGAAGGTGTTCTTCTTCTGCAGCTGACGACCGGATTCGTACCAGGCACGCCCCATTTCCTCGCCGCCACGGATGTGCGCGATGGCATAGACGACGCCGCGGTCGACCAGGGACAGCACCTTGTCGTTGAAGGCCGGGCTCATGGCCGCGCCGTAGGAGCCGTAGCCATACTGGTACAGCGCGGCGCTGCCGTCGCGCTTCAGGCCCTTGCGATACAGCAGGGTCACCGGCACCTGCGCGCCGTCGCGGGCCGGGGCGAAACGGAACTCGGTGACGTAGTTGTCGCGGTCGAATCCGCCGAGCACGGTTTCGCGTTTCAGCAACGTGCGCGTACCGGTCTTGAGGTCGACGTCGTAGGTCGACGCCGGCGTCTGCGGCGAGGTGTAGACGATGCGCAATGTCGCGGTGTCGTACTCGGCATTCGCGCCGGTGAACGCACTGTAGGCCGGCTCGTCGAATGCGAGCAGTTCCGAGTGGCCGTCCGCGATCGTCTTGACGCGGATCTTCGGAAGACCGCCCGACCGTTCGTTGATGGCGACATGATCGCGCAGCACCGTCATCGACGACAGCAACGCGTCATCGCGATGCGCCACCCATTCCACCCAGTTCGCGCGGTCGCCCGCCTTCGCGATGGGCGCCCGCATGATGCGGAAATTGCGCGCCTGCCAGTTGGTCAGGATGTAGAACTCGTCGCCGTGATCCTGCACCTGGTACTCGTGATCGCGCTCGCGCGGCAGCACGGTCTTGAACACGAGGTTCGGATCGTTGGCATCGGCGTAACGCCACTCGGTCGCGACCGTGCTGTTCAGACCGATCCACAGGAAGCGGTCGCTGCGGCTCTTGCCGATGCCCATGTAGTAGGTACTGTCCTTTTCCTCGTAGACGACCGGATCGTTCGCCGGATCAGTACCGAGCACATGCTTGCGCACACGGAAGCCGAGCAGGGTCTGCGGGTTTTTCTCGATGTACAGCACGGTGCGGTTGTCGTTGGCCCAGACTGTGTTCGCTTCGACATTCGCGATCGATTCCGGCCACAGCTGTCCGGTCTGCAGATTCTTGAAGCGCAGCACGTACTGACGGCGACCGCTCAAGTCCTCGGCATAGACGAGTTGCGCGCCGTCCGGACTCGGTTGCCAGAACCCGATCTGGTAGAAGCCCTTGCCGGCGCCCAGCAAGTTGGCATCGAGCAGCACTTCTTCGGGCGCATCGAGCGAACCACGCTTGCGTGCATGGATCGGATATTCCTTGCCCTGCTCGAAGCGCGTGTACAACCACCAGCCGTTCTTCAGGTACGGTACCGAACTGTCGTCCTGCTGGATGCGGCCAACCATCTCCTTGAACAACAGGTCCTTCGATGCCTGCGTGTGCGCCAGCATCGCCGTCGTGTAGTTGTTCTCGGCAGTGAGGTAATCGATCACTTCCGGCTTGCTGCGAGTGTCGTCGCGCAACCAGTAGTAGGGGTCGACGCGGTCGCCATTCGGCGAGGTCACCGTGTAGGGCACCTGCTTGGCCACGGGCGGTTGCGGCGTGTTGACGGCGGACGCGGGGGATTCTGGGGTCATGTCGCGAGTCGTGTGGGTACAGGCGGCGATCAGGACGATCGACGGCAGCAGAAGGCGCTTGAGCAGCATGGTCGTTCCTGTGGGAGACGCACGATTCTACGCGAGCACGCGGCTATTCTTGCGTTCCTCGTCACCGCCCTGACACCGTCCGCTTCGCGCCATGCTGAAAACCCTGCTGTTGCTCCTGAACTTCGCCAAGCTCGGACCGATCCTGAAAACCGGCGGCACCATGATCATTTCGGTGTTCGCCTATGCCCTGCTGTTCGGATGGCGGTACGCGGTCGGCTTTGTGCTGCTGATCTTCGTGCACGAACTCGGCCACTACCTGAGTGCGAAACGCGCCGGCCTGAACGTGGGTGCGCCGACCTTCATTCCCTTCGTCGGGGCCTGGATCGAACTCAAGGAGCAGCCGATGGATGCCCGCGTGGAGGCGAAGATCGCCCTGGCAGGTCCGGTCGCGGGCACGGCCGGCGCGCTGGTCTGCTACTACGCCGCACGCGATACCGGCAGTGCGCTGCTGATGGCGCTGGCCTACTCCGGATTCATGCTGAACCTGTGGAACCTGCTGCCGATCAATCCGCTCGACGGCGGTCGCATCGTCGGCATCCTGTCACCGAAGATCTGGCTGGTCGGGGCGCCCATCCTCGGCGCCCTGCTGTTCGTGAGGCCGAGCCCGATGCTGTTCCTGGTCCTGATCATGGCGCTGCCGAGCATCTGGTCGGTATGGCGCGGCACCTGGCATGACACGGTGCCTGCCGGCTACTACGAGCAGCCACTGGAAGTGAAATTGCAGTACGGCGCCGCCTATCTCGGACTCGCGGTCTTCCTCGCGATGATGAGCAGCGGCGTACACGAACAGCTCGGCGCGCTCCGCACCGGATGAACGCGGCGTCGTTTCCCCGCATCGATATCGACGCCCTTCGCGATTGGCGACTGCAAGGGCGACACAGCGTCTTCGCTGGTCACAAGGTGTTCGCCCAGATCGCACTGAATCCACCGGGCGACCGCCCCTGGCTACTGCTGATCCACGGATTTCCGACGGCATCGCTCGACTGGCATCCGCTGTGGGCCGAGCTGGCGCGCGACTTCAACCTGTTGGCACCGGACCTGCTCGGCTTCGGCTTTTCGGACAAGCCCGCTGCGCATGACTACACGATCGCGGGTCAGGCCGACCTGATCGATCACTGGCGTTCCCAACTCGGGATCGAACGAATGCATGTGCTCGCCCACGACTACGGCGTGACGGTGGCGCAGGAACTGCTCGCGCGTGATCGTGAACAGGCGGCACTCGGCCAGCCCAAACGCGTCGACTCCGTCGTGTTCCTCAATGGCGGCCTGTTCCCGGAATCGCATCGACCGCGCCTGATCCAGCGGCTGCTGCTGACACCGCTCGGTCCACTGCTCGCGAAGCTGTTGAACCGACGAAGCTTCGCACGCAGTTTTGCGGCGATCTTCGGCCCGAACACGCGCCCGGATGCGAACGAAATCGATGCCTTCTGGGCACTGATCACCGCGCAGGACGGGCAACGCATCGCGCACCGGCTGATGCGCTACCTGGTGGAGCGCAGGCGCCAGCGCGAACGTTGGGTCGGCGCCTTGACCGGCACGACGATCCCGATGCGATTGATCAACGGCGCACTTGATCCCGTCTCGGGCGCGCACATGGTCGCGCGGTATCGCGAATTGATCCGCGAGGCCGATGTCGTCTGGCTCGATGACATCGGCCACTATCCGCAAGTCGAGGCACCCGGACGCGTCTGCGCGTCGCTGCGCCACTTCTGGGGCCGGATCGGTGCGATCAGCCCTGCAGCGTGAAAGCGTCGGCGTCGCGCCAGGCCGGGAAGCGTTCGCGATGCGTATTCAGCGCCGCCGCCGACAACGTCGTCGTCACGACCTGCGCGCGTTCGTCGAGGTCGACCAGGGCTTCGCCGAGGAAGTCGATCGCTGCACTGTCGCCCGCATAGTTCAGACCATTGCCATCGCTGCCGACGCGATTGACGCCGACCGAATAACACAGGTTCTCGATGGCGCGTGCACGCAACAAGGTGCGCCATGGCCCTCGCCGCGGCGCCGGCCAGTTGGCGACGAACAGCAGCAGGTCGTAGTCCATGCGCCCGAGTTCAGCGCGCATCGTGTTGCGCATGAACACCGGAAAACGCAGGTCGTAACAGACCATCGGACAGACACGCCAACCGTTCAACTCGACCACGAGGCGCGCGTCACCGCCGGCATAACGCTCGTGTTCGTTGGCCATGCGGAACAGATGGCGTTTGTCGTACACCGCGAAACTTTCATCCGGCCGCATCCAGACCAGTCGGTTGATGAAACGGTCACCGTCGCGGATCACGACCGAGCCGGTCACGACCGCGTTCACTTCGGAAGCGAGTGCGCCCATCCAGCGAACGGTCACGCCGTCCATGGTCTCGGCACTCGTCAAGGTGTCGTTGGTGAAGCCGCTGGTGAAGGTCTCCGGCAGCACGACCAGATCGGTGCTGCCCGCGAGCGGGCGAACCAGGTCGCCATACATCACGCGATTGGCCTTGGCGTCGTGCCAATGCGTCGCGGCCTGGACCAGGGAAACGCGCAAGTCGGTCGACGGCAAGTTCATCGCGTCAGCCCGCCTTGATCTGGTTGAGCCGCTCGGCCGCAGCTTCGAGCGTGGCGTCGGTCTTGGCGAAGCAGAAGCGGATCAGCTTCGATTCCGGCGGCGTTTCGTAGAAGGCCGAGACCGGAAT
Organism: Pseudomonadota bacterium; assembly: GCA_022705045.1. Taxonomy (GTDB): domain Bacteria; phylum Pseudomonadota; class Gammaproteobacteria; order Xanthomonadales; family Ahniellaceae; genus JADKHK01. Next base: position 18,566 of record JAKJFE010000011.1, on the reverse strand, counting down.
CGCGGCGACGCCGACGTCGCGCGTCAGCCATTCGCAGAAACTCATGTCGTCGCGGTCGCTGATCGCCGAATAGTCGACGATCTGGAAATAGGCGCCATACACCGGCAGCAACCGGAACGGCGTGTCGGCCAGCAGCGCGCGGAAACGGTCGCGCTTCTCCTGGTAGAACGCCGGCAGTTCGAGGTAGTGGCTCGGCAACTGCTCGATCACGTCCGCCAGCGCCCACTGCGCCGGGTTGAAGGTGCAGAAGGTCAGGTACTGGTGCACCTTGCGGAACTCGGTCGACAGTACCGGCGGCGCGACGCAGTAGCCGACCTTCCAGCCGGTGCAGTGATAGGTCTTGCCGAAACTCGAGATGACGAAGCTGCGATCGGCCAATTCCGGATGGCGCAACACCGACTGGTGCGCGAGGCCGTCGAAGATGATGTGTTCGTAGACCTCGTCGGAAATCACGATGAGGTCGTGGCGGCGCGCGATTTCGGCGAGTGCGTCGAGATCGGCCGCGCTGAACACGGCGCCGCTCGGATTGTGCGGCGAGTTCACGAGGATGGCGCGCGTGCCTTTCTCGACGGCATCGTTCACGCGCTGCCAGTCGACCGCAAAGGTCTCGCTGTCGAGCGGCACGTGGATGGCCTTGCCACCGTTCAGTTCGATCGCGGGCTCATAGCTGTCGTAACACGGGTCGAGCACGATCACCGATTCGCCCGGCCGCACGATCGCGGCGATCGCGCAGAACAGGGCTTCGGTGGCGCCGCTGGTCACCGTCACTTCGGTATCGACGTTGATCGCGCAGCCGTACAAGGCCTTGGTCTTCAACGCGATCTGTTCGCGCAGCTTGGGAATGCCGGCCATCGGCGCGTACTGGTTCTTGCCTTCGTGCATGGCGCGATTCAGCGCCTCGCGCATCAGCTCCGGGCCTTCGAAATCCGGAAAGCCCTGGCCGAGGTTCACGGCCTTGTGCTGCGCGGCCAACTGCGACATCACGGTGAAGATGGTGGTGCCGACCTTGGGCAGCTTGGTCTCGATGCGCATTGCGGATTCCGAAGGGAAACGAGGCCGGCAAGTGTCGCCGATTTCCTCGCGGATGCGTATCCGGCCCCGGGCTTGCGTCGCTGCCGCGGGCGCTTGCACGGCTGCGCAATGGCGTGGTGCCGCATCTGCCCATAACGTATCGCCATGAACACGATGCCGCGCCAACCCGTCCTCTTCGTCTCCCATGGTGCGCCGCTGCTGGCGGTGCAGGAAAACGCCGCGACTGCGGCCTGGCGCGAGATCGGGCAGTCGCTCGCGACCCCGCGCGCCGTCCTGGTCGCATCGGCACATCACGACACGCCGGGACCAGCGCTGACCGCACACGCGCATCAGGAAACCATCCACGATTTCTACGGTTTTCCACAGGCCTTGTACGACATCCATTATCCGGCGCCGGGCGAACCGGTCATCGCCGGCGAGATCCGCGAACGCCTGGCATCCGCCGGATTCGCCGCGCAACTCGACGTGCAACGCGGCATCGACCATGGCGTCTGGGTGCCGCTGCTGCGCCTGTTTCCGGACGCCGACGTGCCGGTGATCTCGATCTCGGTCGATCCGCGCCGCGATGCGCGCTGGCAATACCGGCTCGGACAGACGCTGGCGCCGCTACGCGATGCCGGCGTGCTGATCGTCGGCTCGGGTTCGTTGACCCACAACCTGCGCGCACTCGATTGGCGCGCGCCGGCGGGCATCGGCACGCCGGAAGCGCGCGCCTTTGCGGATTGGACACTGGATCATCTGGCCGCGGGTCGCGACACCGCCCTGCTCGACTGGGAAAACGCACCGCAGGCGCGCTTCAACCATCCGACGCCGGAACACTGGCTGCCGTTGCCGATCGCGGCCGGTGCAGCGAGCGGTTCACCGTCGCCGCAGATGCACGCGGCGACCTTCGAATACGGCGTATTGGCGCAACACGCCCTGCGCTGGCAGTGACGCTCGGGCTTGCCGGCTAACCCGCGGCGGTCGAGGCCCGCAACGGCCCGAGTGCGGCGATCAGAGCGTCTGACTTCAGCGGCCAGGTCAGGAATCCGACACTGCCGGCGTGCGCTGCACGGGCGCGTTCGATCGGACGCAGCTTGTCGGCCAGCATGAAGACCGGCGGCGGCTTGCGGACCGGTTCGTGAGTGATGCGTCGACACAGCTTGAAGCCCGCCTCGTCACCCAGGCGGGCGTCGATCAGGATGGCGTCCCAGCGTCGCGACAAGTGCTTGATCCAGCCGTCCTGATCGTCGAGCGCAACATCGACGCGGGCGCCCAGCCGGGCCAGCATTTGTTCGGCGTCTTCGGCCCCGTCCGAGCGCACGTCGACCAGCAACAGGTGCAGGCCTTCGAGCCAGCGCGGCTCGCTCGCGGCCGGAGGAATGGTCGGCGGCGCCGCGAACACCGGTGCACTCGGCACCGGTTTGGCGGTCGACGGCTCACGGACATCCTCAGTCGGCGCCGTTCGGGCGTCATCATGCCGGCGCACGCTCAGCCACGACACGTACTCCGGCGGACGCACCCGATACGCGGGCTCGATGCCCTCGATCGCCTCGTAGACCATGGCGGCCAGGTTCGGCAGCAACTGCGTTTCCGAGACACACATGCCGGGCGAGCCCAGCACGCCTGTTTCCGAGACCGAAATCAGCGGCGCCGCAGCGAAGCGCTCGGCCAGAAAGGCCTGGGTGCGCTCGATATTGAGGGTGCTCCAGTTGACCACGGCCACGTCGGCGGCTTCGCTCGCCTTGACCAGCCGGAAGCCGCGCGGCAGCGTTTTCGCAGCCGAATCGAGCACAACCTGCATCATGTGCAGCTCGGCGCTCGCGAAGCCCAGACTGAGGATCCGTATCGCGTCGGGCATCGTGGCTCGTCCCTGAAGGTAGGGTGACGGTATGTGAACTGCCCCTACATGCACATGTGACCAACTTCACATTGCGAAACATGAAACATTCGTTTGACGGATTCGGCTGACGAACGGAACATGGCGACTTCGAACGCCCCATGGACCCGCCCGTGACGACCGCCGCCTACCCGCACCTGCTCGAACCGCTGAACCTCGGCCACGTGACCCTGCGCAATCGCGTCCTGATGGGTTCGATGCATACCGGCCTCGAAGACCGCGCCCGCGACTTCGACAAGCTCGCCGCCTATTTCGGTGAACGCGCCAAGGGCGGCGTCGGCCTGATCGTGACCGGCGGCATCGCCCCGAACATCGCCGGCTGGGTGTCGCCGTTCGCCGGCAAGCTGAGCTGGCCCTGGGAAGTGTCACGGCATCGCAAGGTCACCCAGGCGGTGCACGAACACGATGGCCGCATCTGCATGCAGATCCTGCATACCGGCCGATACGCCTACCACCCGCTGGGCGTGGCGCCATCGAAGATCAAATCGCCGATCTCGCCGTTTGCGCCGCGCGAGCTGTCGGGCCGCGGCGTGTGGTCGCAGATCAAGGCCTTCGCGAACTGTGCCGCCCTCGCCCGCGATGCCGGCTACGACGGTGTCGAAGTCATGGGCTCCGAGGGTTACCTGATCAACCAGTTCCTCTGCGAGCGCACCAACAAACGCACCGACGAATGGGGCGGTCCGTACGAAAACCGCATGCGCTTCCCGCTGGAAATCATCAAGGCGATCCGCGCCAAGGTCGGCAAGGACTTCATCATCATCTACCGCCTGTCCCTGCTCGACCTGGTCGAACGCGGCCAGAGCTGGGAGGAAATCACCACGCTGGCGAAGGCGGTCGAAGCCGCCGGTGCGACGATCATCAACAGCGGCATCGGCTGGCACGAAGCACGCATTCCGACCATCGTGACCTCGGTGCCACGCGCCGGTTTCGCATTCACGACGCGCGAGCTGAAGAAGCACGTGCAACTGCCGCTGATCGCGACGAACCGCATCAACATGCCGGACGTGGCCGAGAAGCTGCTCGCCGACGGCACCTGCGACATGGTCTCGATGGCGCGCCCGCTGCTGGCCGACCCGGAATGGGTGAACAAGGCGCGCGCCAACCGCGCCGAACACATCAACACCTGTATCGCCTGCAACCAGGCCTGCCTCGACCATGTGTTCGAGAACAAGCGCGCCAGTTGCCTGGTGAATCCGCGTGCCTGCTACGAGACCGAGATCATCATCAAGCCGACGGCGACACCGAAACGCATCGCCGTGGTTGGCGCCGGCCCGGCCGGCCTCGCCGCCGCGACCACGCTCGGCGAACGCGGCCATCGCGTGACGCTTTTCGACGGCGCGAACGAGATCGGTGGCCAGTTCAACATGGCCAAGAAAATTCCGGGCAAGGAAGAATTCCACGAGACGATCCGCTACTTCACGCATCGCCTCAGCGAGACGGGCGTCGACGTGAAACTCGGGACGCGCGTCAATGCCGAACAGTTGGCCCAGAGCGGCTTCGACGAAATCATCGTCGCCACCGGCATCACGCCACGCAAGGTGCGCATCGACGGCATCGACTCGCCGAAAGTGTTGAGCTACATCGACGTGCTCGCGGGCAATGCCGACGTCGGCCCGCGCGTCGCCGTCATCGGTGCCGGCGGCATCGGCTTCGACGTCGCCGAATACCTGGTGCACGCCGGCCATTCGCCGTCGCTGGACGAGAAGCTGTGGCGCAAGGAATGGGGCGTGGACGACACCTTCACCCGCCGTGGCGGCATCGACGGCCTGAAGCCGCAGCCGGAACCGCCGGCACGCCAGGTGTTCCTGCTGCAACGTTCGGAAGGTGCGCCGGGCAAACGCCTGAACAAGACCAGCGGCTGGGTGCATCGCGCGACGTTGAAGATAAAGCGCGTCGAGATGATCGGCGGCGTGCAGTACGACCGCATCGACGAACGCGGCCTGCACGTCACCATCGGCACGAACGCGCGCCTGCTCGAAGTCGACCACATCGTCATCTGCGCCGGCCAGGAACCGAACCGCGACCTGCACGCCGAACTCGCCCTGCTCGGCAAGCCTGCCCACCTCATCGGCGGCGCCGACGAAGCCGGCGAACTCGACGCCAAGCGCGCGATCGATCAGGGCACGCGGTTGGCAGCGGCGTTGTGATGTGACCGAAACGCGCCGGTCGCGCGATGAACCGCGCGCCTACATGACCCCGTCACCTCGTAGGCTGGGTTGAACAACGTGAAACCCAGCATCCGTGAGTTAGTCCGCTGGGTTTCGCCGAGGCTCAACCCAGCCTACGGAGTTACATCGAGGATCCAACGTGCATAAGGGGCACGAGGTCTTTGTCTGTTCCTGCGTTTGGAGCAAGTAACCCGAATAGCCGCGCTTCCTCAATGACGTGCTCTGCTGGCGAGTACTCGTCCTCCGACAGCCAGTTGATGGCGTCGTGTGCTGTCTCGAAGTCATGATAGAAACCATCGAGGTCCAGTACCTGCGCCGAGCCATCAGCGAAGACCTGTAGGCGAGCCCAGCGTTGATGAGAGGCAGTTGCACCCCACTCAAGCCACCAGGCCGTTTCAATTGCGGTTCGAATGATCATTGCCAACACGCATTCCCCGACTGAATCGCCGGACGATTGCACAGAGTCTGATTCGCCAATCGGCATGACGCAAATCGTGCAGACAGCGGCGTTGAGCTACGCCGCCACCACCGCATCCAGCACCAGCCGCACCATCGCATCGAGGCCGTTTTGGCGTTGTTCGGGGGACCATTGGGCGTGGGTGCGGAGGTGGTCGGAGACGGCGCAGACGGCGAGTGCTTCCGCGCCGTATTGGGCGGCGAGGCCGTAGAGGCCGGCGGCTTCCATCTCGATGCCGAGGATGTTCATCGCGGCGAGCGTGTCGACGAGGGTCGGATCGGGGCCGTAGAACAGATCGCAGCTGAAGACGTTGCCGACGCGCACGCGCACGCCGTCGCGGCGCGCCCGTTCGGCGACCGCGGACAGCAGCGGGTAGCTCGCGATCGCGGCGAAATCCATGCCCTTGAAGCGCGAACGGTTGACGCCGGAATCGGTGCTCGCACCCTGCGCCAGCACGATGTCGCCGAGTTGCAGGTCGGACGCAATGCCGCCACAGGTGCCGATGCGGATCAGCCGTCTCACGCCGTACTCGCGTACCAGTTCGGTGCCGTAGATCGATGCCGATGGAATGCCCATGCCGGTGCCCATCACCGACACGCGCTGGCCGCGCCAGGTGCCGGTGTAACCGCCCATCGCACGTACGCGCGTCACCTCCACGGCATCGTCCAGCACCGTGTTCGCGATATGCGCCGCACGCAGCGGGTCGCCGGGCAGCAGGACGGTGTCGGCGAAGTCGCCCGGTTTCGCGGAAATGTGCGGCGTGCCCATGATCGTCCTCAGTCGTTGGCGATGCGCTCGAGTGCGCGCCCGTGGGCGAGCGGCGCGAGTCCGAAATGCTGCGCCAGCGTCTGCCCGAGATCGGCGAAACCCTCGCGCAAACCGGCGCTGCCAGCACGCAACGCACCACCGAGTGCGAGCAGCGGCACGCATTCGCGCGTGTGGTCGCTGCCCGGCCAGGTCGGGTCATTGCCGTGGTCGGCGCTGAACAACATCAGATCACCCTCGCCTCGTGTCGCCAGCAATTCCGGCAAGCGCGTATCGAAGCGTTCGAGCGCCGCGGCATAACCGGCGACATCGCGGCGGTGGCCGTATTCGGAATCGAAATCAACCAGGTTCACGAAGACGAGACTGTCGTCCGGCGCCTCACGAAACGTGCGGATCGTCGTGTCGATCAACGCATCGAGGCCGCTGGCGGGAATCGACTGGCTGATGCCCTGCCCTGCGAAGATGTCCGAGACCTTACCTATGGCGATGACCCGCTTGCCGGCCGCGACGAGTGCATCGAGCACGGTCGGCGCCACCGGTGGCACGGCGTAATCGTGACGATGTCCGGTGCGTTTGAAGTTCGAGGCATCGTCGCCGATGAAGGGCCGCGCGATCACGCGGGCGATGTGATGGTCGTCGACCAGTTCGCGCGCGATTTCGCAGACGCGATACAGCCGTTCCAGCCCGAAATGCTGCTCGTGTGCGGCGATCTGGAACACCGAATCGGCCGAGGTGTAGACGATCGGCTTGCCCGATTGAATGTGTTCGACACCCAAGCGCTGGAGGATCTCGGTGCCCGAGGCCCGGCAATTGCCGAGCACGCCGGGCAAGCCCGCACGCGTGACCAAGGCATCAAGCAACGCGGGCGAAAAGCTGTTTTCGAACGCGGTGAAGTAGCCCCAGTCGAACATCACCGGCACGCCGCACATTTCCCAGTGGCCGCTGGTCGTGTCCTTGCCGGTGGACTGTTCGCGCATCGCGGCCCAGGTCGCAGTGGCATCGGCTTGCTCGTGCACTGCGGGCTCACGTCCGTGGGCGAGCGCGTGCGCTGCATGCAAGCCGAGCGCACGCAGATTCGGAAGATCCGGACCACGCGATGCGAGGATGTGGCCGAAGGTGTCGGCACCGACATCGCCGAAGCGGCCCGCATCCGGCGCCGCGCCGATGCCGAGTGAATCGAGCACGACCAGCAGCGCCCGCGCCATCACTGCGTCTCCGCGACGACCCGTGCCTGCACCAGCGCAACGGGCGGCACCGGCTCACCGACCTCGAATGCGGCCGCAGCACGTGCCCTCGCCCACGCGATCTGGTCGGTATCGCGCAGACAGAGCCGCAGCAGCGGTTCGCCAGCGTGTACCGTCTCGCCGACGCCACGGACGCGATCGAGCCCGACGGCGGGATCGATGCGGTCGTCGGGATGACGACGACCGCCGCCGAGATCGACCACCAGTTCGCCGAGCCGACGCGCGTCGATGGCGCGGATCGCACCGTCGTCTTCGGCCAGTACGTCGACGTGGATCGGCGCGCTCGGCAGGTCGCGCTCGAAGGCGAGCACGAGGTCGGACGGACCACCGAGTGCGGTGACCATACGCGCGAAGTGTTCGATCGCCGCGCCGCTGTCGCGTGCATGTTGCAGTCGCGTGCGTGCGTCGTGGATGGAATGCGCGAGACCCGCGCGCGTCATGACCTCCGCACCGAGCGCGAGGCAGGCCTCGTGCATGCGCAAGGGCAACACATCGCCACGCAGATATCGCAATACCGCGCGCAACTCGGTGGCATTGCCGACCGCGGGCACCAGCGGTTCGCCCATGTCGGTGATCAGCGCCGAACACGGCAGCCCGGCCTCGTTCGCGACCTTGACCAGCGAACGCGCCAGCTGCTCGGCGTCGTCGCGATCCGGAAAGAACGCACCGCTGCCGCATTTCACGTCGAGCACCAGCGCGTCGAGTTCGACCGCCAGTTTCTTGGAGAGGATCGAGGCGACGATCAATGGCATCGCATCGACCGTCGCGGTGACATCGCGCACGGCGTAGAGGCGTCGGTCTGCAGGCGCCAAGCCACGCCCGGCACCGACGATGGCGCAACCGGCCTCGCGCAGCGCGCGACGCAAGGTGTCGATGTCGGCATCGACCGTGTAACCCGGAATCGCAGCGAGTTTGTCGAGCGTGCCGCCGGTGTGGCCGAGGCCGCGCCCGCTCAGCATCGGCACGGCGGCGCCGCAGGCGGCCAGCATCGGCGCCAGCGCGAGGCTGACGGCATCACCGACGCCGCCGGTCGAATGTTTGTCGAGCAGCGGCCGGTCGATGTCGAGCATCGCGCGCGTCAGCCGTTCGCCGCTGTCGCGCATCGCCAGTGTCAGGCGCACCGTGTCGATCGACGACAGGCCACGACAACGCACGGCCATCGCGAACGCGGCCATCTGGCCTTCGCTGGTGCGACCGTCGGCCATGCCCTGCACGAATTCGAGCAGCGCGGCCGGAGCGGGCGCGCGGCCATCACGGACATCGGCAAGCACGGATTGCGGCGTGTAAGCCATGTCAGTAGCCCGAACCGCCCGCGGCTGTTTTGCCGGACAGCACCGCGAGGATGTCGTCGAGCAAGCCGCTGGCACCGATGCGGAACCGCGCCGGCGTGGCCCAGTCCGGGCCCATCATCGTATCGACCAGATCGAAATAGACGGCCGCGTCGGCAACGCGACGCACGCCGCCCGCGACCTTGAGACCGCTTCCCGATTTCGCGTCGAGGATGGCCTGCAGCATCACGCAGGCCGCGTCAGGCGTCGCATTGACCGGCACCTTGCCGGTCGAGGTCTTGAGGAAATCGGCCCCATGCGCAAGCGCGATATCGGATGCGCGACGGATCAGGCCCGTGTCCTTCAGTTCGCCGGTTTCGAGGATGACCTTCAACAGGGTACCGGGCGGCAGCACGGCCTTGCAGTCCGACACCACACGCGCACCGACCGCGCCATCGCCCGCGATCAATGCCCGCCAAGGGAACACCACATCGATTTCTTCGGCACCGGCCGCGATGGCGCGACGCGTCTCGCGCTCGGCGCGTGCCGGATCGGCCGCACCGTCCGGGAAATTCACCACCGTCGCGACCCGAACCACTGAGCCACCATCGCCGCCAAGCAGACGGCGCGCCGTGGTCACATGCTCGGGATAGACGCAGACCGCCGCAGTAACACCGTGGGATGTACGCGCCCTCGCGCACAGGGCCGCGATGTCATCCGGCGTGTCGCCCTCATTGAGGCTGGTCAGGTCCAGCGCGGCCAGCGCGCGCAATGCGGTTCGGGTGGTCGTGTCCATGGCGACACGATAGTCGACTGCGTCGTCACGACGTTGACGCGGATCAATGGCCCAACAAAAAACGCGCCGAAGCGCGTTTCTTGTCGAGCTGGCGATGTCTCGGGGATCAGCCGGCGGCGTCTTCGAGCACGGCCTTGATCGACAGGCGGATGCGGCCCTGCTTGTCGACTTCGAGGACCTTGACCTTGACGATGTCGCCTTCCTTGAGCTTGTCCGAGACCTTCTCGACGCGCTCGTTGGAGATCTGCGAGACGTGCACGAGACCGTCCTTGCCCGGGGCGATCGTGACGAAGGCACCGAAGTCCATCAGCTTGGCGACCTTGCCTTCGTAGATGCGGCCCGGTTCGACGTCCGAGGTGATCGACTCGATGCGCGCCTTCGCGGCCTGGGCGGCGGCGGCGTTGACCGAGGCGATGACGATGGTGCCGTCGTCCTGGATGTCGATCTGGGTGCCGGTTTCCTTGGTGATGCCCTGGATGGTCGCGCCACCCTTGCCGATCACTTCGCGGATCTTGTCCGGGTGGATCTTCATCGTCAGCAGGCGCGGCGCGTAGTCGGACAGTTCCGCACGCGGCGCGTTCAGGCCTTTGGCCATCTCGCCGAGGATGTGCAGACGGCCGCCCTTGGCCTGATTCAGCGCCACCTTCATGATTTCTTCGGTGATACCGTCGATCTTGATGTCCATCTGCAGCGCGGAGATGCCTTCGGCGCTACCGGCCACCTTGAAGTCCATGTCGCCGAGGTGGTCTTCGTCGCCAAGGATGTCGGACAGCACGGCGTAATCGTTGCCTTCCTTGATCAGGCCCATCGCGATGCCCGCGACCGGTGCCTTCAGCGGAATGCCGGCGTCCATCATCGCCAGCGACGATCCGCAGACCGAGGCCATCGACGAGGAACCGTTCGACTCGGTGATTTCCGAGACGCAACGGATGACGTACGGGAAGGCTTCCAGGCTCGGCATCACCGCGGCGACGCCACGCTTCGCCAGACGGCCATGGCCGATTTCGCGACGCTTCGGACCGCCACCACGACCGGTTTCACCGACCGAGAACGGCGGGAAGTTGTAGTGGAACAGGAACGGATCCTTGGTCTCGCCTTCGACCGCGTCGATGATCTGCGCATCACGCGTGGTGCCGAGCGTGGTCGTGACCAGCGCCTGGGTCTCGCCGCGGGTGAACAGCGCCGAACCATGGGTGCGCGGCAACACGCCGACACGCACGGTGATCGGGCGCACGGTCACGAGGTCGCGGCCGTCGATGCGGACCTTGGTGTCGAGCACCGAGCGACGCATGGTGTGGTATTCGAGGTCGCCGAATTCCTTGCCGACCATCGTGCTGGTCCAGCCGTTGGCTTCGAGCTGCGGCTTCAGCGCTTCCTGGACTTCCTTGCGGATGACCGAGATGGCGTCGCGGCGCTGGCCCTTGTCGTGGATCTTGTAGGCGGCACCGAGGCGGTCGCCGACAATCGCCTTGATCGCATTGATCAGGGCATCCTGCTTGGCCGGCGGCGTCCAGTCGAAGGTCTTGCGACCGGCGGCGTCGGCGAATTCGTTGATCGCCTGGATCACCGTCTGCATCGCCTTGTGGCCATGGGTGACGGCGCCGAGCATCACTTCCTCGCTCAGCATCTTGGCTTCGGATTCGACCATCAGCACCGCGTTCGCGGTACCGGCGACAACCAGTTCAAGCTGCGAGGTCTTCAGTTCGGTGGCGGTCGGGCACAGCAGGTACTGGCCGTTGGCGTAACCGATCTTGGCGGCGCCGATCGGGCCGTTGAACGGCAGACCGGAGATCGCCAGCGCGGCCGAGGCGCCGATGAGCGCCGGGATGTCGCCATCGACTTCCGGATTCAGCGACAGCACGGTCGCGATGATCTGGACTTCGTTGCGCATCTCTTCCGGGAACAGCGGACGGATCGGGCGATCGATCAGGCGCGAGGTCAGCGTTTCTTTTTCGGTCGGACGACCTTCACGCTTGAAGAAACCACCGGGGATGCGGCCACCGGCGTAGAACTTTTCCTGGTAGTCCACCGTCAGCGGGAAGAAGTCGGTGCCTTCACGCACCGACTTCGCGCCGACGACCGACACGAGTACCACCGTGTCGGACATCTTGACCACCACCGCCCCGCTGGCTTGGCGGGCGATCTCACCCGTTTCCAGGGTGACATCATGATTACCGTACTTGAACGACTTGACTGTCTTGGCCACGAGGCGGTTCCTTGGTGATCGATTAGCGACGGAGGCCGAGTTTCTCGATCAGCGCCTTGTAGCGCGCGCTGTCGTTCTTCTTCAGATACGCCAGGAGGCGGCGGCGCGAGTTGACCATGGTGATCAGGCCGCGGCGCGAATGATGGTCCTTCGCGTGCGCCTGGAAGTGCGGCGCCAGCACGTCGATCTGGGCGGAGAGCAGCGCGATCTGGACTTCCGGCGAACCGGTGTCGTTCGGCTTGCGGCCGTGTTCGGCGATGATCTTGGCGGATTGTTCTGCAGTCAGGGACATGTCTATTTTCCTGAAACGGGACGAGGCCGCACGGCGCCAGATACGCGCTGTCGGACTCAAAGGGTGGTTTTTGGGCGAAGGAGGCCGCGCATTCTAGGGGCGGGACGGAGTCTTAACAAGCAAACCGACGTGAAACCGCCCGTACGATTCAGGCTGTTGCCATCAAACGGTCAGCACGCAGGATGCCGTGCTCGACCAGACCGAGGCCGAGGAACTGCTGTGCCGAGCCGTACAGGCGGAACCGGCCATCCGCTTCCGGGTGGCCGGTGACCCGGCGGCCGAAGGCCAGTTCGGCGTATTCCAAGGCGGTCAGAACGACCGGCGGGAACTGCGGCATCGCCGCCTCGATGGGAAGCACGTGCCGCGTCGGATCATCCGCCGCATTCAGCAGGTCCAGTCCGACCATGGGCTGGTCTTCGAACGGGCTGACCCACAGCCGTCGCAGCGCCGCCAGATGCGCCGCCGAGCCGAGTGCCCGGCCGATATCGACCCCGAGACTGCGGATGTAGGTGCCGGAGCCACAGACCACGTCAATCTCCAGCATCTCGGGCGAATGCGCCAGCACCTCGATGCGTTCGATCTCGACCTCGCGCTCGGGCACCTCAACCTGTTCGCCCTGGCGCGCCAGCTTGTACAGCGGCACACCGTCACGCTTGATTGCCGAGTACATCGGCGGCGTCTGCCGGATGCGGCCGACGAAACCCGCCAGCAACGTGTCGAGCGCGGCGCGATCGATCGCGGGCAGCGCCGCTGTCGCGACAATGTCGCCTTCACGGTCGGCAGTCGCGGTTTCGGCGCCGAACGCGATCGTGGTCCGGTACGCCTTGCGTGCACTCAACACATGCTGGATGAACTTCGTCGCTTCGCCGAGGAAGATCGGCAACATGCCGGTGGCGAGCGGATCGAGCGTGCCGGCGTGACCGGCCTTGATCTTGCCGAACCGGTAGCGGACGCGTTGCAAGGCCGCGTTCGAACTCAGTCCCAGCGGTTTGTCGAGCAGCACGATGCCGTGCATGCCCGCTTACTCCGCGGTCTTGCGCGGCGCGCGCTTCTTCGCAGGCGCTTTCTTGGCCGGCGCCTTTTTCTTGGCCGGAGCGGCCGACTTCGCCGCGGCCTTGCGCGGCGCCTTCGGCTTCACGATCACCGGTTCCGGCTCGATCGGGGCGCGCAGCAAGGCATCGATGCGTTCGCCGCGATCCACCGAATCGTCGTACTTGAAATGCAGGGCCGGCACGGTGCGCAGCTCGACGCGATGCGCCAGTTCGCGCCGGAATTCCCAAGCAGCCTCGTTCAGCTCCTTCACCGCCGGCTTGCCCTGGTCGCCGACCAAGGCAGTGACATAGACGGTCGCATGCGCAAGGTCACGCGTGACCTCGACATCGGACACTGACACCGACGGAATCAACTTCTCGCGCACGGCATCGTGCACAAGCGCGCCGATCTCGCGGCGCAGGAGCGCCGCGATCCGGTCGGTACGATGGAAGGTCGCGCGCATGCTCGTCGTCCCTTACAGCGTACGCTGCACTTCGATGCGTTCGAAGCACTCGATCTGGTCGCCGACCTTGACGTCGTTGTACTGCTTGACGCCGATGCCGCACTCCATGCCGTTGCGCACTTCCTCGACCAGGTCCTTGAAGCGGCGCAGCGACTCCAGTTCGCCCTGGAAGACCACGACGTTGTCGCGAAGCACGCGGATCGGCTTGTTGCGCTTGACCTGGCCCTCGATGACCATGCAACCCGCGACCTGACCGAACTTCGACGAACGAAACACGTCGCGCACCTGGGCCACGCCGATGATCTCCTCGCGCACTTCGGTGCCGAGAAGACCGGTCGCGACCTGCTTCACCTGGTCGATGACGTCGTAGATGATCGAGAAGTAACGCAGGTCGAGGCCGTTGTCCTGCACGATCTTGCGCGCCGTTGCGTCAGCACGCACGTTGAAGCCGATGATGACCGCCTTCGAGGCCGCAGCAAGTTGCGCGTCGGATTCGGTGATACCGCCGACGCCGCTGCCGATGACGTTGATCTTGATCGCGTCGGTACTGAGCTTGGTCAACGAATCGCGCAACGCTTCCGCCGAGCCCTGGACGTCGGCCTTGACGACGAGATTCAGCGTACGCAGGTCGCCCTGGTTGACGCTCGACCAGACGTCTTCCATCTTGGTCGCCTGCTGCTTGACCAGGCGCGTCTCGCGACGCTTCTGCTCACGCTGCTGCGCCACGTCCTTGGCCAGGCGTTCGTCGGCCACGACGATGAAATCGTCGCCGGCATCAGGCACGCCGGATAGACCCAGCACGACCACCGGAATCGACGGCCCCGCATGCGCGGCCTGACGTCCCGCTTCATCGAACATCGCGCGCACACGGCCGTAATGGATGCCGCAGACCAGGAAATCGCCCTTGTTCAGCGTGCCGGCCTGGACCAGGACCGTCGCAACCGGGCCACGGCCCTTGTCGAGACTGGATTCGATCACGGTGCCGGTGGCACGGCCATCGGCGACAGCGCGCAGTTCCAGCACTTCCGCCTGCAGCAGGATGGCATCGAGCAATGCGTCGATGCCGGTCCCCGCCTTCGCGGACACCGGGATCATCATCACTTCGCCGCCGAAATCCTCGGCCACGACTTCGTGCTGGATCAACTCCTGCTTCACCCGTTCCGGGTTGGCGTCGTTCTTGTCGATCTTGTTGATCGCCACGACCAGCGGCACCTTGGCGGCACGCGCGTGCTGGATCGCTTCGATCGTCTGCGGCATCACGCCGTCGTCCGCCGCCACGACCAGCACGACGATGTCGGTGAGCCTGGCGCCGCGTGCACGCATCTGCGTGAAGGCCGCGTGGCCCGGGGTGTCGAGGAACGAGATCACGCCCTTCGGCGTGTCGACGTGATAGGCGCCGATGTGCTGGGTGATACCACCCGCCTCGCCCGCAGCCACCTTGGTGCGACGGATGTAGTCGAGCAGCGAGGTCTTGCCGTGATCGACATGCCCCATGATGGTGACGACCGGCGGACGCAACGTCTTTTCGCCCTGATCGCCATCCAGCTGGGCAGCCAGCGCCGATTCGGCATCGTTGTCGGTCGCACGCATCGGCGTGTGACCGAGTTCTTCGACAACGAGTGCGGCAGTGTCGTGATCGATGCTCTGGTTGATCGTCGCCATCACGCCCATCTTGAACAGCGCCTTGACCACGTCAGCGCCCTTCAGCGCCAGCTTGGTGGCCAGGTCGGCGACGATGATGGTGTCGCCGATCGCGACTTCGCGCACGATCGGTGCGGTCGGACGCGAGAAGCCACCCGATACGCCACCGCCACCACCGCGATCGTTCGAACGGAAATCCGGCTTGCTCGGGCGCGGCTTCTTGCGCGGACGACGCGAATGGTCGCCCGGCAGATGCAGCTCGCCGGCGGCGTAACGCGTGGCCGGCGAGCTGTCGTCGTCGCTGGCATCGGTGACGACCATGCGGTGGCTGCCCTTGACGCCCTTGTGCCGATGCGGCGGTTCGCTGCCCTTGGGCGCTTCCTTCGCACGCACCGGCTGCGCAACTTTCTCCTCGGGCTTCTTGGGCGCTTCGTGGTGATGCTTCTTGCCGGCGCGCGCTTCTTCTTCCTCGCGCAGTCGCGCAGCTTCGACTTCGGCGCGTTTGGCCGCTTCGGCCACGGCCTCTTCGGCACGACGACGTTCGTCCTGTTCGCGGCGCTGTGCCTCGAATTCGGCGCGACGCACGGCGTCCATTTCGCTCAGCCGCTTCTGCTCGGCGTCGTTGCGCGCCTTCGACTCGGCCAGCAACTTCAGTGCATGCTCGCGCTCGGAATCGACTTCCGGTGCGGCCTGCTGCTCATCCACTTCGCTGCGCTTGACGTAGGTGCGCTTCTGGCGGACCTCGATATTGACGGTCTTGCCCTTGGCGGCACCGCTCGACACGGTCAGCTCGCCGACATGCTTGCGCTTCAGCGTGATCTGCTTCGGCGCAGCGGCTTCGACGGTCTCTTCCTTCTTGCCGTGGGTGCGCCGCAGGAAGCCCAGCAGCTTCACCTTCTCGGTGCTGGTGACGACCTGATCCGGACCATTGAACTTCATTCCCGCTTCGGACAGCTGCGCGAGCAGCTTGTCCACGGTCATCCCGAGGACTTGAGCGAGCTGGCGTACGGTGACATCGGACATGCTTTGCCTCTTTGCGGCTTTCGCTGCGGCGGAATTACTGGAACCACGGCGCACGCGCCGCAAGGATCAAGGCGGCGGCGCGTTCGGCGTCCATGCCCTCGATGTCGGTGATCTCGTCGGCCGCGAGTTCCGCCAGGTCTTCCTGGGTGCGGATGCCGCGCTCGGCCAGCGCATACGCGGTGGCTTCGTCCATGCCCTCGAGCGCGAGCAGATCATCGGCCGGCTTGTGCGATTCGAGATCTTCCTCGGCCGCGATCATCTGCGTCAGCAACGCGTCGCGCGCACGCGCACGCAGCTCGGCGACGATGTCCTCGTCGAACTCTTCCACCGACAACAGCTCGCTTTCCGGCACATAGGCGATTTCCTCGATCGAGGAGAACCCTTCCTGCACCAGGATCGATGCGATCTCGGCATCGACTTCGAGCTTCTCGACGAACAGCAGGCGTGCCGCTTCCTGTTCGGCTTCGCTCTTCTGCTGTACCTGCGCCTGGGTCATGACGTTGAGCTGCCAGCCGGTGAGCTTGCTGGCCAGGCGCACGTTCTGGCCGCCGCGACCGATGGCCTGGGAGAGCTTGTCCTCGGCGACCGCGACGTCCATCGAGTGCTTGTCTTCATCGACGATGATCGACTGCACTTCGGCCGGCGCCATCGCATTGATCACGAACTGGGCCGGATTCTCGTTCCACAGGATGATGTCGACGCGCTCGCCGTTCAGTTCATTCGACACCGCCTGCACGCGCGAACCGCGCATGCCGATGCAGGCGCCGATAGGATCGGTGCGATGGTCGTTGGCCTTCACCGCGATCTTGGCGCGGTCGCCAGCGTCGCGGGCGCAGCCCATGATCGTCACCAGTCCCTGACCCACTTCCGGCACTTCGAGCTTGAACAGCTCCATCATGAATTCAGGCGCGGTACGTGACACGAACAATTGCGGACCACGCGCTTCCAGCCGGACGTCGTGCAGGTAGCCACGCACGCGGTCGCCGGCACGCACGTTTTCGCGCGGGATGGCCTTGTCGCGGGCGATGAAGGCTTCGGCATTGCCGCCGAGGTCCAGGTAAACCGCGCCGCGCTCGACGCGCTTGACGATGCCGGTCACCAGTTCGCCGATGCGGTCGCGATAGGCGTCGACGACCTGCGCGCGCTCGGCTTCACGCACGCGCTGCACGATGACCTGCTTCGCGGCCTGCGCGGCGATACGGCCGAATTCGGCATTCTCGACCTGTTCCTCGATGAATTCGCCAACCTGGATGTCAGGATTGCGATCGACCGCGTCCATCAGGCGTTCCTGGCGGTCCGGCGATTCCATGACCACGTCGTCGGCGACCACCTCCCAACGGCGGAAGGTTTCGTACTCGCCGGTAGTGCGATTGATCGAGACGCGCATCGCGACGTCCTGGTCGACATAACGCTTCTTCGCGGCAGACGCCAGCGCGGCCTCCATCGCATCGAAGATGACACTGCGCGCCACACCTTTCTCGTTGGCGACCGCGTCCACGACCATCAGCATTTCTTTGCTCATCACTGCGCTCCAAGGCACGCTTCCGCGCGCCGACGTGATCAAGATGTTTTCTTCTTGCCCTTGCCCGGCTTCGCGCCCGTCGGCTTGGGCGCCGGGTCGATGGCCGAAAAATCCGGTACCAACTTCGCTTTCTCGATATTCGCGTGGGCGATCGGCACTTCCGCGCCGTCCAGCGCCAACACGATGATGTCGCCCTCGACGCGCACGATCTGGCCCTGGAACCGGCGACGGCCGTTCACCGCCAGATTCACGCTGACCTTGGCACTTTCGCCAACGAAGCGCGCGAACTGCGCGGGCGTGAACAGGGGTCGATCGAAGCCAGGAGAGGACACTTCCAGCGTGTACCGGCCCGAAATCGGATCGTTCACGTCCAGTGCCGCGCTGACTTCCCTGCTCACCGCTTCGCAATCGTCGACGGTGACGTGTCGACCCTCGACATCGATGTAGACGCGCACCAGCCCGCTTCCGCGGCTGGCGACGAATTCGACACCAAGGCATTCCAGACCCAGCGATGCCACCACCGGTTCGAACAATCGAGTCAGCTGTTCTGCGTTCATCGTGCTCCTGACGTGCAGGATTCCAGAAACAAAAATGGGCCCGAAGGCCCATCGCATCGTGCACGGTTCGCGTCCGTGCGCCGCGCACTGCGACCGGGGTCGCGCATGCGGTGCGAATGAAAAGGGCCTCCGAAGAGGCCCTTTCCAAAGATCGTTGGTAGCGGGGGTAGGATTTGAACCTACGACCTTCGGGTTATGAGCCCGACGAGCTGCCAGACTGC
>JAKJFE010000114.1 GCA_022705045.1 Pseudomonadota bacterium | reverse complement strand
CGACATGCGTCCGTTGTCGCTGCGCAAGAAGATGGAAGAGATGGCGCGCGGGGAGCAGTGACGCTGGCATCGCACCTGGGTCCCGTTCACCCGTGATGCGGTCAACCGCCGCCCGCGGTTACGCTGCCTGCACCATGATCGACCCCTTCTCGCCATGAGCACTGCCTCTTCGTCGGTTCGGCACGTCGGCCTGCGGATGTTGTGGGTCGTTGCCGTGCTGCTGGCATGGCAGGGCCTGTTCTGGATGATGGTGCATGGCGTCGAACGGTCGGCGCGCCCGGTGGCGATGGATGGGCGCGACGCGGTCGGTTATCGCGTACTGGGTCCGGACGGTCGCGACGTGCCGGATGCCGTTCCGATGCAGGCTCGGCATCAGGGTCTGGATGGGTACGTGGTGCGGTCGGCCGGGGCCGGAACGCGCGTGCGTTTCCTGCTCGACTTCGACGTGCGTGATGTCGCTGTGCCGCAGGCCTTGTTCCTCGCGATCCGCGAGGAGATCGACGAGGTCCGATTGAACGGCCAGCTGGTGCAGTCGTCCGATCCGCTGGCGCGCATGGCCGGACTGATCACTTCCGAACCGGCGTATTACGCGTTGCCGTCGCGGGCGCTGCGCGCCGGGGCCAACCGCCTCGAGATCGACAAGGTCGCGAGCGGATTCGACATCGCGCTGTCCGAGTTCGCGATCGGTCCGGCGCGGGAACTCGCCGGTGCATTCCGCTGGCGCAACCTGCTGCTGACCGACCTCGCCCTGATCGGCGTCGGCATTCTCGCCTTCACGCTGCTGCTGTGCCTCGCGGTGAACTGGCCCGAGCCCGACCGGCCGCGCATTCGCGCGTTGATGCTGCTGCTGGCGAGTGCGGCCCTCGGCACCGGGTTTCTGACCTTCAGCCCGCCGGTCGAACTCGGCCTGTTAGGATTCGTCGCGATCTGGTGCGGCCTGAACCTGACCATGGCCATCGCGATCCTTGCCTACGTGCTGTTCGACGTCGGCGTCGCCGGCACGACGGTGCGGCGCGTCTATCGCGCATGGCCGGTGCTTGCCGCCGTGTTTGCCGCAGGATTCGTGCTCGCGGCCGCGCTCCCCGAGCGCACGCAATTCGCCCTGTTCCACCTGACCCATGCGGCCTACCTGCTGGTCATCCTGGCCGGCGCGTTCGCGGTCATCGTGCTCGCTGCGGATCTTGTGCGCGACCGCGCGCGCCGCTGGTTCGAACGCAGCGTGCTGGCCTTGTGCATCTCGGCCCTGGTGCTGGACCGCGTCGGCAGTCTGGTCGACTTGCATTCGCCGTTCGACGCGCGTCTGCCGCTGAGTCTGTCGTGGTCGCCGATCATCGGTGCCTTGTTGGGCCTGTCGATGGTGTTTGCACTGGCGCGGGAAGCCGCGCAGGCGCGGCGCACGGTGCTCGACGCCAATCGCGTGCTCGCCGACCGCTTGGCCCTGCGCGAAGCCGAACTGGTCGCGAGTTACGCCGAACGCCAGGCCATGCAACGCCACGCCGCGGTGCTCGAGGAGCGTGCGCGCATCGTCCGCGACATGCACGACGGTGTCGGCGGCAAACTCGTCGGCCTGCGCCTGCAGGCACGCGAACTGGCCCCCGATGCACTGGCGCTGGCGATCGACGACACCCTCAACGACCTGCGTCTGCTGGTCGATGCGCTCGACACGGGCGACGACGGCCTCGAAGAAGCCCTGTTCGCATTCGAACGCCGCGTGCGCCCGCAGGTTGCGGCGGCCGGTGCACGTTTCGACGCGCATTACGACCATGGCGACGACGACCGCTGTGAAGCGCGGGTGGTACTGCAGGTGCTGCGCCTGCTCCAGGAAGCCCTGACCAATGCATTGCGGCACGGTCAGGCCCGCACCATCGTGCTGAGCACCCGACGTGACGACGCCAGCGGTCGCGTATGCATCGTGTTGCGCGACGACGGCATCGGCATCAATGCTGACGCCTCAACCGGCCACGGGCTCGCGAACATGCACCATCGCGCCCGCAGCATCGGCGCCGACCTGCAGATCAGCTCCAGTGGCGCCGGCACTGAGGTGGCGCTCCTGCTGCCCGCCCCCATGAAGGCACAGGGCGCACACGGCGTGTCTGACATGCCCATGTGATCCCTCGCCGCGAGGCCCTGAACAGACTGTTCGCCGTCCGTACGACATCCGTCGATGTCGATGAGAGGAGCGAATGTGATGTCTTGGGGTCGAGCGGTGGGTCTGGTTGGAAGGGTGGTCGTCTGTGTGATGGCGGCTGGTGTCGGACTGAACGCGCACGCCAACTACGCCACCGGTCTGGCCGACCTGCGCATGACCGGTCACCCGCAGGCCGCGGCCGCGAACGGCAGTGCGATGACGTCGCTCGGCGACATCAATGGCGACGGCTACTCGGACTTCGGTGTCGGCGTGCCGGGCGACAATCTCGGCGGCACCGCGTTCGGCGCGGGTTCGTTCTCGATCTACCTCGGCCATCCCGCGGATGACCGACCCGGTGCGTCCAGCATCCTGAGGACGTTTGGCACCCAGGCGGACATGCAGCTCGGCGCCAGCATCGCCGGGGTCGGTGACGTCAACGGCGACGGTCTCGACGATTTCGTCGTGGGTGCACCGGGCACCACCGTGGGTGGCACGCCTGGGGTCGGGCGCGCCTTCCTCTATTTCGGGCGCGCCGACGCCGCGCGCGTGGTCGCGGCCGAACTCGGCGGTACCCAGGGCAACGCGGCCTACGGCAGCAGCGTGGCCGGTGCCGGTGACGTGAACGGCGACGGCTACGCCGACGTGCTGATCGGTGCGCCATTCTTCGATTCGCCGGCGCCGGGTGGTGGCAATGCCGGTCAGGTGCTCCTGTATTTCGGCGGTCCCGGCGCCTTCAACACCAGCGCCGATGCCGTGCTCAATCCGACTGCGGCGAATTCGCGCTTCGGATACAGCGTCAGCGGTGTCGGCGACATGAATGGCGACAGCTTCGCCGACATCGTCGTCGGTGTCCCGAAGGCCAGCGTCGGCCAGACGCTGGAGGGCGCCGGACTGCTCTACCTCGGGGGCAGCGGGACGTTCGACCCGAATGCCGATCTCGCCTTCGAGAGCAATCAGGCCAATGCCGAGCTCGGCACGGCCGTGGCGGGCGCGGGCGACGTCAACGGCGATGGTTATTCGGATGTCGCGCTCGGTGCGCCGTTGTACGACAACGGCCAGACCGACGAGGGCGCGGTGTTCATCTATCACGGCGGTTCGGCGGTCAACAATGTCGCCGATGCCGTGCTCGAACGCGACGTTGCCGCTGCGAGCTTCGGTGCAGCCATCGCCGGCGCCGACAGCAATGGTGACGGCTACAGCGATCTCGCCATCGGTGCCCCCACGGTCAGCGACTACTCGATCCCCAACTTCGGCACGGTCTGGATGTTCCCGGGCTCGGCCAGCGGTCTCGGCAACGATGCGTTCAACGTGCGTGGCCTGGCGTCGTCGACCACGGCCGGCCGTTTCGGATCGGCGCTGAGTTTCACCGACTACAACGCCGACGGCTTTCCGGAACTGTTCGTCGGTGCACCGACGGAGACCGGGCCAGCCGGCGCCGGGCAGGGATTCAGCTATCTCGTGCGTGCCGCGCGGCGCCTGTCGAACACCGTCGACACCACGGTGCAGGGCACCCAGGGCGGCGCCCAGCTTGGTCATGCGCTGGCCACCGGCGACGTCAATGGCGACGGTTACGCCGACGTGGCCGTCGGCCTGATTGGCTTCGATACCGGCAGCACCGATGTGGGGCGGGTCGAGCTCTATCTCGGAGCGGCGGGTGGCTTCAATGTCGTGCCCGATGCGGTCATCAACGGCACGACGACGGGCGGCAAATTTGGCGATTCGCTGGCCATCGGCGATTTCAATCGCGACGGCTTCGGCGATCTGGTCGTGGGCGCGCCGGCCCAAGGCGTGGCCGGCGAAGCCTTGATCTATCGCGGCGGCCCCGGTGCGTTCAACGTGACCGTCGATGTCACGCTGACACTGACGCAGGCCGGTGCACGATTCGGCGATGCCGTCGCGAACGCGGGCGATCTGAACGGCGACGGTGCAGTCGACCTGATCGTCGGTGCGCCCGGTGCGGATGTCGGTGCCAATGTCGACTACGGGGTGGCCTACCTGTATCTCGGCGGCAACGGCGGTCCGGCAACCTCGCCTGCGAACGCCTTGATCGCGCAGGCACCGAGTCGCGAGTTCGGCATCAACGCGGCCGGCATCGGCGATGTCAACGGCGATGGCATCGGCGACGTCGCCATTGCCGGCATGTCGAGTTCGGTGTTCAGCGGCAGCCTGCATGTCTGGTTCGGCGGACGGCCGTTCGACGGGACACGCGATCAGGTGATACAGGGTGGCGCGACCGGCGCACGCTTCGGCATCGGCTTGGCGAATGCCGGCGACGTGAACGGCGATGGCTACTCCGATGTCGTGGTCGGTGCACCGACCGAAGAAACGACTTTCGTCGAAGCCGGCAAGGTCAACGTGTTCTACGGCGGCGCTGCCGGATTGAACACGACCGCCGGCACGACGATCACGGGTCCGGCGCTCAACAGCCATCTCGGTGAAGCCGTGGCCGGTGCGGGGGATGTCGATGCCGACGGTTATGCCGACGTGCTGGTCGGTGTGCCCGACCAATCGACCGCAGGATTCACGCGCAATGGCAGCGTGCGTCTGTATCGCGGCGCGGCGGGCGGACTGCTCGCGGCCTCGCCGCTCCTGTTCGAACTCGCCGACGACGAATTGCGCTTCGGTGCGGCGCTGGCCTTGTCCGACCTCAATGGCGACGGCTTTGCCGATCTCGTCGCTGGCGCACCGGGTGTGGCCGGCGGTTCGGCGTCCCAGGGCGCGTTCGCGGTGGGCTTCGCGGTGTCCGAAGGGCGCAGCAGCGGGGTGCAGCAGTACCGCAATCCGGCCACGCCCCTGGATCTGCAGGGCGACACCGAATCGACCGATGCGTTCTTCGTCGTCATGGACGGCTACAGCCCGCACGGCCGCGAGCGCGCCAAGCTTGGGATAGAAGCCTGCCCGACCGGCGAGCCGTGGGGAGGCGGCGGCTGCATCAGCAGCGCCAGCGATGCCTGGATCGACACCACGGCGACACCCGCGGGTGGCTTGATGGTTGCGCACCCGAATGGCCTCGTCGAAGGCGAACTGTATCGCTGGCGCGCACGCATGCTCTACGCACCGTACGCGATCACGACCGCGTCGATCGTGGCGCCCGCGAATCCATCCAACGTGGGGCCGTGGCGGCGCATGCGCGGCACCGCCGATGTCGCCGACCTGCGCGTGCTCGACACCCTGTTCAAGGACGGATTCGAATAAGCTCGGCGCCAAGCAGGAGATGCCGATGTCCTCCGTCCTCAATTACCGCGTGGCGATCATCGAGGACGACCCGGTCGTGCGCGGTCGCATCGCCGAGATGATCGCCGCGAGCGACCGTTATCGCCTGGTGTGGATGGCCGAGGACATCGAGACCGCGCAGATCATGATGGGCACACTCTGCGACATCGTGCTGCTCGATCTGGGACTGCCCGACGGCCGTGGCACCTGTCTGATTGCGCCGTTGCGTGCGCGCATGCCGCAGGTGCGCATCGTCGCGTTCACGGTCTTCGATGACGAGGTCAATGTCATCGAGGCGATCGAGGCCGGCGTCGATGGGTATGCACTCAAGGCCGGGTCCAGCGAAGACTTGCTCAATACGCTGGACAGCGCCGCACGCGGCGACTTTCCGATTTCCCCGGCCGTCGCCGGTTATCTGTTCAAGCGACTGCGCCGGCGCGAACGGTCGGCGACCCGCGCCGGTGCGATCGACCACGACGATGCGCCGATGGCGCTGACCCCGCGCGAACGCGATGTGCTCGCCGTGCTCGCCAAGGGCGTGTCGTACCGCGAAGCGGCCGAGCTGCTCGGCATCGGCATCAACACCTTGTCGCACCACGTCAAGAACCTCTATCCGAAACTGGCCGCGACCTCGCGCTCCGAAGCCGTGTATCGCGCGGTCCGCGAAGGCATCCTGCGACTGGACGCCTGAAGCTGTCGGGCTCAGCCATCCTGCATTCGGCAACACGGTGGCGCCGATCCGTTGCGCGACACACTCGCCGCCACCGCACTTCATGCCGACTTCACCGAAGCGCCATCGTCGGTCCACGCGGGGCGACGACACTGGAGGCCCGTCGATCGCGACGCCTGCTTCGGAGCAACGCCCCATGTCGGACCTCGTTCAACCCGCCGCGCCGCGCGGCAACCCCTGGCGCATCGCCGCCTGGCTGTTCGCGTTGGGTCTCTGGCTGCTGCCGTTGGTGGCGATGCAATTCACCGCGGAAGTGAACTGGACCGCATCCGATTTCGTCGTCTGGGCGATCATGCTCGGTCTCGCGGCCGGTCTGTTCGACCTGGCCACGCGCGCCTCGGGCCATGGTGCATTTCGTCTCGGTGCGGCGGTCGCCATCGGCACCGGCTTCTTCATCACCTGGAGCAACCTCGCGGTCGGCATCATCGGCAACGAAGACAATCCGCTCAACCAGATCTTCTTCGCGGTGCTCGCCATCGCCGTATTCGGCGCCCTGCTCGTCCGCTTCGACGCCGCGCGCCTCGTGCGCGTGATGGAAGCGACCGCTGCCGCCCAGGCCGTCACTGCCGTCATCGCCCTGGCCGTCGACGGCGCCTACATCTTCGTCATCACCGGTGTCTTCGTCGCGGCCTGGCTGTTCGCAGCCGAATTGTTCCGGCGTGCGGCAGCGGACAGTACGGCGCCTTGATCACGACTGCGTGGTGAACGCCATCACGCAGGTTCGAGCAGCGGGTTACGCATGCATCGCCGGTAGCCGTCTTTCCGGGCCTCTGCTCAACCGCGTTTTTCCATGCGTTCGAATTCGAGGAACTGGTGCTCGTCGAGCGGAAAACGCCCGAGTGACGTGGTGACGTATCCCGCCCGGCGATAGAAGGGCACGGCGTTGAGCGAGGCGGACAGCGACAGCGCACGCACGTCGCCCGCTCGCGCGATGTCCTCCAGCTGATGCAGCAATCGGAGACCGAGCCCGCTGCCCATGGCCCGGGGCGCGACAAACACGGCCTCGATCTCCGCGGTGGCCAGGTCGATGGCCCCGTAGCCGATGATCTCGCCGTCCGACTCGGCGACCAGCACACACGCGGCATCGATCAGCGCGCGCATCTTCGCCGGCAACGGCCGCGCCAGCCACGCCGCGAGCTGTGCAGGCGAGTAGACGGCGCCACACGCATGGCGCGCCGATTCGTCGCGGACCCGCTTCAGCGCATCCAGATCGCCCGGCACGGCGGCACGCAGCGTCCATCGTTCTCTCGCGCCGATGCTGATCGGCGACCCGCCTGTGCCCGCGTTCACGACTTGGCCTGGAGCAAGGCGGCCATGCGCTGATGGACGAGATTGATCGCCTTGAGCGGACGCAGCATGACCTTGAATTCGACGATGCGTCCGGCCTCGTTCCAGCGGATGAGGTCGACGCCGTTGACCAGCACGCCATCGATCTCGGTCTCGAACTCCAGCATCGCGTCCTTGTTGCCGACGATCTCGCGCACGTAGCGAAAGGTGTCGTTGAACAACACCTGGAAGGCTGCCGCCAGATACATCGCGGTCAGTTTTCCGCCTTGTTGCGGCGTGTGCATGACCGGCGAGTGGAAGACCGCATCGGCATCCAGCAGCGCATCGAGTCCACGCGGATTCCGTTCCTTGACGAGCCGATGCCAGGCTGCGATGGGATGTTCGGTCATGCGAATCTCCTTGATTCAGTCGTCGACGGGCCGATGCTCGGTGCCCGCGCCCGGCGTGAGAAACACCATCGTCGTCGGGACCGTGGTCCTTGCGGTGTGCCAGACATTTTTCGGCACCAGCACATAGGCGCCGGGGGCGCTCAATGACACGGCATGCGTTTGTCCGTGCGCGTCCTCGAGCACGACCGTGGCTTCGCCTGCGAGCAGCATGACGAGTTCCTCGCCGGCCGGATGACGCTCCCACGTCGGCCACGGTTCGGAGAACGTGAAGGCCGACATCAGCCGGCCTTCGTCCAGCCGAGGATACGCGCCGCTCGACAACTGTTCCCAGAACGCATCCGACACCGGGATGGCTTCGGTGACGCCACCCTCCTGCACGCGCAGGTAGGTGTCGAGGATCGACTTTGCGACATGCACGGCGACATCCATGGGCGACTCGCGACACTCGGGAAATCCAGTCCCGATCTTGCGCGCATCACTGGCCGCGATCAATGTCGATGGCGTTGCGGCTCGGGCAGGAGTTTCAACGCTTTTCACCGCCGAGAAACATTCGGGCGACCTCGGCATTGTGACGATCAATGCTGTTCGGCACCTTGAACTTGCCCTTGGCGATGCCGATGCGTTTGCCCGTCGAGGTCGCATCCATCGAAACGAGCTTTGCTGCGGGGCGGCCATTGCGAGTGATGACGATCTCGCGCGTTTCCCCAAGTTCGATGGCTTCGACGAGGCGCGACAACGAGGACTTGGCCTGCAACATGTTGATGGACGACATGACTGCGCTCGCTGACGAAAGATGGGTCTAGTCTGGCAAATCTTGTCCGTCGACTGGGAGCCAAGGCGTTTGCCCCCATCGTTCTGCGGCAATCGCGCTCGTTACATTCGTGCCCACTGTCCGTTGCAACTACGCGTGTTCGATCCGCTCGGTTTGCCGCGCTTGAATTGCCTTATCAATCCGGTGGATGCGCCGCATCGCCTCTTTCCTCACTTTCGGAGCAAGGTTTTGTGCATGTGCGACCCAGTAGGCCCTCCAACGGACTAGCTCCGCTGCGTCCATAGAATTGAAGCGCTTCTCAAAGTCATCAAGCTGTTTGAACTTGCCCATGTTGGGCGCACCTGCATTTCTCCGGCGAAATCGTCGGGATATGAAGTTGAGTCTGTGCTGCAGAGAAGTCGCGGGTCAAGAACTTCTCGGGGTCTGGTAAGCGCGACGACCAATCCCCAGATCGCCGGCGTACGCGCCACTGTGAACAGCACATACAAAATCGCGGCCAGCCCGACATGCGTGGCAATGGGAAGCGTCAATGCGTGCGGCATGCAGACGTCCGTTGTCCTGACAAACCGCCGTGACCGCGACTCCGATTATGTATGCAACTGATCGCAGCTGGCTTCGATACACGGTTAGGTCGCGCTCGCGGCGGGTCGACAGAATTCACAAGTGAGGAGGCCTTCTTTCAGCTTGCCTCGGCGAACGAAGAACCAGAAGTCCGGGAGCATGTTCTCAACGCCAGCTTGCACGTCCAATCGATCAACCGTGAGGTGCCCGCATGACGCACAGGGCTTAATGGTGTAGTCAGCTGCGCGGAGTTGCATCGACTGAAAGTCACCGAAGTCTATGCCGTGCTTTGCTGCAATCAGTTTCACATCCTCAACGAACGCATCAAAGCGGTTGTCATCAGTGCGATTGGATTGAAAATGGAGCTCTAATTGAATGGCGTACGTGTTCATCCAGCGATGCAACCCGGCGTTTGACATGACGTTCGACATGAGAGGGATTTGGAGGCCGTAGGCCGGAAATCGTCCTCTCGATGGAAGGATTAGCAGGCTGTTGAGAAACCCCGCCTGGTCGCGGATGATCGGTTGAGCGACGCAAGGAAGCAACGATGCGAACGGAAGACGTGCAGCAGGGCGGATTGTT
>JAKJFE010000113.1 GCA_022705045.1 Pseudomonadota bacterium | reverse complement strand
GCGGTCGGACGACCGTGGAACGAATCGCGGGCCTACAACCAGTTCGGTGTCGAGGTGCTTCGTCAGCGCAAGCTGTCGCCCTCGCACATCACGGCTGACCGACTGCGTGAAGTCGGCGTTGACTGCAACGCCGTCCGTGCGATCGAAGCCACGGCCGCGGGGGACACGCTGTCCATCACCGATATTCCGGATTTCGGACGCATTGCCGTGTTTATCTGCCATGACATCAAGCTCCAGCCGCTGACCACCAGCGTGTTGTCGGATTTCGAGCCCGATTGGGTCCTTATCCCGATCTTCGACAAGGGCTTCGCCGAAGGCCGCTGGAGCCACGTCGAGATCTTCGGCCGAACGAATTTCTCTCCGGTGCGATTCGTCGCTTGCGCCAGCGTGCTGTGGGAAGAGGGTGAACAATTCGGTCTCGCGCATGGCCCCCGGTGTTCGGATGGCGTCGCAGTGGAGCGATGTGTCGCATTATTAACCCGGCGTCTTTGTATCTGAAATTTCAGGCGGCAGCGTAACGGATCGAAGGATGCGCGAAGTAGCGCTTCACGCGTTTTCCGGATCGTTGGATTGCGCGCAGGTGTCGCGTTGCGGTCGACCGGAGTTCGTTCGCATCGCGCGGCGGCACGTCCTGGTGCACTGCGCGCTTGAGATCGCCGTTGAGGTACTCGTCCGGATTCAGCTCGGGCGAGTACGGCGGCAGGAAGAACACTTCGATCTGTTCGGGCCGATCTTCCACCCAGGCGCGGACCTTCTTCGCCTTGTGCACGTTGAGGTTGTCGAGGATCAGCAGCACCTTGCGCCCCGCGTCCTTGACCAAGCGCCGCATGAATTCGATCAGCAAGTCCGGCGACATCGCGCCGGGATAGACCATGAAGCGCACCTTGCCTTGATTGGTGATCGCCGAGATCAGCGACAGGCTCTTGCGCCGAGCCGGAATCTTCACCACTGGCGTCTTGCCGCGCGGTGCATAGCCGCGGTGGCGCGATTCGTCACTGCGAAGACCGGTCTCGTCCCCCCAGTAAACCTCAGCATTCTCGCGCCTCGCCTGACGTTTGATGCGCGGATACTCCTGCGTCAACCAAGCCTGCACACGCGCTTCATCGCGCTCGTAGGCGCGGCGAATCGGCTTCTGCGGCGTGTAGCCCCAGCGCTGCAAATACTCGCCGACACCGCGGATCGACAAGCTCACGCCGCACTTCTCTTCGATCAGCGACTGGATCGCCTTGCGCGTCCACAACGCGAACGGCAACTGCAACTGATCCGGACAGCGCTTGCACACCCAGTCCTGAACTTGCTTTTCTTGCGCCAACGTCAGCGCGCGTCCGGAGGCCTTCGGTCGACCGCCACGCGCCACTTCAACCGCTTGCTCCGGCGCCCGCGCCAGAGCGCGCAGCATCGTCGACAAATACGGCACCGCATAACCCGTGATCTCGCTGATCTCCGCCAGCGTCCGACCACTCTCGCGCAACCGCAGCGCCTGCTTCCGCAGCTCGATCCGGGCATCCGTCGTAGCGCGTCGACGATCTTCTTTGCTCATGCCGCCAAGCATGCCAGAAGATCATTTCATATTCATGTGGTTTTGCGCCGGGTTAATAGTGCGTTGGCAGTATTGAAAAATGGTGATATAGCAGCAGCAACAGGAGGGAGGCTCCATGAATCGAGTGTTGCGCAAAGGCATGCACGCGGCGCTGGCGACGCTGGTCGGGTTCGCGACCGCACAAGGCGTCCATGCCGCGGAATACAAACTGCTCGTCGAACCGAGTTACAACGTCCAGCGTGCCACCGAGGTCTACCAGCCGCTGGCGGACTATCTGTCCAAGGCGACCGGGCACAAGATCACCCTGGTGACGTCCCGCAATTACCATTTCTTCTGGCGCGACGTCCGCCAGAACGCGCCGATCGACTTCATGTTTGCCGAGGCGCATTTCACCGACTTCCGCGCCAAGCGATTCCAGTTCGAACCGATCGCCCGCACAGTCGAAAACACCAGCTACACCCTGCTCGGCAGCGACCAGTTGACCAACACCACGCTGAACGGTCTGATCGGCAAAGGCATCGTGACCATGCCGTCGCCGAGCATGGGTTTCGCGATGCTGTTGCAGTTCTTCCCGGATCCGGTGCGTCAGCCGAACATGATGTCGACCGCGCAGAGCTGGCAGGATGGCGTCGAAATCGTGTTTGCTGGCGAGGCCGATGCCGCCATCGTGCCGACCTGGCTGCAAAGCCAGTACCCGAATCTGATCCCGATCGCGACCTCGGCCGAATTCCCGGGCGCTGCGGTTTCCGCATCACCGACGGTGCCGCCGGAAGCCAAGCAAGCCGTCAAGGATGCCCTGCTCAAACTGCACGAAGCCGAAGGCGCGTACGAAGTGCTCAGCGAACTTGGTGTCTCCCAGTTCGTCGAAGCATCAGCCGCCGACTACGACGGCGACGAAAAGGTTCTGGAAGGATTCTTCGGTTACAAGTAAATCGAGAGAGTTTCTGCAATCACGAAGGCGCCTCGCGGCGCCTTCGTCGTTTCAGCCGATCTCAACGGTATAAGGCTCGAGTCCGAAGCGGCTGTGCCCGCACTGCTCCAGGTAGTCGAGCCATTTGCCGAAAAACGCGTTCATCTGCAGGCGATGGCGGAACACGGTCGATGCTGGTGCGCTGCGGCCGAGCACATCGTCCAGCCGCGATCCGAAATAGCAGGCGGTGACCTCGGCCAGGCGCGCATCGCTATATAGACGCACATGTGCGGACGGATCCGGCTGTCCGGTGAGTTCGTCGACCAGTTCGTAGCTGAGCCGCAATTCGGTTGTGAACGGCGCCCGTTCCAGCACGTCGACGACCAGCGGCAATCCCACCTTGCCCTGCGAGCGGTATCGACCGATGGCGAGCGCTCGCGGCCCGAAGAGACGCGTGAGCTGCCAGTAGTTCGTACCGTACAGGCCCATCAGATAGCCGAAGCGGCTTGGGCGCTGGGCGACGGAGGCGGAAGCGATCGAATTCATGACGATGATGGTACCGATTCGGTGCCATCCGACCAGCCTGCACAGACGCCGCGACCAGGCGTATAGTGAAGTTCCCTCCGATCAGAACAGGTGCCGCTCGATACCGAGCGCGTTCAGCACCTTGCTCGCGATTTCCTCGATCGACGTGTGCGTCGTGCTCAGCACGGGCAGACGTTCGCGTCGATACATCTTCTCGGCGACCGTCACTTCGTGCCGGCACTGTTCCAAGGTTGCGTAACGACTGCCCGGCTTGCGCGCCTCGCGCACCTGCTGCAGGCGCAACGGATCGATGGTCAGCGCGAACAGCTTGTGTCGGTGTGCGGCCAGCCGCTTCGGCAACTCGCCGGTATCCAGGTCGTCCGGCGTCAACGGAAAGTTCGCCGCCTTGATGCCGAAATGCAGGGCCATGAACAGGCAGGTCGGGGTTTTTCCGGACCGCGACACGCCGACCAGGATCACGTCGGCATCGTTGTAGTTGAAGTCGATGCCGTCGTCGTGGGTCAGCGCGTAGTTCGTGGCGTTGATGCGCGCTTCGTACTGCGCAAAATCCACGAGGCCGTGCGCCTTGCCGACGCGCGGCTGGCGTTTGGTGCCGAGCTCCTGTTCGAGCGGCGCAATGAAGGGCGCGAACACATCCAGCATCAACGCACCACTGTCGGCCAGGATACGCGTCAGGTCCGGATCGACCACGGTGTTGACGACGATGGGTCGCTGCCCGGAGTCCTCACCCGACTGGCGTACGCGCTCCGCCGCTTCCAGCGCCTTTTCGACCGAGTCCACGAAGGGAATGCGCATGGTCTCGAACTGCACACTTTCGAACTGCGTCAGCACCGAATGCCCGATCGTTTCCGCGGTGATGCCGGTGCCGTCCGAGATGTAGAAAATCTTGCGCGCCATCGAATTGCCCCATTCACGAAGCGGCGAGCATACGCAATGCAGGGTCGGATCGTGCAGGCAACCTTGCTGGCTCGTGTGCAATGGCCGAAAATTGCTGCTTCGCGGCACTCCCGCCTTGCTTCCGGAGAATCCCATGACCGACCAGGTGCTCTGGCTCGATCGTTTGCGTCTGTCCGATCTCGCACAAGTGGGCGGCAAGAATGCCTCGCTTGGTGAAATGATCGGCCACTTGGCCGAACTCGGCGTCTCCGTTCCGGGTGGTTTCGCGACCACGGCAGACGCCTTCCGCGAGTTCATCGACCAGAGCGGACTCAAGAAGCGCATCTTCGACAAGTTGGCGACGCTCGACATCGACGATGTCGAAGCGCTGGCCCGCGCCGGTACCGAGATCCGCGGCTGGGTCACCGACACCGCGCTGACCCCGCGCCTCGACGCGGCCGTCCGCGAGGCCTACGCCAAGTTGTGCGCCGACAACGGCGGCATCGAGGTCAGCGTCGCCGTGCGTTCGTCGGCGACGGCGGAAGACCTGCCTGACGCCTCGTTCGCCGGTCAGCAGGAAACCTTCCTCAATGTCATCGGCATCGAGGACGTGCTGCACAAGGTCAAGGAGGTCTTCGCCTCGCTCTACAACGACCGCGCGATCGCCTATCGCGTGCACCATGGCTTCAAGCACGAGGACGTGTTCCTCTCGGCCGGCGTGCAGCTGATGGTGCGCTCCGACGTCGGCGCCTCCGGCGTGTTGTTCACGCTCGACACCGAATCCGGCTTCCGCGACGCGGTGTTTGTCACCGCGAGTTATGGCCTCGGCGAAACCGTCGTGCAAGGTGCGGTCAATCCGGACGAGTTCTACGTCTACAAACCGACGCTGCGTGAAGGCAAGCCGGCGATCCTGCGCCGCCAGCTCGGTTCCAAGCAGATCCGCATGGTCTATTCGAACGCCGCCGGCGAACGCGTGCGCACCGAGCCCACGCCGGTCGACTTGCAGAACCGCTTCTCGATCACTGATGCCGACGTGCAGGAATTGTCGAAACAGGCGCTCGTGATCGAACAGCATTACGACCGCCCGATGGATGTGGAATGGGCGAAGGACGGCATCACCGGCAAGCTTTACATCGTGCAGGCGCGCCCGGAAACGGTGAAGTCGCGCGGACGTGCGACCCAGCTCGAACGTTTCCATCTCAACGGCAAAGGACCGGCGCTGTGCG
Organism: Pseudomonadota bacterium; assembly: GCA_022705045.1. Lineage (GTDB taxonomy): Bacteria > Pseudomonadota > Gammaproteobacteria > Xanthomonadales > Ahniellaceae > JADKHK01. Next base: position 4,582 of record JAKJFE010000113.1, on the reverse strand, counting down.
AAGGTCGCTCGATCGGCCACAAGATCGGCGCCGGCAAGGCGCGCGTGATCCGTTCGATCAGCGAAATGAACAAGCTGCAGCCGGGTGATGTGCTGGTCGCCGACATGACCGACCCGGACTGGGAACCGATCATGAAGCGTGCGTCGGCCATCGTCACCAACCGCGGCGGCCGCACCTGCCATGCCGCGATCATCGCGCGCGAACTCGGCGTGCCGGCGGTGGTCGGCTGCGGCAACGCACTCGACACCATTCCGGACGGCCATGATGTCACCGTGTCCTGCGCCGAAGGCGACACCGGCTTCATTTACGAAGGCCAGTTGCCGTTCGAACGCATCACCGCCGATCTCGAGCAGATGCCGCCGGCACCGCTCAAGATCATGATGAATGTCGCGAACCCGGAGCGCGCCTTCGACTTCGCGCAGTTGCCGAACGCGGGCGTTGGCCTGGCACGCCTCGAAATGATCATCAATAGCCATATCGGCGTGCATCCGAAGGCCTTGCTGAACTATGCGCAGCAAGATGCGGCCACCAAGAAATTGATTGATGAGCGCATGGCCGGCTATGCCGACCCGGTGCAGTTCTACGTCGATCGCCTGGCTGAAGGCATCGCCACGCTGACCGCGGCCTTCGCGCCCAATCCGGTGATCGTGCGCCTGTCCGACTTCAAGTCGAACGAATACGCCAACCTGATCGGCGGCAAGCGTTACGAGCCGCACGAAGAAAATCCGATGATCGGCTACCGCGGCGCCAGCCGTTACGTCTCTGCCGATTTCGCCGACTGCTTCGCGCTCGAATGCCGGGCGATGAAGAAGGTGCGCGAGGAGATGGGCCTGACCAATGCCTGGGTCATGATCCCGTTCGTGCGCACCGTCAGCGAGGCGAAACGCGTCGTCGAGGTGCTGGCGAAGAACGGCCTCGAGCGCGGCAAGGACGGTCTCAGGCTGATCATGATGTGCGAACTGCCCTCGAACGCCCTGCTCGCTGACCAGTTCCTCGACCACTTCGACGGTTTCTCGATCGGCTCGAACGACCTGACCCAGCTGACGCTCGGCCTCGATCGCGATTCGGCCCTGATCGCCGACCTGTTCGACGAGCGCAACGATGCGGTGAAAGCCCTGCTGGCGATGGCGATCCAGGCCTGTCGCGCCCGCGGCAAATACATTGGCATTTGCGGTCAGGGCCCGAGCGATCATCCCGACCTCGCCGAATGGCTGATGGATCAGGGTATCGAATCGGTGTCGCTGAATCCGGACACGGTCGTCGACACCTGGTTGCGCCTGGCCAAGCACCGCAAGGGTTGATGCCCGGATGCATGGTGCCGCCGCCCCGCGCCGCGTCACGCTGGTGATGACCGCGCGCGAGCGGCATGCGCTCAGCCTGCGTGCGATCGACAGCGTGCTGGCCAACACGACGGCGCCATTTCGCTTCCTGTATCTGGATGTGCAATCACCCGCTTTGCTGCGCGCCGAACTGCAGACGCGCGCAGCGGCCGGGCAATTCGAACTTCGCAGCTTCGACGAGCCGCTGTGGCCGCAGGCCGCGCGGCGACGTGTGCTTGACGAACTCACGGACGAATTCGTCGTGTTCATCGATAACGATGTCGTCGTCGAACCCGGTTGGCTTGAGTCCCTGCTCGGTTGCGCCGACGAGACCGGCGCCGGGATCGTCGCACCGCTGTATCTGTGGAGCGACGGCCACCAGCGCCCGACCATCCACATGGCGGGTGGACGCATCGTCCAGCATCAAGAAGCCGGCGGGCGCGTGCTGGACGAGTCCCATCATCTGATGAACGCCGACCCGGAGCGCCAAGTCCTGGTGCGCGGTCGCTGCGACTTCGCCGAGTTCCACTGCATGCTGGTACGACGCCCGCTGCTCGACGATCCGCGCATGCTCGACCCGGCGATCCGTTGCGTGCACGAACACATCGACACCGCGCTCGTGGCCGGCCAATTGGGCGCTTCGATCTGGTTCGAACCCGCGGTGCGGGTGACCTATCTCGCGTTCGCGCCGTTCACTCTGGACGATCTGCCGATGCTGCGCATGCGCTGGGACGCCAGCGAAGGCGAGGCCAGCATCGCGGCCTTCGCCCAGAAGTGGAAGGTCATCGTCGACGACCGTTCCTTCGGCGGCGTGCGCATGTTCCTCGACCGCCATGTCGCCCGGGTCGATCTGATCCGCCCGGCCCTTCGTGCCCGACCCGAGCAGATGACGCCGATGCGGCGCGACGAGCTCGCGCAGACGCGATCCGGTCTGCTCGACCTCGCGCGGACGCACGGATACGCGAACGGCGACTTGCAATCGTTGTCGGATGCATGTGCACGCGCGCAACTCGTCATGAACGCCGGCTATCGACCATGTGGACGCCCATTCCTGAATCATCTGATCGGCACCGCCAGTGTGCTGGTGCGTTACGGATTCCGGATCGATGTCGTCGTCGCCGGTTTGTTGCACGCCGTCTATACCCACTGCCCGCCCTTGCAGGCGGGCCCGGCCGCAGCGGTGGCACAGATCGAGGCCTTGCTCGGTGGGCGCGACAGCGCCGTCGAACGACTGGTGCACGACTACACGCTGCGTGAATCGCAGTTCGCGATGCATGAGGCGGATCACGTCGGTGATCTGACCACCCATGAAGCCGAATTGCTGATGCTCGTGGCGGCCAACGAACTCGACATGCATCTGAGCGGCGAGATCCGTTACACCGGCCGTACCGACACGATCAAGCCGCAGATGCTGGACCTGATCGACGCGGTGGCAATGCGTATCGGAGCCGCCGGTCTGGCGGCCAGCCTGCGGCGCTGTCTCGCCGACAGCGCGTCGGTCGACCGGACATGGCAGTCCGGTGCGTTGGCCAGTTATCGCATCGGCGGGCGCACCCCGGGTGCGATCCCGATGGTCAGCGACCTTCCGCGCTGGATGGCGCAGCGGCTGCGCGAACAGGCCTGAACCGGTTGACGCGCCAGCGCTTCGCCGCTAACATTCGAACGCCTGTTTGAAGCGTTCGAGCGAGCCGCTCCAAGCGCCTTCCGGGCCTCGCGTTCCCACCGTCGCCCAGGCGCTCCTCCGTGATCAATCCCCACTTTTCGACCAAAGAACGCATTCTTAGTGCGGCCGAAGACCTGTTCGCGAAATCCGGCTTCGCCGGTGCGTCGTTGCGCCAGGTGACCTCGGCCGCCAACGTGAACCTGGCCGCGGTGAACTACCACTTCGGCTCCAAGGAAAACCTGATCAACGAGCTGTTCAAGCGCCGGCTCGACGAATTGACCGCGTCACGTACGGCCGCGCTCGACAAGGTCCGCGGCACGCGCCAGCCCACCCTCGAAGCGGTGCTCGAAGCCTTCGTGCAACCCGCCCTGTCACTGGCCTCGGATCGCGGCGGCGGCTCGTCCTTCGTACGCCTGCTGGCGCGTGCCTTTGCCGAACACGATCAGCGCCTGCGCCGCTTCGTGTCCGACAACTACGGTCATGTGCTGAAGGAATTCGCCAAGGTTATTGCGCACCTGCTGCCGCACCTGTCCAAGGACGCGTTGTACTGGCGCCTCGACTTCGTGAGCGGCGCGTTGACCTACGCCATGTCCGACTTCGGCATGATCAAGAAGCCGGCCGGCATCAGCGACGAGCAGCATCGCCGCACCGCCGCCGAACATTTCGTCCGCTTCGCAGCCGCCGGGCTGCGTGCACCGTAATTCCCTCCCCCACCGGAAGCTCCCATGACTGACGCAACGCTCCGAATCCGTCGGGCCGCCGTGCTCGGCGCCGGCGTGATGGGCGCGCAGATTGCCGCGCACCTCGCCAATGCCAATGTCGAAGTCCTGCTGTTCGACCTGCCCGCCAAGGAAGGTGATCCGAACGGCATCGTCAACAAGGCCATCGCCAATCTCGGCAAGCTCAGCCCGACGCCGCTCGCGGTGAAATCGAAGGCCGGCGACATCATCGCCGCCAACTACGAGCAGCACCTGCCGCTGCTCGCGCACTGCGATCTGGTGATCGAAGCGATCGCCGAACGCATGGATTGGAAACACGATCTCTACAAGAAGATCGCGCCGCACCTGAAGGACGACGCGGTCATCGCCAGCAACACCTCTGGCCTGCCGATCAACAAGCTTGCCGAAGGCCTTCCGGCCGAACGCCACGAGCGCTTCTGCGGCGTGCATTTCTTCAATCCGCCGCGCTACATGCACCTGGTCGAGCTGATTCCGATCCGCGCGACCTCGCCGGCCATCCTCGATGGCCTGGAATCCTTCCTGACCACGACGCTCGGCAAGGGTGTGGTACGCGCCAAGGACACGCCGAACTTCATCGGCAACCGCATCGGTGTGTTCTCGATGCTGGCCACGATGTACCACACCGAAAAGTTCGGCCTCGGCTTCGATGTCGTCGATGCGCTGACAGGCCCGGCCATCGGCCGTCCGAAGTCGGCGACCTATCGCACCGCCGATGTCGTTGGCCTCGACACCATGGCGCATGTGATCAAGACCATGGCCGACACCCTGCCGGATGATCCGTGGCATGCGCACTTCGCGGCCCCGGTCTGGTTGAAGGCGTTGATCGAGAAAGGCGCGCTCGGCCAGAAGACCGGCGCAGG
>JAKJFE010000010.1 GCA_022705045.1 Pseudomonadota bacterium | reverse complement strand
GGTTTCAATGTCGGCGCCGTGACCACGATCGCTGGAACGGGTGGCATCTCGGGCGCCGTCGCGGTCCAGAACTCGCTGGTCGGTGCGCAGTCCGAGGACCGGGTTGGTGATGGCGGCGCATTCGCCCTGGCCGATGGACGCTTCGTCGTCGCCAGTCCGTTCTGGAACAACGGCGCGCTCCTCGACGCCGGCGCGGTGACGCTGCGCGAACCGACGCCGCTGGCCTCCGGCGTCGTATCGAGCGCGAATTCGCTGATCGGCGCGAACGCGGACGACCGCATCGGCGGTGGCGGCGTCGTGCCCCTGTCCAACGCGGCCTACATCGTCCTTTCTCCCAACTTTTCGCCCGGTGCCGCCACCCGCGCCGGTGCCGTCACCTGGGTACCCGCCACCACCGGACTGATCGCGACGGTCTCGGCCGCGAACTCCTTGGTCGGCTCGCAACTGCTTGATGATGTCGGTGGCGGCAGCAATCCCGTCACCGTGCTGGATGATGGCGACGCCGTGCTCGTCTCGCCGTTCTGGGACGACGGCAGCATCGATGATGTGGGTGCGGCGACCTACATCGATCGCGACAGCGGTCGGTCCGGCGCGATCAGTCCGCTGAACTCGCTGGTCGGCAGTGCCGTCAGCGACGCCGTGGGCTTGGGCGGCGTCGTCGCGCTGCCCGGCGGCGACTATCTGGTGCGCAGCAGCGGATGGCGCAACGGTCCGGCCGCCAACGCCGGCGCGTTGACCTTCGGCACCGACAGCGGCATCAGTGGCGTCGTGTCGACGGCGAATTCGATCGTCGGCAGCACGGCCAACGACTTGATCGGTTCGGAGATCACGGTCGCCGCGAACGGTACTTACCTCGTGCGCAGCAGCGACTGGGACAATGGCGCCGTCGTCGACGCCGGCGCGTTCACCCTGGGCCTGCCCAACGGTGTCGTCACGGGCGCCCTGGGCAGCCAGGACAGTGTGCTCGGTCCGGTCACCAGCAACGCCCAGGACGTCGTCGCCTACGATCCGCTGCGCAACCAGATGATCGTGGGGCAACCCTTGGCCAACCGGGTCGTGATCCACCGCTCGGGACTGCCGACGAGTTGCGGCATCGTCCCGTCGACCCCGAATCCGTCGGACCTGGGCGCGAGCGTCACGTTCGGCACGTCAGTGTCTGCCAGCGGAGGCGCAACGCCGGAGGCTGGGCGGATGACGGTCGTCGCCAGCAATGGCCAGCAGTGCGTGGACAGCATCGGGGCATCGTCGTTCCCCGGCATTCGTACGTTTAGCTGCAACATCGCCTTCAGTCACGAAGGCAACATCGCGATTTACGCCGAATACACCGGCTCGACCAACTTTGCGTTCTGTCGTACGCCGACGATTTCGCAGACGGTCATCAGCCGCATCTTCGCCAACGGCTTCGAATGACTGTAGGAGCGCCGTTTATGGCGCGACCGAATCTTGCCGCAATTTCGGTCGCGCCATAAACGGCGCTCCTACAGGGTTAGACGATGCTCTTCAGAACGCGTTGATGCCGGTGAGTTCACGACCGACGACGAGCTGGTGGACGGTCTCGGTGCCTTCGTAGGTGATGACCGATTCCAGGTTCAGGCCGTGGCGGATCGGGCTGTACTCGGTGGTGATGCCGGCGCCGCCGAGGATGTCGCGGGCTTCGCGCGAAATGTCGAGCGCCATGCGCACGTTGTTCCACTTGGCGAGCGAGACCTGGGTCGGCTGCATCTTGCCGGCGTCCTTCAAACGACCGAGCTGCAACGACAGCAACTGCGCCTGGGTGATGCGGCGCGCCATGTCGGCGAGCTTCAGCTGGACCGCCTGCGTTGCGGCGATAGGCTTGCCGAACAGGATGCGCGTCTTGGCGTATTCGGTGGCCGTGTGCAGGCAGTCGATGGCGGCGCCGATCGGGCCCCAGGTGATGCCGTAGCGCGCCTGCGTCAGGCAGCCGAGCGGACCTTTCAGGCCCTTCACGTTCGGCAGGCGGTTCGCGTCCGGCACGCGCACGTTGTCGAAGAACAAGGCGGACGTGACCGACGCACGCAGCGACATCTTGCGATGCACGACCTGCGCTGTGAAACCCGGCATGCCCTTCTCCAGGATGAAACCCTGGATGCCTTCGTCGGTCTGCGCCCAGACGATGGCGATGTTGGCCAGGTTGCCGTTGGTGATCCACATCTTGGCGCCGTTGATCAGCCAGTCGCCGCCGTCGCGCTTGGCGTTCGTCTTCATGTTCGCCGGGTCGGAGCCGCCGTGCGGTTCGGTCAGGCCGAAGCAGCCGATCACTTCACCCATGGCCATCTGCGGCAGCCACTTCTTGCGCTGCTCCTCCGAGCCGTAGGCGTATATCGGGTACATGCACAACGAACTCTGCACCGAAGCGAAGCTGCGGATGCCGGAGTCACCGCGTTCCAGTTCCTGGCAGATCAGGCCGTAGCTGACGCCATTCATGCCGGCACAGCCGTATTCGGTCGGCAGCGAGGAACCGAGCAGGCCCATCTCGGCCATTTCGGGAATCAGGTGCTGCGGGAACTCACCCTTGTCGAAGCAGTCGCCGATGATCGGCATCACGCGTTCGTCGGTGAAGCGTGCGACCGCGTCCTGCACCGCCTGCTCCTCTTCGGTCAGCAGCGAACGGATGTCGTACAGATCGTAGGGATTCAGGGCCATGGCAGCGTGTCCGGCAGGGAAAAAAGGTCGGGCATTGTAGTCGCGACGCCAGTGACGGTCACGCCAACGCGCGTTTCAATGCCGGCGCGCCCGGATTCAGCCCGAACCGCTTTCCGCCTGGGCCTCGGCGCGACGCGAGGTCTTGCCGATCAGGGTGATGTCGGGTTTGTCCCAGGTGCCGCGCACGCGGTAGCGCGAGGAGACGACGTCGTCGATGGGTTTGCGCATGACTTCCTGTGCCAGCACGCCGACCACCGCGCCGACCGGGCCACCTGCGACCGCGCCGACGATGGGCAAGGCACCGCGCAGTTTCGGCGTCACTTCCATGTCCTGCTCGTAGTCCTTGGCGCGCAGGCCGGTGCGGCCGCTGATGCGGATGTCGGCCGCCGGCCCCTTGATCTCCAGGTTCGCGGTATGCGCGCTGCCATCGACCAGGGTGAAGCTGCCGCGGATGCTGTCGAAGGCCATGCCGGTCTGGAAGAAGTCGCGGAAGTCGAGCGACAAGCGACGCGGAATCGCGCTGAAATTGACCAGGCCGAAAATGCGACCGGCGCCCGGATCGACGTTGAGGATGCGCCCCTCGCCGACTTCGCCGGACAGCTCGCCGTTGATGTTGGCGAGACCGAAATGCGCCGGCGAACCGGCCCACGCCCCCTTGATGCGCGCGACCGTCTGGCCACCGTCGATGACGCCGGAATAGCCCAGCGATTCGAGCATCTTGCCCAGACTTTCCGAACTCAGCGTGATGTCGAGGCCGCTGCGTTCGGCACCGTCGACCAGTTTCCATTCGCCACTGGCGCGCATGGTCAGGGTCGGCGAACGCGCGTCGAATTGCTCGATGCGCAAGCCACCCGGCATCGGCTGGGTTTCGATGCGCGCCTCGCCGAAACTGGCGGCACCGAGCTTCAGGTCGCGCACCCAGATGTGCAGTGGCGGCAGCTGCGACGGATCGGTCGGACGGGTATCGCTGCGCGCCAGCGTGTCGGTCTCGGGCCAGTACAGTTTCTCGAATTGCAGGGTCAAGCCGCGGGTGACGAGATCGGCGCGCGGCACCTCGAAGCTGCCGTCGATGCCGGCACCGTCGAGATCGACGCGCATCAGCTTGGCATCGCGATCGATACGCAGATGCGTGTCGGTGAAGCCCCGCCCCATGACGTCGAGTTCGCTGGCCTGCACGTCGACCACGAGATCGGGCGATTCGCCGTCGCCGCCACCGAAGAAGCTGCTCCAGCCGCCGAGATCGACGCTGGGCGCGCTGCCGCTGACGCGCAATCCCGCCCGTGCCGGCAACACCGGCAGTTCGCCACCGAGCGCGAGATGCCCGGCGAAGTCGCGCGTGTTCTCGGCCATGCGCGCCTTGAAGCGCGCCATCGCGCCGAGTTGCACGTCCAGTTCGTTGCCCGCCGCCGGCAGTTGCACCGACATGCGCAAGGGCATGGGCGATTCCGCGTCCTTGCCGAGCGGTGCCGGCAAGTCGAGTTCGATGCCGCGCAGATCCGACGTCAAGGTCAGCAGCGACAGCTTCGGTCGTTCCGGATCCGGGCTGCGCGGCACCGCCAGCGTCAGGTCCCAGTAGGCCTTGCCGGGCAGGCGGTTCCAGTACGGATCGAGTGCGTGGAAGGCGCTCATCACCGATGCCGCCTTCATGTCGCCGCGCAGGCTGGCTTCGACCTGATTGCCGGCATCGGCCGCATGTGCACCGACCGCGATCGCGAACCGGGCCGCGTCGCCATCCACCTGCACGTCCAGACCTTCGGCATCGAAGCCTTCGCGCGAGAACCGCACGATGCCGCTGGCGTGATCGAACTTCAAACCCCATTTCGCGTCGGCGAGGTCGGCGTCGTGCAGTTCCACCTGGCCGGCAAGCACCGCTTCGCCGAGCCGCGCCACCAGCGGCAATTGCAGGTCGAATCGGGCGTCGCCGCGACCGCCGATCGACAAGGCCAGCAACTCGTCGCGATAGCGCTGGTTCAGCGGTGTCGCACGCATGAATTCGAGCAGGGCCGGACCCGCGCCCGATCCCTGCCCGGCGAGATGCAATACCGGATCCTTGAAGCTCGCGATGTCACCGCCGATCTCGGCGACATCCACGCCCAGGACGCGGCCCTCGCGTGCCTGCACGCTCATGCCGGCGTTGAGAAAACGCGCCTCGACATGGCGAACCTCGCCGCGCGGCCAGTCGCGGTGGTAGTCGAGCACCAGATCGTCGATCTCGGCGTCGGCCACGAAGCGCCCCTCGTCGGCCCTGAACGGCCAATCGTCGAGATCGCCGCGGATGCTGGCGACGCCATGACGAATGCGTCCGGACAGAAGTGCGCGATCCAGCCATCCGCGCGTGTTCGCCGGCATCACCACGATCGGCCAGAACGCCTTGGCCGCGACCACGGCGCTGTCGCGCACGCTCACCGCCGCTTCCATGAACGGCCGACGGCCCTCCGGCTCGAACACCAGGGCCAGCCAGCCATCCAGGCCGAAATCCTCACCCTGCAAGGACAACTGCGGAAACTCGACGCGCACGCCCTCGCCTTCGCGCGCCAGCACCAGATCGGCACGTTCGATCAGCACCGGGAACGGTCCGGGAAACACGCCGGGGAAATCGATCACGGTATCGACCGGCGCGATGCGCATCAGCACCGCGTCGGCATCGCCCTGCACGCTGGCATCGATGCCGAACACACGCGGGCTGCGCCGCGTCGACGCCAGGGCCACGCCGTCGAGCTGTCCGCGCACATCGGCGATGTCGGCGCCGCGACCGGTCATGCGCAGATCGCGCAAATCGCCGCTCGGTGCAGCCTCGAACAACCAGCCAGCGGTACCGGGCGATGCCAAGCTGCTCAGGCTCAGCCAGGGCATCAGCCGTTCCAGCTCCAGGTGCTCGATGTCGAGTGTCCAGTCGCCGTTCGCACGATCGCGGCCGAGCGCCAGCTTGCTGCGCGCCGGATCATCGGCGGCCAGGCTCGGTCCTTCCAGCAGGGCGAACCGTTCGCGCTCGGCGTCACGCGTCCATCGCAGCGAGAGGCGTGTCGCGTCCGGGCTGTAGCGCGCCTCGATCTCTTCGCCATTCGCCAGCCGCACCGCGCGCAGGCTGCGCAACGCCAGCGCATCGGCGGACAGTTCGATGCGGCCTTCGGTGATTTCGCCGTGCAGGAATCGGGTCCACAGCGACAGGTCGGCCTGACCGCCGGCAAAGCCGATGCCGCCGACACGCAAGTCGCCGAGCGCCTGCACCACCGGCATGGCGTGCGCTTCGAGATAACACTGGCCGGCGCGGAAATCGCCGGCCAGATCGCAGCGCACGCCCACCGGCGCGGCGCCGCCCAGCACGGCGCGACCGAGAATGCGCTGACCGCCGACCCGCGCGCCGACGGCGATGTCGATGTCGGCCAGGCGCACGTGGCTGTCACTGCCGACATCGTGAAACGACAACGAGGACTGGCTGATGCGGAACGCGCCGAGCGAACGCAATGCGTCGAGCGGGTCGCCGACCGCGTCGGCCGAGCCGCGCCACTGCACGATGCGGAAACGCCCTTCGGCATCACGTTCCGCATCGATGTCGAGGCCGATGATGCGCAATTCATGCCAGGGCACGTCGCGCTTGAACGGCGCATAGAAATCGAACACCAGTTCGGCGCGTTCGAGGGCGAGTTGCGGATGGCCGGCGTCGCCACCGATGCGCAGGTCGCTGATGCGGAAGATCGGCCCGCCCGGCTGCCATTCGCCGTCGAGCGTCGCGAACGCCACCGGTCGTTTCAGTCGCTCGGACAGGAAGGCTTGCACCTTCTCGGGATGCGCCAGCACCCACGGAAACAGCAGACTCAGTCCACCCATCACGGCCGCCGCGAGAATCAGCAGACCGCCGACCCCGAACAAGATGCGGCGGCGGATGCGACGGCGACGGGCGCGATCGGGATTCACCCGCGCCACCTCGTCCACGCCGACCGACGCCCATGCATCACATCACCACCACGTCGTACTGTTCCTGCGAATACTGGTCTTCGGGCTGGAAGCTGATGGTCTTGCCGATGAACTCTTCCAGCTCCGCCACTGCAGCCGATTCCTCGTCGAGGATCTTCGACACCACTTTCGGCGCCGCCAGCACCAGCAGACGCTCGGCATCGAACTGGCGCACCGCACGGGTGATCTCGCGGAAGATCTCGTAACAGACGGTTTCGGCGGTTTTCAGGGTGCCGCGTCCGGCACAGGCCGGGCACGGTTCGCAGAGTTGGCGTTCCAGACTTTCGGTGGTGCGTTTGCGTGTCATCTCGACCAGGCCGAGCGGCGACATCTCGTACACCGTGGTCTTGGCGTGATCGCGTGTCAGCGCCTTCTCCAGCTGGCGCAGCACCTGGCGCTTGTGCTCCTCATCGATCATGTCGATGAAGTCGATGATGATGATTCCGCCGAGATTGCGCAGCCGCAGTTGCCGCGCGACCGCCTGCGCCGCTTCGAGATTGGTCCGATACACGGTTTCTTCGAGATTGCGGGTGCCGAGGTAGGCGCCGGTGTTCACGTCGACCGTGGTCATCGCTTCGGTCTGGTCGACGATGAGGTAGCCGCCCGACTTCAACGGCACCTCCTTTTTCAGCGCGCGCTGGATTTCGTCCTCGACGCCATACAGATCGAAGATCGGGCGCTCGCCCGGATAGTGTTCGACACGCTCCGCCCAGGCGGGCATGAACTGGCGCACGAACTTCATCAGCCGCTCAAAGGTCTCGCGTGAATCGACGCGCACCTTCACAATGTTGCTGCGCATGTGGTCGCGCACCGAGCGTAGCGGCAGACTCAGGTCTTCATACACGCAGTCGCCGATCTTCGCGTTCGCGAAGCGTGCACTGACCGCACGCCAGACCTTCTGCAGATAGGTGATGTCGTCCTTCAGCGCCTCTTCGCCGACGCCGTCGGCATTGGTGCGCACGATGTAACCATGGTCACGTTCCGGCGCCAGGGCCAGCATCGAATCCTTCAGTCGCGCGCGCTCCACCTCGTCCTCGATGCGCGCCGACACGCCGATCTGCTTGCTGGTCGCGAGCAGCACCAGGTAACGCGACGGCAGCGACAGGTGCGTGGTCAGGCGTGCGCCCTTGCTGCCGATCGGATCCTTGACGACCTGCACGATGACCTCCTGACCTTCGTGCAGCAGTTCGTTGATCGGCGGCGTCGGTGCAGCACCTTCGGGCACCTCGATGTCCGGCGAGGGCGTGCGCACGATGTCGGAGGCGTGCAGGAAGGCCGCTCGCTCCAGCCCCACTTCGACGAAGGCCGCCTGCATGCCCGGCATCACCCGCTGCACACGTCCCTTGTAGATGTTGCCGACATAACCGCGACGCGACGCGCGCTCGACATAGACTTCCTGCAGCATGCCGTTTTCGACCAGCGCGACGCGGGTTTCGCGTGGGGTCACATTGATCAGGATCTCTTCGCTCACGCGGCTCTTCCGTTCAGCATCGATGCACTTATAGCCTGCGGGCGATGAACCGCGATAGTCCGCGGATTGACCTGCCGCAAACAAAAGCGAATCACGCCGTTCACCACAACGCTTTTCTTACATCGCGACGCCAAAGCCACGCAGCAAACGCGCCGTCTCGTGGATGGGCAGGCCCATGACGCCGGAGTAGCTCCCGGACAGATGCGCGATCAGGCAGGCACCGCGCCCCTGGATGGCATAGGCGCCGGCCTTGCCGAAGGGTTCGCCAGTGGCGACATAGGCGGCGATGTCGGCATCGGCGAGGTCGGCGAACGTCACCTCCGACACCGACACGATTTCGGCCTCGCGACCTGCGCCGACCACGGCGACCGCCGAGATCACCTGATGGGTGCGGCCGGACAGCGCACGCAACATGCGCCCGGCATCGTCCGCGTTTCCGGGCTTGCCGAACACCACGCCATCGAGCACCACTTCGGTGTCGGCACCGAGCACCAGCGCACCCGCCACGGCCGCGACCTGGATCAGCCCCGCGCCTGCCTTTTCGCGTGCGACGCGGCGCACGTAATCGAGCGCCGGCTCGCCTGCAGCCGGCGTTTCGTCGATGCTGGCATCGAGCACGTCGAACACGACGCCCATCTGGGTCAGCAATTCGCGTCGACGCGGCGATTGCGAAGCGAGGAACAAGGTCATCGTGGGGGCTTAAGCTCGGTGATAGGGATGCCCTTCGAGGATCGAACGGGCGCGATACAGTTGCTCGGCGATGACGACACGCACCAGACCGTGCGGCAGGGTCAGCGGCGACAGCGACCAGCGCGCGTTCGCGCGTTCAAGCACCGTCGGCGCATGGCCATCGGGACCGCCGATCAGCAACGCGACATCGCGGCCGTCCAGCGTCCAGCGCCGCATCTGCTCGGCGAGCTGGACGCTGGTCCAAGCGGCACCGCGCTCGTCGAGCACGATCAGCTGCACATCGCGACCGGCAGCGGCCAGCAGGCGCTCCGATTCATCGACCTTGTATTTCGCCGGATCGCCGCCCTTGCCGCGTTTCGCCAGCGGCAGCTCGACCAGCTCCGGCGCCAGATGTTTCGGCAGACGCTTCGCGTATTCGGCGTAGCCGTCGTTGACCCATGCGGGCTGGCGCTCGCTGATGGTCAGCAGGCGGATGCGCATGGGTCGAACGGATCAGGGCGCGGCTTCGGCGTCGTCGTCGCCACCCACGCTCCACAGCCGTTCCAGGCCGTAGAACTCGCGGATGCGCGGCAACATCACGTGCACGACGATGTCACCGAGGTCGACCAGCACCCATTCGGCTTCCTTCTCGCCCTCGACACCGAGCGGCATCATGCCGGCCTTCTTGACGAACTTGACGACCTCGTCGGCAATCGACTTCACATGCCGGGTCGAGGTGCCGCTGGCGATGAACAGCAGATCGGCGAACGAGGCCTTGGCGCGGATGTCGATCTCGTTCACGTCCTTGGCTTTCAACTCGTCGAGCGCCGCCATCACCTGCTTGCGCAGCAGCGCGGTCTCCTTGGCCAAGGCCGGTGGCGCGGGCGGTGCCGCAGCGACTTCCGGCTTCGCGGCGATCTTGCGCGGCGCAGCTACCTTCTTGACAGCGACTTTCTTCGCGGACTTCTTCGCTGCGGCCTTCTTCTTGGCCGGTGCCTTGCGCGCGGCGGACTTCTTTGCGGGCGCCTTGCGCACTGCGGTCTTCGCCTTCGGCTTGGCTTTCGAGGTCGTGTTCAAGCGGGGAATCCCCATCCACGCGGCGGGCTGCCGCGGGCGCAGTATAGGTCAGTCGCGCGGCGCAGCCGCTTGATACAGGCCAAGTCGACCGATGTATTCAGCCACGGCATCCGGCACCAGGAAGCGCGGATCACGTCCGGCCGCGATCAAGGTACGCACCGCCGTCGCCGAGATCGCCAGCGGCGTTACCGCGAGTTCGGCGATGCGACCGGCCGGCGATTCGCTCAATTGCGCCAATGCGCCGCGTCGCGCCACGGCCTGTGCGCGCAAGGGTTCCGGCCAGGCGACACGATCGGCCGCGCCAGGTCGCGTCAGCACCAGCACGTGCGAGAGTTCGAAGATGTGTTCGTAACGATGCCAGCTCGCGAAGCCTGCGAACGCGTCGGCACCGACGCAGAGCACGAGCGGCGCATCGACACCGAGTTCGGCCCGCAGTTCGGCCAGCGTGTCGACGCTGTAACTGGGGCCATCGCGCCGCAGTTCGCGATCGTCCGCATGCAGGCGGGCACAACCAGCAAGGCCCAGTTCGAGCATGGCCATGCGCTGCTCAGCCGAGGCCAGCGGCTGCGGGCGATGCGGCGGCACCGGCGCCGGCAGCAGGCGCACATCGGCGTCCAGCGCCTCGCTGATTTCGAGCGCAACGCGCAAATGCCCGAGATGCACGGGATCGAAGGTGCCGCCGAAGATCGCGTTGAGTCGGGTCATCAGGCCACCATGCGTTTGCCGGCGCGCGCATCGCTGATGCGCAACAACAGGCGTTCCAGTGCGACAAAGGGATCGTCGACGCCGCGCCCTTTCGCGAGCCGGTCGACGCGTGCCGCTTCGGCCAGTCGAAGTTCCCAGAAACGTGCATCGCCGCGTGCCAAGGCCTTGCGGAACGCGGCATCACGCGTGCCCCAGATGCCTTCGGTTCGGAATGCGCTGGACTGCTGGGCACGCGGCAATTGCGACAGCCGCGCCGCCGCCTGCAGATTCGACAGCAGCCAGGCCATCAGCGTGGCTGGTGCTTCACCTTCGGCGCGCAGCGAGGACAACATGCGCCGCGCACGCGCGCCGTCGCCGGCGAAGGCGGCTTCGACCATGCCGAAGACGTCGAAGCGTGCCGAATCGGCGACCAGATCTTCCAGTTCCGCTTCGCCAACACGGCGACCGTCTGCCAGCAAGGCCAGCTTGTCGATCTCCTGCGCGCAGGCCAGCAGATTGCCTTCGGTGCGCCGCACCAGTGCATCGACCGCGTCCGGCGTCAGTTGCACCGCGCGCGACGCTGCACGCGACTGCACCCAGCCCGGCAGTTCGTCCCGCTTCAGCGGCCACAGCGGCAGGAACACGCCGGCGCGTTCGACCGCCTGCGTCCACTTGCCTTCCTGCTTCTTGCTCCACTGCGTGCAGGTGATCAGCAACACGCAATCGGACAGCGCACGTTCGCACCATTCCTGGATCGCTTCCGAACCTTCGGTGCCCGGTTTGCCGGTCGGCAGGCGCAGCTCGATCAGGCGCTGCGACGCGAACAGCGACATCGCCGCGCCGGAACGCGCGAGGTCGTTCCAGTCGAATCCCGACTCGACGTCATGGACTTCGCGTTCGCTGTAGCCGAGTTCGCGGGCCCGTGCCCGCAGCGCGTCGGCGGCTTCGATCACCAGCAGGTGCTCTTCGCCGGCGATCAGGTACACCGGCTTCAGTTCCGCCGCCTTCGCGATGCGGCTCGCGAATTGCGCGGCGGCGCTCATCAGCGGATCGCTTCGACCCGCCGCAGCAGCGCAGCCAGCGTGTCGCGGCGCAGTTCCTTGCGCGCCAGTTCATCTTCGGCGGCCGCGCCGAGCGCCTGGGTTTCGTCGAAACGGTAATCGCGGCGACGTTCGATCGCCTCGCGCGGCAGCAGCACCTTGCCTTCGGCGTCCACGACTTCGAATTCGACACGATGCACGACCTGATATTCCTGCACGCGCGCCGTGCCGCTGACCGACAGCGGTACCGTGTTCAGCGCATCGCTCAGCACGCGCAGCACCGCGACCTTGTCCGCGGCGTCGTCATGCAAGGTCGCGCCGGCGCGTTGCAGCGCGCGCCCGAGTTCCTGGCCGATCGGACTGAACGGATCGGCCACTTCGATACGCAGTTCCTGCAGCGCCGCCGGCAGCACCGCCTGTTCGCGCAGGTGGAAACCGCAGGCGGTGAGCGACATCAGCACGGCGAGCAGGACGATACGCATGTCAGCTCGCCACGATGTTGACGATCTTGCCGGGCACGACGATGACCTTGCGGATGGTCACGCCGTCGAGGAATTTCTGCACGGTGGCATCGTTGCGCGCGGCGGCTTCGGCGTCTTCCTTCGAGGCGTTCGCCGGCACTTCGATCTGGCCGCGCAACTTGCCGTTGACCTGCACCGCGAGCACGACCGAATCGCGCACCAGCGCCGCATCGTCGGCTTTCGGCCAGGGCTGGTCGTCGATCTGCGTCTCGGCATGACCGAGCGCCTGCCACAACGCGTGCGAGGTGTGCGGCACGATCGGATTCAGCATCAGCGCGATCGCGGTCCAGGCCTCCTGGCGCACGGCGCGCGCCGCGTCCGAGCTGTCGTCGAACTTCGCGATCGCATTCATCAGTTCCATGATCGCGGCGATGGCGGTGTTGAAGGTGTGGCGGCGACCGAGGTCGTCGCCCACTTTCGCGATGGTTTCGTGCAGCTTGCGGCGCAACGTCTTCTGGTCGGCATTCAACGCCGCGGCGTCGAGCACTGGCGCCGGGCCAGCGGCGACATGCGCCTGCACACCCGCCCACAGACGGCGCAGGAAGCGCGCCATGCCTTCGACGCCCGACTCGTTCCAGTCCAGCGACATTTCCGGCGGCGCCGCGAACATCGAGAACAGGCGCACGGTGTCGGCGCCGTAGCGATCGATCATGATCTGCGGATCGACGCCGTTGTTCTTCGACTTCGACATCTTCTCGGTGCCACCGATCTGCACCGGCAGGCCATCGGCCGCGAGCTTCGCACCAAGGATGCGTCCGCGTTCATCGCGTTCGATCTCGACATCGGCCGGATTGAACCAGTCCTTGCCGCCATTCGCCGCTTCGCGGAAGAAGGTCTCGGCCACGACCATGCCCTGGCACAGCAGGTTGGTCGCCGGTTCGTCCGACTGCACCAGGCCGGCGTCGCGCATCAGCTTGTGGAAGAAGCGGAAATACAGCAGGTGCAGGATGGCGTGTTCGATGCCGCCGATGTACTGGTCGACCGGCAGCCAGTAGTTCGCGCGTTCGTCGACCAGGTCGGTTGCGCCCGGCGAGGTGTAACGGGCGTAGTACCAGCTCGACTCCATGAAGGTGTCGAAGGTGTCGGTCTCGCGTTCGGCCGCACCGCCGCATTGCGGGCAGGTGGTCTTGCGCCAGTCCGGATCGGCCTTGATCGGCGACTTCACGCCCGAGAAGGCCACGTCTTCCGGCAGCACGACCGGCAACTGGTCTTCCGGCACCGGCACCGCTTCGCATTTCGGGCAGTAGATGATGGGAATCGGGCAGCCCCAGTAACGCTGGCGGCTGACGCCCCAGTTGCGCAGGCGGTAGTTCACCTTGCGCGCCCCGGCCTTGCACTTCTCCAGGCGCTCGGCGATGGCCTTGAAGCTCTGCTCGAAGGTCATGCCGTCGTAGGCACCGGAGTTCAGCAGCAGGCCGTGTTCGGTATAGGCCGCGGCCTGCACGTCGATGTCGCCGCCGTCGAGCGGGCGGATCACCTGCTTGATCGGCAGGTCGTATTTCTTCGCGAACTCGTGGTCGCGTTCGTCGTGACCGGGCACGGCCATCACCGCGCCGGTGCCGTAACCCATCAGCACGAAATTCGCGACCCAGACCGGCACGCGTTCGCCGCTGATCGGATGCACGGCGTACACGCCAGTCGCCACGCCGCGTTTTTCCTGAGTTTCCAGGTCGGCTTCGGCGGTGCCACCGTGGCGGCATTCCTCGATGAAGGCGGCGAGTTCGAGATTGGTCTGCGCGGCCTTGATCGCCAGCGGATGTTCGGCTGCCACCGAGACGAAGGTCACGCCCATCAAGGTATCTGGGCGCGTGGTGTAGACGCGCAGCGGCGTCGACTCGCCTTCCACCGCGAAATCGATCTCCAGGCCTTCCGAGCGCCCGATCCAGTTGCGCTGCATGGTCTTGACCGCTTCCGGCCAACCCGGCAGGCGATCGAGTTCGTTCAGCAGCTCCTCGGCGTAGGCCGTGATCTTGAAGAACCACTGCGGGATCTCGCGGCGTTCGACGACCGCGCCTGAGCGCCAGCCGCGGCCATCGATGACCTGCTCGTTGGCGAGCACGGTTTCATCCACCGGGTCCCAGTTCACCACCGAGTTGCGGCGATAGACCAGGCCACGCATGAACAGGCGCGTGAAGAACAGCTGTTCCCAGCGGTAGTAGTCCGGGCGGCAGGTCGCGAATTCGCGGGTCCAGTCGATCGCATAACCGAGCGCCTGCAACTGCCCGCGCATATGCTCGATGTTGGCGTAGGTCCACTTCGCCGGCGCGGTGTTGTTCTTGATCGCCGCGTTCTCGGCGGGCAGGCCGAACGCGTCCCAGCCCATCGGCTGCAGCACGTTCTTGCCATTCATGCGCTGGAAGCGGCTGATGACGTCGCCGATGGTGTAGTTGCGCACATGGCCCATGTGCAGCGCACCGGACGGGTACGGCAGCATCGACAGGCAGAAATACTTCGGTTTGCTGCGGTCTTCCTTGACTTCGTAGGCGCGGGTGCGCGCCCAGTACGCCTGTGCGGCGGCTTCGATCGATTTCGGGTCGTAATGCTCGTGCATGCTCGGGCTGCGCCGCGGGGCGCATCACTCAAAGGGAAATGACGGCCAGACTAGCGCAGCGGCTTTCCGGGCGGCAACCGAATCGACGGGCGCTTGGCTACACTGCCGGACTTTCGTCAGGAGTCGACCCATGCGCCTGCTCGCCACCGCCGTTCTGCTTGCCCTGTCCTGCGCTACCGCGGCCGTCGAACGCGTGCAGGTGATCGACTGTGAACGCGCTGTCGATGTACGCGCCGGCCAGATGCTCGGCCGCACCGCCTATGTCGTCATCGATGGCCGCATCGCCGACGTGCTGCCCGGCGGCGGAAGCGAATGGAAAGCATCGAAAGCGGTGGGTGCCCTGACCGGATGGGATGGTGAACACGCGTACCGCAAGCTCGACGGCCTGACCTGCACGCCGGGCTGGACCGACCTGCATGTGCATCTGTCCGGCGAACAGAACAAGGAGTCGTATTCGGAAGGCTTCCGCCTGAACAGCGCCGACTTCGCGCTGCGCGGCAGCGTCTATGCCGAACGCACCCTGCGCGCCGGCTTCACGACCGTGCGCGATCTCGGTTCGGGCGACGGCGTCGCCATCAGCCTGCGCAACGCCATCCACAGCGGCTGGCTCAAGGGTCCGCGCATCTTCGCGGCCGGCAAGGCCATCGGCACCACCGGCGGCCATGCCGATCCGCGCAACGGCATCAATGCCCGCCTGACCGAAGCACTGGGCTATCCGCAGCCCGAAGACGGCGTCGTCGACAGCGTCGACGAGGCGCGCAAGGCCGTTCGCCAGCGTTACAAGGAAGGCGCCGACCTGATCAAGATCACCGCCACCGGCGGGGTGTTGTCCTACGCGAAATCGGCCGACAACGCCCAGTTCACGCTCGAGGAAATCCAGAGCATCGTGCACACCGCACGCGACTACGGCTTCCATGTGGCCGCGCACGCGCACGGCGCCGAAGGCATGAAGCGCGCCATCCTCGCCGGCGTGCACACCATCGAACACGGCACCTATGCCGACGATCAGGTGTTTCTGATGATGAAGCAGCGCGGCACCTACCTGGTGCCGACCCTGATCGCCGGCGCCTATGTCAGCGAGAAGTCGAAGGAACCGGGCTGGTTCCCGGCGGTGATCCAGCCCAAGGCGGCGCGCGTCGGCGCGCAGATCTCGGACACCTTCGCCAAGGCCGTGAAGGCCGGCGTGCCCTACGCCTTCGGTACCGATTCCGGCGTGTCGCCGCATGGCCAGAACGCGCGCGAATTCGCGCTGATGGTGCAGGCCGGCGTGACCCCGATGCAGGCCTTGCAGGCCGCGACCGTGGTGCCGGCGAAGATCCTCGGCGTGTCGGCCGACCAGGGCACGCTGGAGGTCGGCAAGCGCGCCGACATCGTCGCGGTGCCGGGCAACCCGCTCGACGACATCCGCGTCACCGAACGAGTCGCATTCGTGATGAAGGACGGCGTCGTCTACGCGTCGCCCTGAGCCTTGATTCCACACGTCGAACGACCATATCGCCCTTCCAGTCCACGCACGGAACTCCCATGAGCACGAGCCCCTACGTTTTCGACGCCGGCGTCGAAGGTTTCGAAACCACGGTCCTGATGAAGTCGCAGGAAACCCCGGTCCTGGTCGATTTCTGGGCGACCTGGTGCGGTCCGTGCAAAACACTCGGCCCGATCCTCGAAAAGCTGGCCGACGAGTTCAACGGCGGTTTCCTGCTGGCCAAGGTCGATGTCGACAAGGAACAGCAGCTGGCCGGCTACTTCCAGATCCGTTCGGTGCCGACGGTGATGCTGGTCAAGGGTGGGCAGATCGTCGACGGCTTCCCGGGCGCGCTGCCCGAAGGCCAGTTGCGCCAGTTCCTCGCGCACCATGGCATCGTGCCGATGGAGGCCGTGGCGACCGAGATCGAACCGGAGACGATCGAACTCAGCCTGTCGCCCGAAGAACAAGTGGAAGCGGCGCGTTCGCTGATGCTGTCCTCACCCGACAAACCCGAACTGCGTCTCGACCTGATCGCCACGCTGCTGCAGGCCGGCCATGCGCGCGAAGCCGAGATCGAACTCGACGGCCTGCCCGCCAACCTCGCCACCGACGACCGCGCCAAACGCGCCCGTGCGCAACTCGATTTCGCGAAGGCGCTGCACGGCGCGCCGGGTGAATCCGAACTCGCCATCGAACTCACCGCCAACCCGAACAACCACCGCGCCCGCCATCAACTCGGCGTGCGTCGTCTGCTCGCTGGCGACCAGGAAGCCGCACTCGAATGCTTCCTCGCGATCATGCGCGCCGACCGCAAATTCGACGACGACCTCGGCCGCAAATCCCTGATCACCGCCTTCGCCCTCATCGACGACCCCGACCTCGTCAGCCGCACCCGCAAACAGATGGCGGCGATGATTTTCTGATCCCGGTGAGAAAAGTTCCGAAACTCGGCGACGGCACGAATCATGAAGCGGCCTTGGCTGCTTACGCTGTTTGTCATCGCTTTCCTGCCGATTTGCGCCATGACTGCCTGGTGGGTCGCAGACTGGCCGCTGGCTGCGATGATGGTTGCGGTCGCCGGCGCTGCCGCTTGTTTGCTTTTCAAGGGCTTCGCGCTGGGGCGCTGGCCAGTGGTGCTCGGCCTGCTGGCCCTAAGCAGCATTCCGTTCTGGGAGGTCTACCGTCTACTTCAACTGATGAGAGAGCAAGGCGAGGAAGCAAGCCTGCTCGATGTGTGCACTTTCAAATGGCCGTGGTGGCTGTTTGCGGTTCTCTGCTGGATCATGATCGCGCTGTTGTTTCGGGGCCGCATCGCGAACTTCCTCCGACCAGCGACAGTGCCCGACGAGCAGCGATCGAGGGCGACCGTCGGCGTGCTCGCATTCGCTGCACTGATCGGCATTTCCGTATTCAAGTACTGGGGACTGCCTGCCTTGTTGAACTGGCCAGTCGACACCGAGGACGCGGTGGTCACACTGATCGAGAGCCTTTCCGAGGAGGATCGTCGCAAATTGGCTGGGCTCGACGATGAAGAACTGCTCGACCTATACCTCGGACTGGGCATATCGGTCAGGGATCAGTTCGGCCTGTGGAATGATGGCAACTCCCGACTGCTCGAGTCTGTCTGCGGCGACGAGCCGTGCCATCCGGACGATGCGTCGGGCATTATCTTGGAGCGGGCGCGCGAGCGACTACAGGCACAATACGCTGATGTCGGCAGCTAGCGTATCCGCGAGATACTTCCATCAACCCCACAACAACGCATCCAGCGATGGATCGCTCGACCAGCCGCAGGTGGCGAGGTCGATGTGGCCGTCGTCTTTCACTTCAATAGCGTCATGCCTACGCGCTTCGCGGCGTTCTGATCGCAGGTGATGTGTGAGACGAAGCCGGGCTACCCCGATGTCAGCGCTTCGATGAAGCGCGTGGCAACGACCGACTGTTTGGGATCATCCTGGGCCAGATGACGGACGTGGACATTGGTGTCGAGGCCGATCACGACCGAGCGGCCCGCCGACGAACCGCGGCAGTGCATGGCAGTGTCGACGCCGGGCAGAACGCGCCGGCCTCTCCACCAAGCCTGCGTGCACAGCAAATTGCAATGCAAACGTCGCTTCGTCTCTCGATTGATCCGGGTCAATCGCCGGAGCGGTGATCAGGTCTAACTTGATCACATCGCCCTCGGTTCGATGGAGCATCGCCATGTCGCATTTGACTTGCAGTCTCCGCCGGCTCGCTGCCGCTGCTCTGCTCATCGCGACTGGCGTCGCAGCAGCAGAGTCGACATGGCGCGACAACTTTGACCAAGGCCAACAACTGCCGTGGACAAGCGTGCGCGGCAACTGGATTGCGAGCGACGGCACCTACGCGGCACAGCAGCCCGGAAGCTCGCCGGTCACGGCGGCCTTGCTGCCCTACGACCTGTCGGACTTCAGCATCGAAGTCGATCTGATCCAGCCCGTGGATGGCGGCCTGTGGCTGCGCGCCAACGCCGACGCGACCTCCGGCGTATTGCTGGTGGTCTTCGCCAATCGCATGTACTGGCATGTGATTGCCGACCCGGTGACGGGACCCTGGACCATTCACGGCTTCGCCTGGATCTCGCCCGCGCTTGGCAGCGGCGCAAACCGCATCCGCGTGACCGGCCACGGACCGATCCTGCGCGCTTACGTCAACGGCGCGCCGGTCGCGACCAGCACGCTCGACTTGACCACCGTGACGAATCCACCCGGCACGGACTTCCTGCGCGGTCGCGTCGGCCTGTACGACAACGCTGCGCCGGGCACGCTTTTCGACAACCTGCGCCTCGAAGCCGGCACGCCGGTGGAAGTGGTCGCGGTCGGCGATGTCGGCAACCCATCGGTCAGGTTCTTTCCGATCGATGCGAACGGTGACGTCGCGCCGGTCGCATCGCTGTCGGGCGCGAATACCGGCTTGGCCGACGTGCGCAGCGTCGCGTTCGACAGCGACCACCTCTATGTCGCAAGCGGCAGCGGACAATCGATCCGCGCCTACCCGATGGGCACGCTTGGCAACATCCCGCCGGTACGCACGATCACCGGACCCAACACGACGCTCGGCGGCGTGTACGGCATCGACCTGTCAGGGGCTGAGCTCTATGCATCATCCAGCAGCGGCCCGGTCAGTGTCTTCGACGCTTCCGCCACTGGCGATGTCGCGCCATTGCGCAGCATCGATGCCATGACCGGTGCCTACGCCATCGAACAGGATGGCGATGAACTCTTCGTCGCCCGCGACTTCACCGACGCCAGTTCTGTTTACGCCTTCGATCGCAATGCCAGCGGCGCCGCTGCGCCACTGCGCCATCTGGCCGGCACGAGCACCGGACTGGGCTGCTGCAATCTCGGTCTCGCGGCGACGCCGACCGAATTGTTCGTTTGCCAATACTACGATTCGCGGATTCTGGTCTGGCCGCGCAGCGCCGATGGCGACAGCGCACCGGTCCGCACGCTGGGCGGCAGCACTACGGGATTGAGCTTGCCTCTCGACATCGCGGTTCGCGACAACGAAATCTTCGTCGCCAACAGCGCGCCGCAGGATGTGCGCGTGTTCCCGGCCAACGCGAACGGCGACACGACACCGACGCGCATCATTGGCGGCCCGACAACTGGCCTGCACACGCCATTCTCGCTCGCCTTCGGCATCTACATGATTCCCGATGAGGTGTTCGCCAACGGCTTCGAATGAGGACTCGGGCCTATCCCCACAACAACGCGTCCAGCGATTGATCGCTCGACCAGCCATAGGTCGAGCGATCGACGCGACCGTCTCGGGAGACTTTGACGCCTTCCTTGCGCAGGCGCCTGGCCTGCTCCTTGAACGCGTCGCTGCCGACGGGAAAGGCGATGCGGCCGTCGGACTTGAGGACGCGGAACCACGGGAGCGGATCGTGCTCGGGAGCGAGGCCGAGGACGCGGCCGACCATGCGGGCGCGGCCCTTGAGGCCGGCGCGCGCGGCGACTTCGCCATAACTGGTGACGCGCCCCGCAGGAATGCGGCGCACGGTGGCGAGGATTGCGGCGATGGCGGCGTCGTTGCCCACGGCGTTAGCATAAGCGCATCGGATTGGAGAACGACCATGCGCAGTTTCGAAGATGTCCGTGCCCATCTGGGCGCACGTTTTGCCCTCACCGCCAGCGAGCCGTACCAGATCGCGTTCGACATCGACATCGACGAGGAGCGCCGCCAGGGCCTTTTCCTCGGCGACCTCGAAACCGAAGGTGGCCGTCGTTACCTGCGCATCTCGACGCCGATCGCGCCGCTCGCCAAGTCGGACGCCAAGCGTTCGTTGCGCTTCAACTGGGAACAACGCGTCGGCTACCTCGCGGTCAGCGACCTCGATGGCGTGCCCTACCTGCACCTGTGCGAGAACCGCCCCTACGACGGCCTCGTGGCCGCCGAAGTCGATGCCTTGGTCGAGGAAATCGGGCGACTGGCCGACAACCTGGAGCGGCTGATCAATCTAGGGGCGGACGCGGTCTGAGGGGAAAGATCGCGGCACGGAGGCCGCTCCCACTGGCGGGGAGGCTGCTCCTGCGGGCAATGAGGCTGCTGCCACCGGCCCGCAGGCCGCGCTGCCATCAGGCTGTGGCATAATCCGCCGCCTTTTTTTGTGCCGGGCCGTCCCCACGTCCGGTACTTCCAACGAGAAGAGACCCATGAGCTTCCTGATTTCCGACGCCCACGCACAGGCGGCGGGCGGTGCCGCTGCCGACCCGATTTCGCCGCTGATCATGATGGTCGTGTTCTTCGCGATCTTCTATTTCATCGCCATCCGCCCGCAGATGAAGCGCGCGAAGGAACACCGCAACATGCTCGGCGCCCTCGCCAAGGGCGACGAGGTCGTGACCTCGGGTGGCATCCTCGGCCGCGTCACCGACCTGAGCGACGCCTTCATCACCATCGAGATCGCCGACAAGCTCGAGATCAAGGTGCAGAAGCACGCCATCACCGCCGTGCTGCCGAAGGGCACCATCAAGTCGGCGTAAGCCGCACCACGCACAGGGAATCCTGCAATGACCCTTGAATATCCGCTGTGGAAGAAGGCCATCATCCTCGTGGTGCTGGTCTTCGCCCTGCTCTACTCGCTGCCGAACATCTACCGCCAGGACCCGGCGGTGCAGATCTCGTCGACCGGCAATGCCGTGCTCGACGCGGCGACCAAGGACAAGGTCGCTGGCGACCTCGAGCGCGCCAACGTCGCCATCAAGTCGATCGAGCTGGAAGGCGACCGCCTGCTGGTTCGACTGCTGGACGGCGACGCGCAGTCCAAGGCCGCGGAACTGCTGACCGAATCGCTCGGCACCGAATACTCGGTGGCGCTGAACCTGGCCTCGACCGTGCCGGACTGGCTGACCGCGATCCACGCCAAGCCCATGACCCTCGGTCTCGACCTGCAGGGCGGCGTGAACTTCCTGATGGAAGTCGACGGCAAGGCCGTTGCCGAAGCCGCCGACGAGCGCCTGGCCGAAGAAATCAAGACCATGCTGCGCGACAAGAACCTGCGCGGTTCCGCCTCGCGTTCGGGTGACGGCGTGCTGGTCACGCTGCGCAGTGCCGACGACCGCAAGAAGGCCGCGGGCGAAATCGCGACGCTGGCGGTGGGCGCGCAACTGCTCGACCTGCCGGGATCGGCCGACAGCTTCCCGATGTCGGTCAAGATGCCGCCGGAAGTGCGCACCGCGGCCATGGACCAGGTCATCGATCAGAACCTGTCGACGCTGCGCAATCGCGTCAACGCGCTGAAGGTGGCCGAACCGGTGATCCAGCGCCAGGGTGCATCGCGCATCTCGATCCAGCTGCCCGGCATCCAGGACACCGCCAAGGCCAAGGAAATCCTCGGCGCCACGGCAACGCTGGAATACCGCCTGTCCGACTACGAGAACGAAGGTCGCATCCAGGACGTGCTGCAGACCGGTCGCGCGCCGGCCGGCTCCAAGCTGTACTTCACGCGTACCGGCCAGCCGGTCCTGCTGAAGCGCCAGGTCATCGCCCAGGGCGACGAGATCGTGCGCGCCACCAGCGTCATCGATCCCGAGAGCGGCACGCCGGCGGTCTCGATCCTGCTGAACGACGCCGGCGGTCGCAAGATGCTGCGCGTGACCGAAGAGAACGTCGGTCGCCCGCTCGCCGTCGTCTACATCGAAACCGTGATGGAAAAGAAGAAGGTCGATGGCAAGGACGTGATCACGCCGCGGGTGAAGGAAGAAGTCATCAGCGTCGCGAACATCCGCGAACCGTTCGGCAAGAATTTCCAGACGACCGGACTGGAACGCAAGGAAGCCGACGATCTCGCCCTGCTGATCAAGTCCGGCTCGCTGTCGGCACCGATCTACATCGTGCAGGAACGCGTCATCGGCCCGAGCCTCGGCCGCGACAACATCGAAGCCGGCACCAAGGCGGTGTTCTACTCGTTCCTGTTCGTGATGGCCTTCTTCGTCATCTACTACAAGATGTTCGGCGTCGTCACCAACCTGTCGGTGCTGCTGAACCTGCTGCTGGTGGTCGCGATCATGTCGCTGCTCGGCGCTACCCTGACCCTGCCCGGCCTCGCCGGCATCGCATTGACGGTGGGCATGTCGGTGGACGCGAACGTGCTGATCAACGAACGCATCCGCGAGGAATTGCGCGCCGGCACATCACCGCTCGCCAGCATCGCCATCGGCTACGAAAAGGCCTCGGGCACCATTCTCGACGCGAACGTGACGGCCCTGCTCGGCGGTCTCGCCATGTTTGCCTTCGGCTCGGGCCCGATCCAGGGCTTCGCCGTGTCGCTGGTGGTCGGCATCCTCACCTCGATGTACACCGCGGTGTCGGTGTCGCGCGGTATCGCCTCGCTCTTCTACAGCGGCCGCAGCAAGCTTGCGCGCCTGTCGATCTGATCCGGAGATCCGCACGTGAATCTGTTTCCCTATGACAGCAAGTTCGACTTCATGCGCCTGCGCAGGGTGTCGATCGGCATGGCCATCGCCCTGCTCGTGGTCGCCATCGGCGGCCTCGCCACCCGCGGCCTCAATTTCGCACTCGACTTCACCGGCGGCACCGTCGTCGAACTGAAGTTCGAGAAGGAAGTCGATGTCCCGGCGCTGCGTGAGCACCTCGAGACCGCCGGCTTCGAAAGCGCCGTGGTCCAGTCCATCGGCACGTCCAAGGACATCGTGGTCCGCCTCAAGCCGTCGGAGAGCCGCAGCGATGCGACCAAGACCGGCGACGCCGTGGTCGACGCCGCACAACTGCCCGGCAACACCGCCAAGCTGACCCGATCCGATTTCGTCGGCCCCCAAGTCGGCAAGGAACTGGCCAGCCAGGGCGTGTGGGCGGTGATCTTCGTCGCCATCGCCTTCCTGGTCTACATCTCGGTGCGATTCGAGAAGAAGTTCGCGGCGGCGGCCATCCTCGCCACCGTGCACGACGTGGTCATCTGCGTCGGCTACTTCGCGATCACCGGCAAGGAGTTCGACCTGAACGTGCTCGCCGGCATCCTGTCGGTGATGGGTTATTCGATCAACGACACCATCGTCGTGTTCGACCGCGTCCGCGAAAACTTCCGCAGCCTGCATCGCATCGAACCCTACGAAGTGCTGAACCGCTCGGTCAACCAGACGCTGTCGCGTACGATCATCACCTCGTTCGTGGCCTTGCTGACGGTGCTGGCGCTGTACTTCTTCGGTGGTTCCGCGCTGAAGGGCATGGCCGAATCGCAGATCATCGGTATCGTCATCGGCACGCTGTCCTCGATCTTCGTCGCCTGCCCGCTGCTGCTGATCCTGGGCACGACCCGCGTCGACCTGCTGCCGCGTGCGAAGGACGATTCGGATCTGGCGCGTCGTCCGTAATCGCGTCCCGACATCGCGCAAGAAAAAAAGGCCGGGAGCGATCCCGGCCTTTTCTTTTCATGATGTCGGCTCCGCTGCGCTTGAGCCGACCTACATTGAGAATGCGGCAATGATGCGCGGCAAATCTTACCGAACGTAGGTCGGATCAAGTCGCGCAGCGACGGATCCGACGAGCGCGCCTCAGTTCAACCCGCCGACAAACGGCTCGATCGCCGTACGCAGTTCGCCGCCGACATTGAGATTGGCCGCAACGATGTGGCCATTCGCCATGAAGGCATCGCCGCCGCGCATGTCGGTGACCTGGCCGCCCGCTTCGCGCACCAGCAGTGCTCCCGCGGCGACGTCCCAGGGCTGCAGGCCCATTTCGAAATACGCATCGAAGCGGCCACAGGCCACATAAGCCAGATCCAGCGCGGCCGAACCGGTACGGCGCAGGTCCTCGCCGGTCTTCAGCAAGGCCTTGACCATGCCGAGGTGGTCGTCGAACAGCTTGCGCTGGCGGAACGGGAAACCGGTGGCGATCAGCGCGCCGTCGATGCCCTTGCGCGGCGCAACACGCAGGCGACGATCGTTCAGCAACGCACCGCGGCCTTTTTCTGCCGTGAACAGTTCATCGCGCAGCGGATCGAAGACGACGCCGAGCACCGGCTCGCCCTTCTCGACGAAAGCGATCGACACCGAGAAATGCGGAAAACCGCGCAGGAAGTTGCTGGTGCCGTCGAGCGGATCGATCACCCACTGCTGCTTCGTGGGTCCGACCTGGCCGGATTCTTCGCCGAGAAATCCATGCGAAGGGAACGAGCGGCGCAGTTCCTTGATGATCTCGGCTTCGGCGAGACGGTCGACCTCGGTGACGAAATCGAGATGCGCCTTCTCGTGGATGACGAGACTGTCGCGCTTCGGCAAGGCACGCAGGATGACGTTGCCAGCCGCGCGCGCGGCCTTGATGGCGATGTTGAGGGCGCCGTTTCGCATGGTATCTCCGGGAAAGAACAGCCCGGCACGAGGCCGGGCGCAAGGCCGCCAGCGTAACAAACCCGCCAACGCCGCGAAAGCCAAGCGCGACGCGGGCTTCAGCCGCGGGCTAGACTAGCGTGATGTCCTTGCGTGAATTCCTGCGCCCCGTGCGCATCGTCCTGGTCGACACCGCCCTGCCCGAAAACATCGGATCGGCCGCGCGTGCGATGAAGACCATGGGCCTGTCCGACCTCGCCCTGGTGCGCCCTAAGCTGTTTCCGGACCAGCGCGCGAACGCGCTCGCTGCCGGCGCCGACGACGTGCTCGAACAGGCGCGCATCGCCGAGTCGTTGACCGACGCCATCGCCGATTGCGTGCATGCCGTCGGCTGCACCGCACGACTGCGCGACATCCGCCTGCCGATGTTCGAGCCGGCCGCGGCGGCGCAGGAACTGGTCACGCAGACCCGACGCGGTCCGGTCGCCCTGGTGTTCGGCGCGGAACGCACCGGCCTGACCAACGAAGACCTGAGTCGCTGCGACGCCGCCGTGCACATCCCGACCGAGGCCGATTTCAGCTCGCTGAACCTGGCACAGGCCGTGCAGGTGCTGGCCTATTGCGTCCGCAACGCCGCGCTGACCGAACAGGCGCTACCCGCCATACCCGCCGAACCTCGCGAAGACCCGCCGGCCACGATCGAACAGATGGAGCGGATGTTCGGGCACTTCGAGGAAGCCCTGACCGAGATCGACTTCTTCAAGGGCCGTCCCTATGGTCACTTGATGCAGCGTCTCCGACGCATGCTGCACCGTGCCGACCTCGACAGCCGCGAGGTGATGATCCTGCGCGGCATCCTGGCCGAGGCGCAGCGCATGGCCCGGCTCGCCGCTGGTGCCGTCAACAAGTGAAAGGCGGGAACGAGCGGTCGCCGGCACGGTGAAGACGCATGCTATGGTCGACCCATCTTTGCCCGGTGGACGCACCGGCGACGGACACCAGACCCCAGTGATGGCAGCGATCGACAGGCCGCGCACCCATGGTGCGCAACCACGCAGATGCTTTGCGCTCCTGTTGGCGTTGTTGTGCGCATGGCCGGTGTTCGCGGATGCGTTGAATCCGAACCGCATCGTGATCGGCCGCATCACCGACAACCCGCGCGGCGACTATGTCCGGCTCAAGCGCCTGCTCGATGTCGTGCTGCCCTATCTCGCCGCGCAAGGCATCCGCGAGGGTGCCGTGCTGCTGGCGCGCGATCCGCAGCAGATGGCCGGCTACCTGCGTCGCGGGCGGGTCGACTGGGTCACCGAAACACCGGCGATGGCCGCGGAGTTGCAGAGCCGCTCCGGCGCCCAGCCCTTCCTGCGCGCACTGCGCGAGGACCGCAACGTCTACCGCAGTCTGGTGTTCGTGCGCCGCGACAGCGGCATCCGCTCGCTGGCCGACCTGCGCGGCAAGCGTCTGGCGCTGCAGACACGATCCTCGACGAGTGCGTTCTACCTGCCGTTGATCACGCTGCTCGACGCGCACCTGTCACTGACCGAACTGGCCACGCCGGATGACCATCCGGGCGGTGACGAAGTCGGCTTCCTGCTGGCGCGCTCGGAACTCAACATCGCCACCTGGGTGCACAAGGGTCTGGCCGACGCCGGCGCCTTCAGCAATCTCGACTGGGACAATCCGCGACGCATGCCGCCGAGTTTCCGTAGCGATTTCCGCGTCATCGCCGAAAGCGACAGCGTGCCGCGCGCCATCGAACTGATCCGTCACGACCTGCCGACCGCGGTCGCCGATGCGCTGCGCAGCGCCTTGCTCGGCCTCGACCGCCAGCCCGAAGCGCAGGAAGCGTTGCGCGGCTATTTCGCGACGGCACGCTTTGAAGCCATCGACGCCGACACGCAGCGCGCATTGACCGCGCTGAATGCGCGCATCCTGCCGTTGCGCAAGGAACTCGACCGATGAGCCTGCGTCGACGCTGGTGGCTGTTCGGCAGCCTGGTCGCGCTGGTGGCGCTGGTGTTGTCGGCCTACGGGCTGCGGCAGCACCGCGTGCAGACGCAACGCATGGCGGCCACGGCGGCACAACGCGAAGCGACCCTGACCGAAGAAGCCTTGGCCGAGCGTGCCCGCGTGGCGGCCGACCTGCTCGCCGAATCACTGGTCAATCCGACCTATTTCTTCGACCTGCAACGCATCGGCGAAGTCCTGGTCGGCAGTCTCAATCGCAATGATGTCGCCTATGTGCTGCTGCTCGACCGCGACGGTCGCATCATCCACGACGGCAGCAACGACATCGTCCGCTTCGGACAACGACCCGACGACGCACTCGCCGAGCGCGCGTTCGCGGCGACCGATGTCAGCGTGCTCGTCGACGATCGTGTCGTCGAGGTCGCGCATCCGATCGCGCTGGGCGACCAGCGCCTCGCGACCCTGCGCCTAGCCCTGAAGCGTAGCCCGGCGACGATCGTGCCGATTGCGCCGGCAACGCCGTCCTGGCTTGATCCAGCGTTGCTGGCGGGCCTATCGGCGTGCTTACTGGCGCTGCTGGTGTTCGGCGATCGCCGGTTTGTGCTGCCGCAACAACATCTCGATGCGCGCCTGCGCCAGCTCGCGCGGGTACATGCGCAGGTCGCAGGGGACGACGACGCATGCAGCGCACTCGACCGCGTCGAACAACGCTTCGTCGGCTTCGAGCGCGAACTGCAGCAGATCGCGCGCATCGACGCCCTGACAGGCCTGCCGAACCGCATCGCGCTGCGCCAACGCATCGGCGACGCGATCCAGAAAGCGCAGGCCGGTGGCGATGGCGGGCTCGCCCTGCTGTTCATCGACCTCGACGATTTCAAGCGCATCAACGACACCCTCGGCCACGACGTCGGTGACGAGATCCTGGCCGCGGTCGCGCGCCGCTTCGGTGACGTGTTGCGCGACGAACATCCGGCCGGGCAAGGCTTCATCGCCCGCTTCGGCGGCGATGAATTCGTCATGCTGCTGGCCGGACCGGATGTGCGCCGCCGGGCCGGCGAGATCGCCGAACTGCTGCTGTCGACATTGCGCATTCCGCTGCAGGTGGCCGAGCATCTGCTGCACGTCAGCGCCAGCATCGGCATCACCTCGTTCCCGGAAGATGCGGCGGACGCGTCGCGCCTGATCAAGAACGGCGACATCGCCATGTACCTGGCCAAGGTCCAGGGCCGCAACTGCGCGCGATATTTCACCAACTACCTCACGCGTCTCGCCGAGGATCGCCTGTCGATCGAGCAGGACTTGCGTGCCGCGATCGACCACGACGAGTTGAAGCTGCACTACCAGCCGATCATCGATTTCGAGAGCGGCCACATCCACGGTGCCGAGGCGCTGCTGCGCTGGTTCCATCCGACACGCGGACTGGTGCCCTCGTCGCTGTTCGTCGGCGTGGCCGAAGATGTCGGACTGATCGACGCGCTCGGCGATTTCGCGCTGCGCACCGCCTGCGAAACCGCGGTGCGCTGGCCGCGCAGCGCCGGACGCGCCCCCTTCGTCTCGGTCAATGTTTCGGTCAAGCAACTGCGCAATGCGCGCTTTCCGGCGCGGGTCGCCGAAGTCTTGGCTGACACCGGACTGGCTGCGGACCTGCTGCATCTGGAATTGACCGAAAGTTCGCTGCTCGACGGCGAATCCGATGCCATCGCCACACTGGAGGCGTTGCACGGCCTCGGCGTGAAGCTGTGGCTGGACGATTTCGGCACCGGATTCTCGGGCTTGAATCATCTGCGCCGCGTGCCGGTGTCGGGCGTCAAGATCGACCGCAGCTTCGTCGCCGACCTGATGACCGACCGCCACGACGTCGCGCTGACCAGCGCCATCATCGCGATGGCACGCTCGCTCGACATCACCGTGGTCGCCGAAGGCGTGGAATCAGCCGCACTCGCCGAACTGTTGCGCCAGCTCGAATGCCCGTTCGGCCAGGGCTACTGGTTCGGCGAACCGGCGCACAGCGAGAAACTGGTGGAGCGCATCATCGCCCAGCGCTACGGCGACCGCAGCCAGGCCAACGTCGTACCGTTCAGCTGAACAGGTTGCGCACGCTCTCGACAAACCCGCCGAGGTGCATGACCACCCAGTCGCCGAACCAGAACGCGGCACCGAACTGGATCAGGGTGACCGCCCACAACGCAGCCAGCCAACGGCCATCGCGCTCGAGCAGGGCCATGGCGTAGCCGATCATCGCGATCGCGAACGGCATGTTGGTCATCGGGACCGGCAAGGCCAGTTCGATGCCGAGGAAGATCAGCAGGAATCCGGTGAATCGATGCGCATGCCGGGTCAGGAAGAAGGTCCAGCTCGGCTTGCACAGCTTCTCGATGCGTTCCAGCCACGGATCGAGCACCTTCACGAACTTCGCGACCGAGGTCTTCGGGATCTGGATGCGGCGCACGAAGCCGGGCATCCACGGATGATCGAAACCGATCAGCATCTGCAGGCCGATCAGGCTCAGCAAGGTGCCGAAGATGCCACCCATGAACCCGACCGGCAGCGGAATCATGCAGGGCAAGGCCGCGAGCAGGATCAGGGCGCCGAAACCGCGCTCGTGGATGGCATCGACCAGTTGCCCGAAGCCGATCTTCTCCTGGTCCCACGCGGTCAGCGTCGCTTCCAGCAACTCGGACACCCGCGGCGGCTTGGGGCGAGGCGTGCGCTTGAGCAAGCCCATCAGCCGGTTTCCGTAGGTGGCAGGGACCCGACCAGCACCTTGTCGATGCGGGCGCCGTCGAGATCGACGACTTCGAAGCGGAAGCCGCCGAACGCGAAATGCTCGCCGACCCCGGGAATGCGTCCGAACTGGGCCATGAACATGCCGGCCAGGGTGCGATATTCCTGGTCGGCCTCGTGCGGCAATTCGTCGAGCCCGAGCAGTTCGCGCAAGTCCTGAACCGGCAAGCTGCCGTCGATGAACCAGGACCCGTCGCTGCGCTGGACGATGGGCTGTTCATTGGCCTCGATGGCATGGGCAAGGCGGCCGAACACGGCGCCCATCAGATCACCCATCGTGACCATGCCCTGGATATCGCCGTATTCGTCGACCACGAATGCCAGTGCCGCCTCGCCCTCGCGCATCTGCTCGAGCAGTTGCATGGCCTTGGCGGCTTCGGGCACGAACAGCGGCGACTGCAATTCGCGGAACAGTTCCGGCTTTTTGCCCGAGGCGAGTTCGGCGACCATGGCCTTGGTCTCGACCACGCCGAGTACGTCCTGGTCGCTGCCACGAAATACCGGATACCGCGAATGCCGCGACTCGCGCAGCACCGCGAGGTTGTCCTCGAGCGAGGCCGCGGCGTCCAGCCAGGCCATGCGCGTGCGCGGCGTCATCAGGCTGTCGACGGTGCGGTCGCCGAGGTTCAGCACGCGGTTGACCATGTTGCGTTCGTCGACGTCGATCACGCCCTGCTCGTGGCTTTCCGCCACCAGCATCTTGATTTCTTCCTCGGTCACGTCGTTGTCGTTGCCGTGTTTCACCGGGAACAGTTTGAACAGGGCCTCGGTGGTCACGCTGAGCAGGCTCACCGCCGGGGCCGCGGCAGTCGCCAGAAAGCGCATGGGGATGGCGACCGCCTTGGCGACTTTCTCGGGCCGCACGATCGCGAGGCGCTTGGGCACCAGTTCGCCGAGCACCACCGACACGAACAGGATGATGGTGACGCTGACGCCGACGCTGACCGGTTCGGCATGTTTGGCGATCCACGGGATGTGCGAGAGCTCGTCGCGCAAGGCGGTGGCGATCGATTCGCCGCCGAAATAACCGGTCAGGATGCCGATCAGCGTGATCCAGACCTGCACCGAGGACAGGAAACGCTCGGGCTTCTCGGCCAGCTCCAGCGCCACCCGTGCACCACGACTCTCGCCGGCCTGCTGGCGCAAACGGGTCTTGCGCGCGGTCATGACCGCCATCTCCGACAACGCGAAGAAGCCGTTCAGCAGGATCAGGAGCAGGACGATGGTCAGTTCAAGCGACATGGGTTCAGCGCAGCGGGCGCCGCAGCGAATGTCCGCTCAACGCAATGGCGGCGAAGCCTAGCATGGCGATCAAGCCCTGCAGCGCCCCCGGCAGGTGTCGGCGACGGGCTTGGCGGGCGCGTGGGGCTTCGGAAAGAGAGGGAGGAGGCATGTGGCGACAGCGTAACGGCGCGACGTGACAGGTTGTGGCCGGCCGAACCGGCCGCGGTCACCAGACTGTAACCTATCGGTCATAACCTATGCCCGCTCGGCACCCGATGCGGCGCCCCCGATTTCCATACAACGACACGAGTCCAGACCATGTTTTCACTGCAGACCATCTTCGGAAAAGGCGACCGCTTCTTCAGCCTGCTGGAACAATCCGCGGAAGCCGCGCACGAGTCGACCAAGGCCCTGACCGCCCTGCTCGGCCACCAGGGCAAGAGCGGATCGCTGGAAGAATTCACCCGCACCCGCAATCGCGAGAAGGAACTGGCGGCGCAGATCAGCCATGAACTGGTCAACACCTTCGTCACCGCGATCGAGCGCGAAGACATCGAGGCGCTCGGCGCCGCGCTGTACAAGATTCCGAAGGCGGTCGAGAAGTTCGCCGAGCGTTACGCCCTGACCACCGACCGCGTCGGCCAGGTCGACTTCGCGCCGCGCGCGGCGATGCTCGAAAAGGCGGCCGGCGTAGTCGTGCGCATGGTCCGCGAACTGCGTCGCGGCATGGCCATCGAGACCTACAAGGCCATGTACGACGAGCTGCAGGCGATCGAATCCGAAGCCGACCGTCTGATCCTCGACCTGTATCGCGAGCTGTACAAGGACGAAGCCGATCCGGTGCGCTACCTGATCCGCAAGGACCTGTTCGAGATCATCGAGAAGGCCATCGACCGCTGCCGTGACGCCGGCAACGTCGTCTACCACATCGTCCTCAAGAACAGCTGAGGTCGCACGTGACGACTGCCCTTGTGATCTTGCTGGCCGTCATCGCGGTCGCACTGATCTTCGAATACATCAACGGTTTCCACGACACCGCGAACTCGATCGCGACCGTCGTCGCGACCAAGGTGCTGACCCCGCGCCAGGCGGTCGTGCTGGCGGCCGGCATGAACCTGCTCGGCGCACTCGCCGGCACTGCGGTCGCGAAAACGATCTCGTCCGGCCTGGTCGACACCAATGTCGTCGCCATCACCTCGGAAATCCTGATCTGCGCGCTCACCGGCGGCATCATCTGGAACCTGATCACGTGGTGGCTCGGCCTGCCGTCCTCGTCCAGCCACGCGCTGGTCGGCGGATTGTGCGGTGCCGCCATCGCCGCCGCACACGGCAATTTCGACGCGCTGATCTGGTCGCAAACGGCCGGCGACTGGACCCAGAACAAGGGCATCCTGTGGAAGGTCGTGTTGCCGATGGTGTCCTCGCCGATCGCCGGCTTCACGCTCGGGGTCGTGATGATCGGCGGATTCATGGCCATCATCAGCACGATGAATGGTGCCGGCGGCTGGCTGGCGCGCATTTCGCGACCGCGCTGGGTCAACGCCTTCTTCGGCAAGGCGCAGATCGCCTCGGCCGCCTACATGGGCTTCGCGCACGGCACCAACGACGCGCAGAAGACCATGGGCATCATCGCGCTGGCGATCTTCGGCGCCGAAGCCGCGGGCACGCTGAACGGCCTGCCGTCGTGGCTGTCGTTCCTGCATCCGAACGGCAAGGAAGGCGACATCGACACCTGGATCGTGTTCACCTGCGCCATCGTGATGGCGATGGGCACCGCCGCGGGCGGCTGGCGCATCATCAAGACGCTGGGCCACAAGATGGTCAAGCTGCATCCGATCGACGGCTTCGCGGCGGAGACCAGTTCGGCGACGATCCTCACCGTGGCCGCACACTTCGGCATGCCGGTGTCGACCACGCACAGCATCTCGACGGCGATCATGGGCGTCGGCTTCGCGAAGAATCCGAAGGCGGTGAAGTGGACGATCATCGAACGCATCATCTGGGCCTGGATCCTGACCATTCCGGCCGCCGGCGGTCTCGCCTGGGGCCTGGTCATGGCCGGCCGCTCAATGGGCTGGATCGGCTGATCGCACGCGCGACCAGCATCACTCCAGGGCGTCGAAGCGCATGAGCCTCGACGCCCTGTTGTTCGTCCTGCTGATGCTGGCGCTCGGTTACGGCTGCGCCCGCCTGCGGCTGTTCCCGGACAACACTGCCGAAGTCCTGAACCTGTTCGCGCTCTACCTCTGCCTGCCGGCGGCGGTATTGCGCTTCGTGCCGAAACTGCAGTTCAGTGCCGACATCGCCGTCGTCGCACTGGTGCCGTGGCTGGTGCTCGCGCTCAGCGTCGCGCTGATCGTGCCGCTGGCGCGCATGCTGAAACTGCGCGACGAAGAACGTGCCGTGCTGCTGCTGTGTGTGCCACTCGGCAACACCTCCTTCCTGGGCTACCCGTTGACCGAAGCCCTGCTCGGCCGCGACGCCCTGCCCTACGCCGTCATCTACGACCAGTTCGGGTCGTTCCTGATCCTGACCACCTGGGGGCTGTGGATCCTCGCGCGCTACGGCGGCGATGCACGCCCCACCCCGATGATGATGCTGCGCAAGGTGCTGCGCTTTCCGCCCTTCCTCGCACTGGTGCTGGCCCTGACGCTGATGCCGGCCGAACCGCCGGCACTGATCACGAACGCACTCGCGAAACTGTCGGACACCTTGCTGCCGATTGCCGTGCTCGCCGTCGGCCTGAGCCTGAAACTGCGCCTGCCTCGCGACGAAATCGCGCCACTCGGCCTCGGCCTCGCGCTCAAACTCGCGCTGTTGCCCGCGGCCGTGTTCGCACTCATGGCGCTACGCCATGACAGCACGACCAGCGCTGCGGTCAGCGTTCTCGAAACCGCGATGCCGCCGATGATCACCGCCGGCGCACTCGCGATCTCGCACCGCCTCGCCCCATCGCTCGCTGCCGCACTGGTCGGCTACGGCACGGTGCTGTCGCTCGTCACCTTGCCGCTGTGGGCGGCGATGCTGCGATAGAAAAACGGCGCCCGCAGGCGCCGTCGTTCCATTCACTTGAAGCGATCGATTACCAGATCACGACCTTCTCGTCCGGCCGCGCAACCATCTTGTCGCCGGGCTTGCACTCGAACGCCGTCGCGAACGCATCGATGTTCGCGTACGGACCAAGCACGCGGAACTTGGCCGGCGCGTGCACGTCGGTGTTCAGACGCAGCTTGAGGTCCTGTTCGGTGTGCTGGCGGCGCCAACCCTGGGCCCAGCCGTGGAAGAAACGCTGGTCCGGCGTGAGGCCGTCGATCGGCATCAGGCGCTGGTTCTCGGTCGCGGCGCGCCAGGCGTCATAGGCGATCAGCAGGCCGCCGAGGTCGCCGATGTTTTCGCCGAGCGTCAGCTGGCCGTTGACATGCAGGTCGTCGATCGCGACGAAACCATCGAACTGCTTCACCAGCTTCGCCGTGCGCTCGTTGAATTTGGCGCGGTCCTCGTCGGTCCACCACATGCGCAGGTTGCCTTTGGCATCAAACTGGCTGCCCTGATCGTCGAAGCCGTGCATGATCTCGTGGCCGATGACGCCGCCGATCGCACCGTAGTTCAGCGCCGCATCGGCCTTCAGGTCGAAGTACGGCGGCTGCAGGATCGCGGCCGGGAACACGATCTCGTTGGCGAGCGGGTTGTAATACGCATTCACCGTCTGCGGCAGCATGCCCCACTCGGCCTTGTCGACCGGCTGGCCGATCTGCGCGAACTGGCGCTTCGTCTCGAAGGTGATGCCGGCGCGCACGTTGTGCCAGTAGTGCTGCTTCTTGATCTCCAGTTTGGAATAGTCGCGCCACTGGTCCGGATAACCGATCTTGGGCGTGAAGGTGGCGAACTTGGCCATCGCTTCCTGCTTGGTCGCTTCGCTCATCCAGTCCAGGTTCTGCAGGCGATGCTTCAGTGCTTTCAGCAGGTTCTGCACCAGGGTCTGCATCTCGGCCTTGGCTTCCGGCGGGAAGGTCTTGACGACGAACAGCTCACCGAGCGCTTCACCGAGATTGCCGTTGACCGCATCGACGGCGCGCTTCCAGCGCGGACGAAGTTCCTTGGCACCACGCAGCGTACGACCCGAAAAGTCGAAATCGGCATCGACGAAGGACTTCGACAGGTACGGCGCGGCGGTGTCGATCAGGTGCCAGCGCAGATACGCCTGCCAGGTGGCGACCGGTGTATCAGCCAACGCCTTGTCCATCTCGGCGAAGAAGGCCGGATGCGACAGCGAGAAGGTGGTGATGTCCTTGCGGCCGATGGCGGCGAGCAGCGCGTTCCAGTCGAAATTCGGTGTCGCCTTGGCGGCGGCATCGAGTGCGACGACGTTGTAGCTCTTGTTCGGATCACGAAGGTCGAGCTGGGTCAGCGACGCATTGGCGAGGCGCGTTTCCAGCGCCATGATCGCGGCCGCATCGGCCTTGGCCTGCTTCGCTTCGGTGCCGATCATCGTCAGCATGCGCTCGACGTGGGCAACGTACTTGTCGCGCAAGGCTTTCGAGTCGGCATCGTCCTTGGTGTAGTAGTCGCGATCCGGCAGACCGAGTCCGCCCTGGGTCGCGTAGGCGATATTCATCGCCGAATTCTTCAGGTCCGCTTCCTTGCCGAAACCGAACAGCACGCTCAGCCCGTTCGCGTGCCAGCGATTGATCAGTGCCAGCAGGTCCTTGCGGTCCTTGAGTGCGGCGATCTCGGCGAGATCGGCCTTGAGCGGCACGATGCCGGCTTGCTCGATGCCCGCCTCGTCCATCGCCGAGGCATAGAAATCGCCGATCTTCTGCTGCGTCGAACCGGGCTTGGCCTTGGCTTTCGCGGCATCGTCGAGAATGGTGTGCAGCACGGCGAGGTTGCGTTCCGACAACTCGTTCATCATGCCCCAGGACGAATACGCCGCCGGGATCGGATTGTGCTTTTCCCAGCCGCCGTTGGCGTGCTGGTAGAAGTCGGTGCAGGCCGCGACCGAGGTGTCGAAGTTGTTCTTGTCGATGCCACGCTCGTTCGCTGCGGCATGGACAGTGAAGGACAGCGCCAGCGCGACAGCGGCGGCCAGCGGACGGAAGTGCGGCATCATGGGTGTTCCTCGTAGCGGGGCTGCCACGTTAGCGATTGCGCCTGCGTTGCCAAGTGACAGCGGTCACGCGACACTGCATGCGGAGCACGGTTCAACCCATGTGAAGGAGCACGGCATGAAGCTGACCTTTTTTGGCGCGGCGGGCGAAGTCACCGGGTCCTGCCATCTGGTCGAGGCTGCGGGCAAACGCATCCTGCTCGACTGCGGCATGATCCAGTCCGGTCGCGACGAGGACAAACGCAACGCCGCCAAGTTCGGCTTCGACCTGAACCAGCTCGACGCGATGATCCTGTCGCACGCGCACATCGACCACGTCGGGCGTCTGCCGCTGCTGCGCAAGCGCGGCTATCGCGGCCCGATCTACACGCAACGCGCGACCAAGGACCTCAGCAAAATCATGCTCGAGGACTCGGCGCGCCTGGCCGAAGCCGATGTCGAATACGAGAACCGCCGTCGCGCCCGGCGCGGACTGAAAGCGCTGGAGCCGTTGTACGACGAAGGCGATGTCGAGGACGTGCTGCGTCAGCTGAAGGCCGTCGATTACGACAAGACGATCGAATTGTTCCCGGGCTTGCGCTTCCGACTGCGCGATGCCGGCCACATCATCGGCGCGGCCATCGTCGAACTCTGGGCCGACGAGGACGATGGCACGCGCAAGCTGGTGTTCTCGGGCGACATCGGCCCCAAGGGCACGCCGATCCTGCGCGATCCGAGCACGGTGGAGGACGCGGATCTGGTCATGCTCGAAAGCACGTATGGCGACCGCCTCCACCGCTCGCGCGACGACACGCTGGTCGAGCTCGGCGAAATCTTCCGCGATGTCGGAGACAGCGGCGGCAACATCCTGATCCCCGCCTTCGCGGTCGGGCGCACCCAGGAAATCCTGTACCAGTTCGCGCGGCATTTCGACGAATGGGGACTGGACCGCTTCCGCATCGTGCTCGACAGCCCGATGGCGACCAAGGTCGTGAAGGTCTACGACGATCATCAGGAACTGTTCGATGACGAAGCGAAACGCGTCTGGAAAGGCCGCGTGCATCCGTTCCGATTGCCGAACCTGCAACTGGTCGCGAACCTGCAGGAATCGATGGCACTGAACCGTGTCGGCAACGGCCTGATCATCATCGCCGGTTCCGGCATGTGCAACGGCGGCCGCATCCGCCACCACCTCAAGCACCAGCTCTGGCGCAACACGACCCACGTGGTCTTCGCGGGTTACCAGGCCGCGGGCACGCTCGGGCGAGAGCTCGTCGACGGCGCGAAGTTCGTGAAGATCTTCGGCGAGCAGATCAAGGTCAACGCGACCATGCACACGGTCGGCGGCCTGTCCGCACACGCCGACCAGGCCGGCCTCGCCGAATGGTATGGCGCCATCAGGAACCGTCCGCCGGTATGGCTGGTGCACGGCGAAGACAAGGCCCGCGAAGTGTTCGCGAAAAAATTGCGCAGCGATTTCGGCGCCAGCGTGAACCTGGCGCGTCCGGGCGAGTCTGTCGTGTTCTAGGCGTCCTGCGGCAACCACTGCCGCAGCATGCGATACAGACGCAGGCGGTCGACGGGCTTGGAGAGGTAGTCGTCCATGCCGGCGTCGAGGCAGGCCTGTCGGTCTTCCGGCAGTGCGTGCGCAGTCAGTGCGACGATGGGCACGCGTCGGAAGCGGGCGTCGGCACGAATGCGGCGCGTCGCTTCCAGCCCATCGATGCCGGGCATCTCGCAGTCCATCAGGATCAGATCCGGCTGCGTCGCCTGCTGCTGCATGATCGCCTCGGTGCCGTCGCCGGCAGTGACGACCGACAGTCCCATTGACTCCAGGAACAGGCGCGTGATCTCGAGATTCAGCGCGTTGTCCTCGGCAACCAGCACGCGCCCACGCAAGTTGCCCACTGGGTCGTCGGCGTCGCTTCTGGCGACCTCGTCGCTCGCAGCGACCAGAGGCAAGGTGATGATGAAGCTGCTGCCCGAATGCGGCCGGCTCTCGCAGCGCACATCGCCGCCCATCAATTCGGTCAACTGACGCACGATCGATAGCCCGAGCCCGGTACCGCCATAACGTCGTCCCGAGGACTCGTCGACCTGCGTGAACGGTTCGAAGATGCGACGCAGGTCTTCGGCACCGATGCCGATGCCGGAGTCGGTGACGCGCAACGCCCAATGGGTCGCGTCCTGACGCGCCAGCGTCACCGCGAGATGACCGTGCTCGGTG
Source organism: Pseudomonadota bacterium (assembly GCA_022705045.1). Lineage (GTDB taxonomy): Bacteria > Pseudomonadota > Gammaproteobacteria > Xanthomonadales > Ahniellaceae > JADKHK01. Next base: position 1,600 of record JAKJFE010000010.1, on the reverse strand, counting down.
AACTTCAATGCATTCGACAACAGGTTGCCGAGCGACTGCGCGAGGCGGTGTTCATCCAGCACCAGCCGTTGCGGCAGGTCGGTATCGACCGACGCGACGAATTCCAGGCCACGCCGCTCGGCCAGCGCCGCATAGGGCTGGACGACCCGGTCGAGCCAGCTGCGGATCTCGCACGGCGCTTCCCGCAGGCTGAGCTGGCTGGCCTGGATCTTGGCGAAATCCAGCACGTCGTCGACCACTGCCAGCAGGCTGGCGCCGGCGCCGAGCACCGAACGCGCGTAGTGGTCGTGCGGTGCCGGCAGATTCGCATTCGCCAGCATTTCCGCCATGCCCATCATGCCGTTGATCGGCGTGCGGATCTCGTGGCTCATGCTGGCGAGGAATCGCGATTTGGCCTCGCTGGCGCCACGCGCGGCGCGGCTCAACTCGTCGGCACGCCAGCGCGCGCGGATCACGTCGGCGACATTGGCGCTGACGAGACGCGACCCGACCACCATGATCGTGCCGAACAGCGGCACCATGATCGCCACCTCCTGGGCCATCGCGACATCGCCGGCGATCACGGCGTAGAGCATCGAACCGACAATCGGCAGCAGAAACGCGGCGAACGCTTCGGCCATGGCGTGGTAGCTGAACAGTCCGATGGCGGCAATCGCCATCAGCACGCAGAACACGAGCAGGCGCACTTCGCCACTCATGTCGATCAGTGGCCAGGCCAGCGCACTCCAACCCAGGCCGACCAGCGCGGCAATCAGCATGAAGCGCGGTTGCCACGATTGCAGCCGACTCGCGTCGGGCGGATGGCGCAGGTACCAGCGACCCACGGCGGCGCGGAACAGGGCGATCGCGGCCATCACCGCCGCCCACCACCAGAACTGTCGGGGCGGCGCGTGCATCGCCAGCCGCCATGCCGCGAACGGGGCCAGGATCAGGGTCAGCCAGACGCCACGCTGATTGGCGCGCGCGATGGTGTCGAGGCACTCGCGCAACACGGCCTGCTCCAGCGCGCGCGTGCGTTCAACGCCTGCGCTGCCGTCCTCGACCAAAGCCGTGTCCCGATGCATCCGCCGATTGTGGCACTGTGTAACAGTGCCGCCAATCCGGTCCGGACACGATCTCAACCAAAACGAGACATATTTTGCCCAAGCCGCGATAATCGCGGGACTTTTTCAGCAATGTCGAGGCGGTTTCGAACCCCGCCCGGAGCGCGCCATGGCCGAACTCGCACAAATCGACAAGGCCGCGCGGCAGATGAAGACGCTGTCGCAGGCGCTGGATTCGGGCCGTCTCGGCCCGGTGCGCCGGCTCGTCAACACGCTGGCGCCGGCCGAAATCGGCAACCTGCTCGAATCGCTCCCGCCGGCCAAGCGCCTGATGGTCTGGGGTCTGGTCGACGCCGAAGACGATGGCGAAGTCCTGGTCCACGTCGGCGAGGAAGTGCGCGAGAGCCTGCTCAGCGACATGGATCACGACGAAATCGTCGCGGCTGCGGAATCGCTGGACATCGACGACCTCGCCGACCTCTTCGACGACCTGCCCGACACCGTCACCGACACCGTGCTGCGCTCGCTGGACCGCAGCGACCGCGAACGCCTGGAGC